>JAUHVL010000049.1 GCA_030425045.1 bacterium
TCTTCTAACTGTCAGTGGGCAAGAGACTGATGCCGAAATTTTTTCTGATATTATCGATGCTCTCGTTACATTAATAGATCAATCAGCAGCAACTATATCAAATGTTCAAAGTTTAAGTGGTCAAGAGAGAGTTGAGCTTCTTGGTTATCGTCAGGCAGTTGATACCATGCTCTCAACGAGTCCCTATGAGGCCACAAGACTTCAATGTGACCTCGCTCAAAAACTTCTCGATCAAAATGATAGAGCAGAAATGATGACAGATCTAACCATTGCTCTAGGAGCTGTAGCGGCCGGTGGTTTATGTGCTTTTACCGGAGTAGGGCTGTACTGAGCTTTTTAATAATATGAACAACCCAGGCGTCAGGCTTGCTTAGAGTGGCATGAAAGAGATGAACAAACGTTTTGGTCTTGGTGGAGTCAATGCCGTAATCGCTAACCATGAAAGAACTCTATGTAATAGCTTTCAATCAAACACTTTTAAAAATGCTCATCCTAACGTGAGGGTAGAATTTTTAAAAACCGACTTTAAAGGTTATTATATTAACTGCACACCAACACCTAGTTGTGTGAGTATTATCAATCAAAATATCTCATCAATAGAACCACCTCGACTTCCTAATACTGACGTTGTTTTTAACACCATCAATACTGAGGCCAGTAATTACCAAGAAGGCTACGTCAAAACGAGAGTGATCTCAGAGTATCCGAACTTCAGACCTCCTCTACTTCAATTTATAGAAACAGAAATGAATGAGGCGATAAGAGTGGCAAGGGCAGATAACCCCGATATTTCAGAACAAATGGTATCGATAGTGTTGACCCCGCATTTAAAAGACTTGTTATGGGACTTGATAATCTCCTCGAGACACCTTTTGCTGGCGCTAATAATATTGAAAACGAGCTTGCCAGGGCCTTAAACTCAATAGGAACATTTAATAGAGAAGGTTATCAAGTCACCAGAGCCATTACAGGAGATGATCTGTTCATCATTTAAAAAAAAGATCTGGACCTTTTCAAGCTGGTGACTTTGACGGTGATGGTAAAGTTGAATGGATCTTTATTTACGATGATAGTGGAGATCGCTTAGACGATGTAGATTTTTATAATGATCGAACAATAGATTATGATATATTCTACAACGACTTTACTATGGATAAACGTGGCTTTATCGAAGATCCTATCCCATGGTGGCTAAATGGGAAAAAAAATAACAAATAGCCAAAAAACCACCACCTTAAAAAAAAAATCTACGTGGCAAAATTAACGATAAATTTACCACACAAGGGGGCTTCCAAAACGATTTTCGTTGATAATGGAAGTGATTTTGTTAGCAATGAAATGGATCAATGGGCCCATGAAATTGTATCAGATTTGCCTGGTCCTAAATTCGGAGCTCAGATCAATCTACCAGCGCCCTACCAATATTATACTTATCCAGTTTGTAAAACATTATAATTGTGACTATTTATCACGAACTATTACTATAATTTCCCCATAACCACTTTCTATATTTAAATAACCACCGGAAACAGAGTCTGAAACAGCCCACGCTCTTAAGTAATAACAGTATGTACCGACAGAATTGATACTATCGTCTATTGCTGAGCCGTTTAAAACCATTTTGAACCATGAGGCCCTCTTTTTCATAACTCTTTCTCGGTTTGAAGGCCTTCTTCTTTTTCTTTACTTTATGAGTAATCAGTTTCTCACTAATTAAAATTCGTCTGATCGTTTGATAGGAAGGAACAATATAGTTCTCCATAATTTCAAAATCATCTAATAACTTCTCCCTAAAGTGACTGACATTATAATCAAAGTATTTTTGACGGTATTCTCTAATTATCATGTTACGAGTTGAACAAGAGGTCTTATTAAGTGGTATTCCGTTAGCATTTCCTTGACGAAGAGATTCAAAGCCTTCCTCTCTAAAGGCCTTAAGTACCCTTCTAAAGTGTCTTTCACTAAGTTGAACAATTGATAGAGCATCTTCTAGGAAGATATCACCATTGAGGTATTTAATAATTACATCTACTCTAATCTGTTGGTTTGAGGTAAGCTTCATCTGACCGGCTCCTTATTGTTTATTTGGGGCCTTATTTCACGATAAGGCATGGAGCCGGTCAATTTCCTTTATTTAGGACATTTTCCCTGATCAGATGACACATGACATTTTCGATGCTTAGTTACACACTTTTATAAATGTTTTTCTAATTTAACTCTAACTTCTAGAATTAAATGAGTTTGAATAGCTCCCAAAATAGAACAATAATCTGCCAGGAAATAACAAGTCCTATTCATTCTTTATTAAGCTTGTTGAATCACTAATTCTGTTTAAAGTTCTGAGAAGTCTTCTAGAAAATCATCTGCGCCATTTTCTCTTTTTATTTCTTCATAATAGACTAGTTTACAATTCCTTATATAATCGTTTGATTAAAAACGGATTTTGCAGATTCTTTGGATAGTTTTTGATAACTTTTTATACGTTGAGCTTGTGGTGCTACTATCTGGATTTGTATTCCTCTTTGTAAACAGAATATTTTCAAAGTTAAGAGATTTATTTTAAAATACTTTTGATCGCTGTTAATGTCCTAATAAACATAATATATATCCGGAGAAAAACATTGGAAAAACTCAGTTTAATAATTTTGGTTATTATCCCATTTTTTATGACAAATGCTGGTACTTATACTACGGCAGAAACTACACCGGTAGTAAAAAAGTTATTAATTGTATTAAAATTAACAGGAGAATCCTAAGTTATAGAAACAAGAAAAACGCTGCCTGATAATTCTGTGATGACAAAATCAACCGGGACCGACAAAATCCTTTGAAATCGTCTAGTTCCTTAACGGTGTCTGTAAGTTATACAAATTATAGGTGGCTAACTAATCGTTATACGGTTGTTAACTTGGCAGTCAGTTTGCAACAATCTTTTTAAGATAAGACTTTTACTGGTAGGTAAATAATGAGATTATTTTCAATCTTTCTTTTTGTGTCCTTTTCTATAACCACTATATGGTCAAGAGAGCTTCGTTTTTCTCCTTATACAACTGAAATGACCCAGATAGGGAACGTCTATCATTACTTCAATAGCTATGGAGAGGAAAGTATTTTAATTAGTTCCTCATATGGACCGAGAAATCTGGATCGTTTTCAAAGAGCACTTCGCGTCGCCAGGGAGACTGGGCACGATATAGTAGTTAATATACCGAATGAATTAGAAGAGGGGAGTATTATCCGGGATCAAAGTGGTGGAATCGAAATAAGTATGGAGCCTTCTAATTTTGTTTCGCTCATTGGTCAATGTCAAAACAGAAGTGACGAGCTTCAGGCAAATATAGATAATTTTCATCCTCACGTTGTTGGTCATGGAAATAGAACGTTAGAGTCTTTTCAGTATGGACATTCGGTCGAACTTGATAGTGAAAATGCTCAGGTTATTAGTCAATAAAGGTTGGGAGTGTGCTTATGAAAAAATTAATATTCAAGATTCTTTTTATTATTTCGTTAACGGATTGCTTTGCAGGACAAATACAATTAGACCCTAATGGCCAGAACATCAGCTTCCGCCATATAAATGACCCACGCCTTTCCCGCTATGATCATATGACTGAAATTCGAGTAGGTGAAGCTCCTCATTCTTTTACCATTTTGGAATTACTGCATGAAAGATACTCAGCGGAAGAAATTGAACATTTTGAGGCACTTGTTGAAAGAGCTCGAACAGAAGGGAAAATTATTCAAATTGACTATGATGGTGATTTCGAAACACCGATCATTTCTTCATTTAACTTGGTGGAAAGAAGGACCGCAAATAGGCCTCAGATTGATCAGCTGTCAGAGTGTCAGAATAATGTTGAATCATTTGAGAATCTTCTAAGTCGTAGTGCTACAAACACCGCTCATGTTGAGCAACTAAGTATTGATCTAAATTCACTTTCCAGTGAAATGGAACCATAGAGAAACTGAGAAACCTAAAATGGAGAAAATAATGAAAAAAATCATGGTTATATTACTACTTATTTTTAGTTTTCAATCATTATATGCAGTAAGCAGCTTGGCCGTTGAGATCAAAAGTGATCTTCCAAAGGATTTTGAAGTCATGTGTGTTCGTTTTAATTGCATTTAAGGATGTTTATATGAAAAAAGTGCCCATTTTTTTATTTTTGTTGACGTTAAACTTTTCGGTAAATGCTCAAGATTCTTGTTCTTCAGTTTCTGAATGTGAAGAGATGACTGAAGTACTCCAAGAGCAGCTAGAACGGCTTGAAGAAGTTGAAAGAATTGAAGCTCTTATTGAAAGAGACGTCACTCAAGTTAGTTCACTTAGAGTTCCATATATGAGGCCTTTCGCGAAAGACAGAGATGGTAATCATTTATTGATGACATATCCAGAGGCTCGAACTTACTGCCATAAAAGAGGTCTTAGATTACCATCGGCTCTTGAGTTTATGCTAGTATCACGACTAGGCGGTGTAGAAATTAGTTTCTTAGATAAGAATAAAGCAGGTTATACAGAAGATGGAAGAGCATTTGCTCATGCTTTTGGTTATGAAGTACCAGGATGGTCGGCTAGGTACATCAAGTCTTACGTGAATAGTGTACCAAATATTCCTGCTTCGACAAAGTTTTATTATCACAGACCAAGTAATTTTTATCAGAGAATTTCAGCTTATACTGGAGCAACCTTTTGGAGTAGTACTCTTTTTAATGATCACAACCTTTATGTTTATCATGGAGACTCTGGAGCTTTAATATTCGCCAGTTATTATAAAATTCCAAGGTCTGTGAGAATGAAAAATTCTGACGGTTCATATAGACGTAACCAAGATGGGTCATACATGACAAGAATTGAACGTTCTTATGCAAAGCATGCGGTAGTATGTGCAGAGTCACGTAATTGATATATTCTCTACAAAGATTGAAGTTAGTAGTAGGCTTAATATACGTAACGACCATTAAAATACTCATGCACCTAATGGCTAAACTTTGAGAGTATTCATTCAAGCATGTGGCAATATAACGCCACATAATGTTTACATTCATTATTGCTTATTCCTTCTAATTCTATATTATGAGCTCCATGAAAATAATCACTTTTCTTCTTCTAATACTCTCAATTCAGCCCATTTTTTCCTATGATGAGTTAATTTATCTTGATAATGGTGAGACACCACTATCTGTTCTCATCGAACAGGTGAAAGCGGAACCGTATGGTATTGAATACAATGATGATTATTTTATTGCAGCACAATTTCTTTGCTATAAGGGACGAGATATTAGGGCCGCCAAAGAAGAGCTTGAATCAGTCATTAATGAAGGTTATTTAAATCGTGAAGGATATTTTCTCTATCAAGGAGACTTCTTTACAACTGAAGCCTATATGATTATGGAAGAAATAGATATCTTTGAAAAAAGACTCGATGAATATATTCGTATTCGATATTTCGTTCACTATGGTCATGAAGGTGGTCGTACAGAATTTCAGTACATACCCCGTTGTGATAAAAATCTAAGCTTGGATGACTTAAGTCATAAATTGAAAAGCTTGACCGATAAACTAGACAACTATTAACTCTAGTGAGAGTTAATAGGAATGGACACGGTATCTAATTGCTTTACAAAAAATAGATAAGGAAGTGACTACAAAGCTTGTACCCCTAAAGTCCTCCATCTCTTCAAAAATTCGTTAGCTCGTTAGATTGTTTAGTTAAGATTAGAAAGTTGGCTTATACTTAAATAAGTATTGTCCGATAAACTTTTATGAGATTACGAATGTTAAAGGTCGTCCTAATTCTATTTTTTATTTTTAATTGGAATTGCTTTTCACAGGGAAAAGGCTCTCCTCAATTAGTCACATGCTCTTCTGCTGTAGAGGGTTTTGAGGCGTTTAACACTAATCTAAACGAAGAAGTTTCATTTCGTGATGTGGAATTTTTAAGTGACTTTAATCGTTTAGATGGAATGTAAGGAAGGTTTAAAAAATAAGTTTCGTTATCGATATTAGGGATAACATATAATTTCGGTATTTATTTTAATAGAGCTTGAATGGTCTATATAGTAAAGCAAGTAATTATGTTTTTTATAACGAACATTGCTGATTTCTAAATATTTCCATTCTTTACTCCAAATATTTTTGTATTCAGGGAAGTAACCTCTTACAGTGTCTTCACCTTCATAAAAAGAACCTTCAAGGTATAAAGTGCTTTTGTAGGAAAAAGTAAAGTAGCGTGACTCTGGATTATACTTTATATCATACAGGCCATATAGCTGATCCGTTTCTTCACAATTTAGTAGTTCTGCATTAGTGAATGAAATTGATAGTAACAACAAGATCAAAACTCTATACATAATATTCTCCTTGTTGATTGTTGAAAATATTTTTGCAAAAAGGAATTTATTATATGATGGTGTTGAGTACAAACTGTCTTTTATTTTTTGTCTCATCCCCCTTGGTTCGTATAAAAAATATAAACTATTACGTTAATTATGATGAATATTGTTTTTCAGTAGCTCAGGCATCACGGCCAAAAGGTGGTCTAACTATTCAAATTTTAAAGATCAAATCCTGCTGAAGCAGATATCAGCAGGATAACCTTGGTTTTTAAATTAGTTTAGAGGGGTTCTAGGCCTGGGCCCATTCAAGTGGAGTTTGGAGCTCTCGCTTATCCCAATGCCTATGACATTGCTCGATTAAATAGGCCCTAGCGTTTAAATTGAGTAATTTACAGGTTTCAATAATGCTGTAATAAAACATCGCTACGTCGGCCCCGTTTATCGTACGATAACCATTATAATTATCCCGTCCTTTTACTGGATTTCTAAGAACCCTCTCGGCCAAATTATTTGACAGTGGAATTCTGGGATCTTTTAAAAATAAAGTCAGCCCCTCCCAAAGATTTAAGGTGTAGGCAACCGCTTTTCCAAGACCTGATCTTGGTAGAGATTCTCTTTCAAGTTTTAAAAGATATTCAAATAATTCTTCTATCTTTTCTTTGGACTTTGTCTTTCTTAAGTTTTTAAGCCGTTTGAAACTACCTTTGGATTTTCTTTCAATTTCAAAAAGATCATCCATGAGTTTGATCGCATTTTCTGCCTTTGGATAATTTTCCAAACAATCAAAAAACTTTCGTCTGGCATGACTCCAACAATGGGCGACTTTTAGTTTTTTTCCTTGTTTAAAACGATTATATCCACTGAATCCATCGTTAATGATAATTCCAGAAAAATCTCCAAGCATCTCTTCAGCAACTTCACCTGATCGACTGGTCTCATATTGAAAATACGCTCCATATTTGTTGCCCATTGACCAGATATAACCATTGGTATTGGTGGATAATAATTTCCCACGAGTCTCATCAACATGAACATAACCATAGGAGAGAATTTCTTCTTTAATTTTATCTATAATAGGAAGTAAATTTAAATAAACTGACTCTGTTCCTAAATATAAGGTTTTGGTATCAACTTTAAGCCCTTGTTCTTCAAATCGTCTTGCTTGCCTCTCCAGCGGTAAATGATAGCTATACTTATCAATCGCAGTGGATACACAAAAGTTGATAGAATACTTTTGACCCTTTTTCACTTTCGCTGGACCAATTGAAGTCACAATGGATTCACAACTTTTACAGCGATACTTTTGCCTTTTATGTTTCTTTTTAATCGCCGTTTTTTCAATTAGATCAATTTCTTCACTTTCTTCAAATTGCCCTTCTATTTTTTCTAACTTTGGGCAATCACAACAGGCGCAATCAACTTCATTATGCTCAACTTCAATTTCAGATACTACAGGTAGCTTTTGATCTTTAACTTCAATGGGAGAGACATTATGAGGAAGCAGTTCTCGATTAGTTTTTCGTGGCGGTCTTAATTTATTTAAAGACTCTTTTCCATCACCAAAGTGACGACGGTTTAACATCTCAATTTTATCTTGTAATTCAATTAGAGGATCTTGGATTGAAGCTTGTTCAAGTTTTTCTTCAAGCTCTTTAATTCTTTTATTGGCAAAATTAAGTGAACTATTCATGACAGCTATAACTTCATTTAAATAGCTAGGGTCATGTTTAAGATCGCTTCTTATTTTGTCCATGGATATATTTTTCTCCGTGCTTTTGGATTTTAATAGTAGCACCATCCATTAGCAAGGCCAACTCTGAAATGGTTACTTTTTGTATGGCCCCAAAAGATAAAAAAGGCATGAGACTTCCTACTTCCATTCGCTTGTGAATAATCACTAAACCAGATCCATCAAAATAGAGGGCCTTGCAAAGTTTTCTGGTTTTATTGGCAAATAAAAATATTGCTCCAGAAAGAAGCTCTAACCTCATTGTATTTTCCACAATAGAAGCAAGTCCATCATGTCCTTTTCTCATATCGACAGGCTCACGATAAATATAGACTTGTGTACCAGAGGTAAAATACATGAATTAAAAGAATTTACTTAGATCGGTCAATTTTAAACCGGATATAACGGTGACCTTAATATCAGGATTATCATCAACAATCGTTGCTTGCTGAAAATCTTTTTTAGAGCTGAGTCGATTTTTATTTTTCCAACCAGCAAGGGTTGTCGGATGAATGTGCAAAACATCGGCAATATCTTTTCTTGAAACACCTTCATCCATTAGGGCAATAACTTGATTGCGAATTTCTTTTGGATAATTTTTACTACCGGTAGATTTTCTGTATTTTTTTAGTTCAGTTGCTATTTTTTCAATTTGCTCAGACATCCTGTCGCCTCCTTAATTTAGCTTTGTTATCAGCTTAATGGGGGAAGCTTTATGAAACTAGAGGTGGTGGACGCCTGACATACTTTTAATTATTCACAAAATGAAATGATATTATGGGTAAGGGATGGAGAGATCATTAATTATTCAAATTATATTCCAAAGCTGGATTTTAAAAAAGTGGAGATAGGACTAAATTCTGAAGATGAATTTGTTGCAACGATAAATGAGGGAGGTCTGGCACTACGGCTTACTAAAGATCAAGATGGTAGAGACATTATAATGACTGGTGAGTATGACTTCATCCACAATATTCATTGTGCAGAGTCAGCAGAAAAACTAAAAGAAGTACGTCGAAAACTTGAGCAGTCCGGTTATAGATTTGGTTCTTGAAGATTACTGCTTTCTATAAATTTTTTATCTTACAAGTGAAAAAAGCGGCCCCGAATATATCGGAGCCGGGATATATAATTATCTACAAGTGATCGTGTCTATTCTTCGGATATTGACATATCGAGAAGATAACTTATAAAAATCTCGTTGATTATCTTTTAATCCCACAACCCTGTCGTTGAGACCTATTTCCTTTTCTGTAAAAGCAATAGCGCTGGTTTGAGAATTTTCAAGCTCTAGAGATATTAATTTACAAATCCCATATCGGGTTTGGTCATCATCGTTGTAAAAGTAATTTGATTGACCAAGGAAATAGGTTTCAGGCCCACTACTGATGGTCAAATTTTTATAATTAGATGACCCGTCTGGATTAGTTCCTGCTTTTTCAAAAAATAATACATAATTATTCATTCTTGCAAACAATCTTCTATTCTGAGCACTTCCTTCTGCGGGATCATTATTTCTCGTTTCTGAACGAGCGGCTAGGCCAGTCACTCCTGTAGACCAAATGCTTACATCACTATACAAACCTTCAATTTCTATATTTAGTTTTAAGTCATCGGCACCAAAAGCCTCAGCTCTTACGAGTAGACAAGGCCCCATGCAGTCAGGGTTGGTTGTAAGAATTGAGTACTGGGCAAGGTCTTCCAAATTAAAAGATATGTCGGAGGGATATGAGGAAGTGAACTTCTCTTCTTCTGAAAGGTTTACCGTAAAAATTCCATTATAATAAATCGCCGAATATAGCTTTATTTTGGCATCCTGGTCTTCACTTCTTGAATAGAGCTTGATTTCTTTGACTTCAGAAGAGGTCAGTCCAATAGCATAGCTTCGTCCACCGCTATTTCTCTCAATACTTCCGATGGAAATTGTTGATACTCTTGCATTGGCCAATTGGCCCATCAATGCAAATAAAATGATTTTTAAAAATGTCGATTTCATGTTGTCTCCTCATAGTAAGTTGTGTTGGCAATACTGTAATGCCACAGCCTGTGGCAGATCAATTCAATTACATGCCACATGAAATAATTGCACGACGCATTGTGACCATTCGTGAATGCCTAGTAATTTAGGCAAATGGGAAGATTATTTTTTGGAGATTATGAACCCTAAGGGGTTGATATTATGAGTGGAGTTTTTCTGTTCAGCATGACAATTATCATTTTTACGATAAGGCCTTGACCTTGTGAGATTCACATTATCTTTACCTTCAAAATATTCAACAAAATAACGATTTAAAAACTCAGTACCATTATCAACGTTATAAGAATTAAGCGTGTAGGGGAGATTCTTATTGATAGATATTATTGCAGATAATGTTTCATCTGCGCCTTTACCAAAAAAAAGCTCTATTATCAGTCCATCCAGAAAATACATCAGTAACGGTAATTGACCAAGCAAATTTCCCTGATATGGAGTCACCACAATGAGCAACAGTATCTGCTTCAACAAAGCCAGGGATTCGTTGTTTTTCCTCAAATTCTTGCAAATTGATTTCTATAGTTTTTAAGATAGCGATCGATTGTTGAATGACTCATGGTTAGTAATTCTTGTTTAATAATTGGGCAAAAACCCTTAGCTTCGTAAAAATCAAGCCAGACAGGGAAGGCGGCCACCATCTTTATAGAGCACATTCGACCCATCAGATGCCAAAGCTTTTTTAAATGAAAAATCGAGGCATCTGAATAGCTCTGAGATCGTCCTGAAGCTTTAGTGCCTTTGTGATGACCAATTGATAGTATCTCAATTGCGTATTTTCGATGAAATCCTGTGATCTTGCATATCTCATCTAGGATGATGGACTTTCGCTTTCTATTAGACCTAAAATAACGGTCTCTAACTTGATTTAAGTATTCGATTTTAAACTTTAAACTCATAGCAACCTCGGCGTTCGGTAATATTTTTTATGTGGTGACGATTTGCTATATCTCAAAACTTTTTTAAATTTGGGTAACATTTTGTTTTGAAGGGTTGGTTGAAAACTTACCGTTATTTTCAGATGATAGAATCATTTTTGCTCCTAACTAAGTTGAGGCAACAACTCATCAGAAGCCTTGTCTGGGTAACCATTTTAATGAGGAATAACGTAACTACACGCCCTACCCCCGATAATTACCATTATAAGGGGTAGCAAAATAGGGCGATTTGGCGCTTTAAAAACGGTTATTTAAGCACTTTTCTATCTTTATTAAGCTTGTTGGATCTCTAATTCTGTTTAAAGTTCTGAGAAATCTTCTAGTAAATCGTCAGCGCTATTTTCTCTTTGTATCTCATGATTCTTTTCTTGATCTAACTTGATCATGGCATCAATGATGCTATCAAAATATTCCTGTCTAACGACACCATTCTGACATTCAGTTTCGTTATTTTGAACAGTAAATCTCTCGTTATCGTCTCACTATTTGTAATGAGTAATCACCTTTTCTTTTAGACGTAAAACTATCTCTAATTTTCTCAGCTTCTCGCCAGGTATCAGGCTTTGGAAACGTGACTTTGGCAAGATGAGGTAATCGATAAGCCTGATAGTATTCAGGATCTTCTCCTGTAACTTTATATTCAACCCAAAGATACATGGTGTGGCTCCACACACGGTTATAATGATCCCAAACGGGTCCTGTTCTCATTTGTAAACGTTCAACATGATCTTCACAAGCCACCACCGTTTCTACACGGCACATACCTTGTTGTTTATTAGGATCTACCGGATTGTATTTATAAGGGATATCTGTTGTTAATAAAGCATCTTCTAAGCGGCAATTTAGGCCGAAATTCTCAAATGTTTCATTGTAGACGTTAGACTTGCTATCAAAATCGTATTCAAGCTGAGCTCTTTTGCCGCTACATTCATATTCATATGACTCAACAAATAAGGTCTCAGCATTAGTATAAGAAATAGCTAATAGAAATATTAAAATTAGTTTTTTCATGTGTCTTTCCCATTTTTGTGTGTCTTGCTGTTATAACAGTTAATGAGAATTAAACTGGCCTTCTTATACCTTCTACATGTACTGATTTTGATATCTCGAAGGACAAAATGAACGTACTATTTCTAATATTAAGATTAATTAATGCTCTATTAATAAATCAAGGTGAGCTAAAACCTCTTCCATTTCATCGACAATTTGAGCACGGCCTTCTTTATTGAATTTTTGCCTAGAGACGATAACGACTGTCGCGGGGTGAACGATGAGCTCTTTTGGCTCATAACAATCATCATCGGCCTTAGGTAAGGCCTTAGCATCGTGATAATCGCGCTCAATTTGTGCTAAATTTAATGTCGTCATTTTTTCTGATTGAGCGATCACTTCTGAAAGCACTTCGTTACATTTTTTATGAGTAGAAATAAAACTTTCAATCATTGGTTTTGCCAGAGCAATTAAGTCCATCGCATTTCTCTCAATTTCTTTTGCTGATGCCTTCTCATCCTTTGCAAGAAGAACAAGTTTATGGGCCTTGGTTTTATATTGAGAGACTCTTTTTTCAGAAGCATTTTGCGTACTACATGAAATGAGAACTAAACAAAATAACGAGATAATAACTTTCATAACTACCCTTTAGTGTCATCTAGACCCTGTTCTCCCATTTGAGAACAGATAAATTTCACCACATCACATGAAATTTTTTAAGCTGTTATATTGCTTTTAACAACAGGTAAACACTCTGACAATTGGAGCAAACATTATGAAACTTTTTACATTAATCCCTGCGATAGTTTTACTATCAAGCACCCCTGTGTTCTCGGCCATTTATACTGGACAAGATGCATCTGAAAAATTGATGCAAGTTAAGGCCAATAAAAAGTCTCTTACAGGTTTTAAATGTAATGTAACAAAACGTTATATTTCAAAGATCGAAACTAAAAAAGACTTCCTAACGGGAAAAGTAACCACCACTCCTCAGTACATCAATCAAACAGTCAACGATATTGAGTGTTATTATCCTGAGGAATTGGCCATTGAGAGAATTCGAACCTCAAGTCAGGAAATCGGAACCATTGAACTGGAAACTGAAGTGGATACCCATTTAATATTTATGGGTAAGGCCGGACGTAATAAAAATACGGGATCTAAAAACCAGTATAAAGCTGTCATGATCTGTAATGGTCGTAATACCACCATGATGGCTACCTTTGATCGCCTCTCTGAAACAATTGAGTCTGCGTATTACAGCTCTAAACAAGGAACACGGGGTGATACGGTAAAGCTTTTTGATGAGAGGGCCAATAAACTTCCCATGAAACAGTGGGCGTCAGTCAATATTTTAACAAATTGTAGAGTAACGACGAAATAATTCGTTACCCTATATATTCCGGATGTCCCGTCTGTTTGTTTTCGTCTCCAAACAGGCGGGATTTTTTATTTAATGGGATAAGAGATTAACTCTCCGTAAGCGTCGAAATCGAGCATAAACCTTTTATTAGTTTTCATAAAAGTTGCTTCGATCTGACAAGGTAGGATTCGTTCACCACTATCCATGCGAGTACATTCACCGACTTCATCGAGTTCATACAAGCGCTCTACATAATTTGCGAGATCGGCATCTAATAAATTTAAGATTGTTTCTTTTGAAGCACTTCCACCGGCAAAGCAGTTGGTAGAAATTAAACTAAGTAAAATCAAAGCTCTCATCAAATCCTCCGTGAGTGAGTAATAGTAATACCAATCTTTATGCGTTATCTCAATGGACTATAAAGTGGAAAAACCATATAGTGATCACATGAAGTATATTATTTTGCTCGTAATTCTCGTATCTTGCGCCACAAATGTGGATATCTCTCAAGAACAATTTCATGATCCAGTCTATGACTCATCACTTCCTTATAATCTCGATATGGCCTTTATTTATCATGAGAAAAGCTCCAAGGTAGACCTTGAGGAGTTTAAAAGACAGTTTGAAGTTTCATCAGAAATTTTTAACAAACTTGGAGTTAAGTTACATTTAACCTACGTTAAAAAAATAAAATCCTTTCCCGAGTCGTGGCATAAAATTTCCGTCATGGAGAGTTTAGGAGAACCATCCAAACCCGAAACTGACTTTTATGATGCGATGGAGATTAAGAAGTTTTCACTAACAAATCGCGCACAATCTATCTTTGAAAAACTCATTGAAGGCTTCAAGGGTGATAAAAATAAAACGATCTTTGTCTTGGCCTTAAACGATATCTATATGAGCTATTATGAAAAATCTCAACTAAAAGAGCTTAAAGTCGGGGCCTTGTCTTTTCCTGGTTATATTTTCGCTGATCGTATTCCTCGTCATTTAAGGGGTGTTATCACCACCCAAAATAAAGGTGGTAACTATAGAACCCTTGCTCATGAGCTTGGCCATAAGCTCTTTAATGTTTCCCATGAGGGCCTTGATAAATGCCCTAAATTTTCTGGAAACAATATCCCTGGTCTTATGGGCTATGGTGATTCACTTAACGTCTATGGAGGTAAAAAAGGGCGCTTTCATAAAGAGCGACTACTCCACTCCCCTTTTCTCTATCGCGTGAAAAATAAGTCTAAACTCTATAATCTAGAATACAAAAAAAATGGGATCTATCGAGATCCCATTTATCAAGAGATATCTGTAACACCTGCGTGTCTATAATTATCTAACTCGTCTAATGAGTCTTACTCCATGTGAGTAATCATAATAGCTGCTATCACTTACGTGTGCAGGACTCGTCGAATTATGAAAAAAGGTTCCGCTATTATTTCCTCTAGCAAAACCATAAATTTCACCATGTTTTGAATACCATTTAAAATGGCCATCTATCAGTTTGGTTTTACCGGCCCTCGCTCTTACTTTCATTTGAGGATCATTCATCATTTGATTGGTGTTAGGCAATCTGTCTCTGTGGTCATTGGGAAGAATGGTCCTCGCTCTGTATTGATTTCCATTTCTAAAAGCAAATCGACCGATGGCAATCAGCTGCTCATCATTAGGAAGCTCAAATCCACAACTAGAGGCCATACGTCTGGCCTCAGGAACAGTAAGAGGGACATAGGTATCGTCATCAAGTTTACTCACGTTATCATTACTCACTTCGTATAAAACTCCACCAATTTCTAATCTTGTCGTCGGAATATTTCGAGAGCGACAATTATCGATGAGCTCATTAACAAGTTCGACTCTTTCAGCTTCATCAACGCTATAACCGCTTCTTCGAGACATTCTTCTAATATTATTTGTTATATATAACGTAAGTCCATTAATACGGTTGATTTCAGTATCAGATAGTCCGCTTGCTGAATGAATTAAAATATAACGATACCACTCACGGCCATCAGCACTGTATGTTCTAGAACTTCTATAAGAGATAATGGCACCAGGTTGTAACGTTTCAACAACTTCTAATCTACCATCAATCACTGTCATAAGCTCTAGAGATTGATCGAGCTCAACTGTTCTTCGGTTAGCAAAAATGTTCATTGAGAGCATAAAAATGGTGATTAACGTCACTAGTTTCATTTATCCTTCCTCTGTCTATTGTTCATTCACTGTCTTAAAAATAGTCAAACGTACTACGTAATATTAACTATCTATCAAGTTTTTTTGTTTTATAACCATTTAAAGAGCAAGGCAGATGCCAAATCTAGTGTCAATAAGAACTCCCCCTATCGAAACATTTACATAGTCTCTATAAAAAAACACAGAGCTTGGTATATTGCGGCCACACACAACATAAACTGGAGACGACGAAATGAAATACATCCTTACCCTATTAGCCATCACAATTTTTTCGATTAATAGCTTTGCTTGTAAAGACGAAATAGTTTGTGGAGACGCTTTTGGAAACCAAGTCGTTTCATGTCTATCTGATAGTCCATCTTTTAGCTTAGTTAATGAGAACTCTGCGATCTCTGAAATTAAGGCCATTGGTAAAACAAAAAGACTCGTTAAAGTAAAAAAAGACTGTGAGTCTAAAGTTGCTACTTTTAATCAAGATTTTAAAATTAACTTTAAGATGGGAACTGTTAAAACCAGAACATTTATCTGTGAAGAACTATTGGCATGTGAATAATCCCCCTTATTTACAGGTCAATATTTATTATATAAATTTGGTCACTTCTATGTCGCGGTAGGAGTGACCTTTTTTAATTTTGAGGACTATTAAAATGAAAAAACTATTAACTCTAGTATTATTCTTATCAAGTTTAACTTCCTTTGCTGTGGAAAATCAGATTATGGAATTAGACTGTGACAAGAAAAAAACCGCTCTTATCTCAATTTTAGATGGTGAGCTTTCTGTTGAGGTTTTTAATCGTCGTGGCAAAAGAATTGAAGTCTTTATGGGTGAACTCTCCGAAGCAATCGGTGATGAGATCGATGGTAATATGACTTCTTTTACATCAGATGAAGCTGGTCTCATGATTACAACGGGACTTGTTCCTAAGAAAGGTTTATTTGCCTCTCCTTGGGATTACGATAAAAGAACATCGATCCACTTAAGAGATAAAAGAGGACTTTTTCAGTATCATTTAGGATGTCTTCACTGATTTAAGTTTTGAAAAAGAAATATTTCAGTCTATCATTATTCACTTTTGTCTTCTTGATTGCTCTTTCACTCGTTCTTCATACCTTATGGGATGACCGTGAGCCTCGAGAAAGCAAAAGTGTTAACACATCGAAACCACCAAGCTCGTCAAAAGAAGCTAAAAAAGAGTCCATTCAGGATTTAAAAAAGTTAAGAGTGATTGCTCCTGTTTTAAAACGAGATTTAGAGACCATTGATCAGTCTCCTAAAACCAAAAAACTCGGAGAACAAAAAACCAGTTTTAAAATCTTACCGGGAACAGAAATACTAAATCAGTATGAAAAAAACGAAGGGGATATCAAAAAAACAATTAACGATTTTAAAGACAATCCCTCGTTAGAAGCTGAAGTCACTATTCCTTTTTAAAAAGTTGTAACAAATTCAGAGTCAGAAACAAAACATCCATGTTTTGAAATAAC
This sequence comes from bacterium, assembly GCA_030425045.1. Lineage (GTDB taxonomy): Bacteria > Bdellovibrionota > Bacteriovoracia > Bacteriovoracales > Bacteriovoracaceae > JAUHVL01. Next base: position 17,061 of record JAUHVL010000049.1, read on the forward strand.
CAATATCGGGTCATCCATGCCCCGACCCTTCGGGCAAGTATTGGCCATTTTTTACTACTGTAACCATTCAATAACTTATGGATGCTCAGAACTAGCCCACGTAGTGGGTGCGACCAGGATGGGAGCATTCTGAGTATCAAAAAACATGGATGTTTTTTGATAGAATATATTTAAAAAATCTCTTTGAGAAATTTACCCGTGGGTGCCCCTTTTACTTTGGCCACATCTTCAG
>JAUHVL010000050.1 GCA_030425045.1 bacterium
ATTGGGTTATCTAAAATAGTTTAAATTTTAAAATTGAAACATATCCATCTAACTACATCAGTTTATAATTTTTTTAGATTAAGGCCATATTCTCGATATTCACCATGTCACCACTGAGAATCTCCACATCGTAGCTTTTGCAGTTCATGCACATTAAGAGGGGATAAGGGGGGGGACCGTGGCAGTCGCAAGCCTTGCAATAGATTTGTGCATTTTCTCTTTCGATTGTGACTTTGCAGTCTTCCGCGAAGGTTCCTTTTGTCATGTTTTGAAACCAGTATTTCAAATTGTCTTCTTCTACTCCTGAGAGACTGCCTAATGAAATTGTGACTTCGAGGACTTTTTCGGCATTATTTTCGCCGCAAATCAGCTCCATTTCTTTAACCAATGAAGAAACCATACTTCGTTCAAACATACAGCATTCCTTTGCTAGGAGGGTTGAATTTTGAGGATAAAAAATTTGTAACTTTGAAAAGTTGTTTAGAGGGAGAGCGTTAAAGTTGAGTGTGTCGATCAACAATGTTCCCGTTTGATGTTTAACTAACAATCACTTTTATTAGAACACGTGAAGTCTATATACGCAATAGTATTATCATGTTTTTTCGTTATGATAGTATCAAGAATTTTTTAGCAAACGAAGGAGCCCCAATGAGGATTTTATTTTTATCATTATTAACTTTGTCTATGATTTCTTTTGGCAGTTGTGCACATAAAGGCAAAAAGTCATGCTGTAGTAAGACTAAAGAGATGAAGTGTTGCAAGGATAAAAAGCAATGCAAGATGAAGAAAAAAGATTGCAAAGATAAAAAGAAATGCGACATGAAAAAAGCTTGCTGCAAGAAGAAAGCAGACGGAAAAAAATGTGGTGAGCAATGTAAAATGAAAAAGAAAACTGCTTGTTGCCCAGAGAAAGCTGAAGGCAAAAAATGTGGCAAGCAATGTAAAATGCATAAGAAAATGCACGGTAATAGTTAAAAAAAATTAACGAGGAAGTCATCATGATCAAGTTTTTATTGGCCTTTATTTTAAGTTTTTCAACCTATGCATTAGCTCCTGGAGATAAGGCACCAAACTTTGAATTAAAAGGCAGTGATGGCAAAACGTGGAAGTTAAGTGAACTTAAGGGAAAAACTGTCGTGCTCGAGTGGTATAACGATGGTTGCCCTTATGTGAGAAAACATTATGATCCAAACAATATGCAAAACTTGCAAAAAAAGTTTGGATCAAATGTTGTTTGGCTTACCGTCAATAGTTCAGCTCCAGGTAAGCAAGGTCACCTCGCAAATACAGAAGAAGCGAAACAAAAATATGCCGAAGAAAAAATGGCCTCGAACGCAATTTTACTCGATGGAACGGTGGGCTCTAAAGTGGGAAGAGAGTACGGAGCAAAGACTACTCCTCATATGTATATTATCGATAAGAATGGCTTGATTGCCTACAATGGAGCAATCGATTCGATCAAGAGTGCCGATAGTGGTGATATTAAAAAAGCAGACCCGCTTTTTGCTAATGCTGTCGCCTCAGTCTTAGACGGAAAAAAGGTTTCTAAGGCCAAAAACGCCCCTTATGGCTGTTCTGTTAAGTATTAGAGCGAAAGTCTGTTATAATTAGATGTGTCAATTTTGACTTATATAATGGATAATTCGGTATTTATACGATATAGAAAAACGAGAATTTAATTAATTAACACACATAGGAGAGGCATATTATGGCAGGTCCAAAAGATAAATTAGCCGATAAAATGGAGTTTCCTCCAGCAACACCTCAACCAAATATTTATCCCCTTAGTTGGGAGAGTGAAACGAAAAAAATGGAAGAGATTTGGGAAGCGGCCCAAAGAGAGTATTGGGATCCAGAGAAGCTCCCTTGGGATACTCTCGATGTTTCAAAATACTCTTGGGAGGAAAGAGAGTGTATCGCTTATTGGTGGACACTGTTATCGGTTTTTGATGCTTCAGCTCCTCCTGTTTTCGCAAGCGCTATGATTAAAACTTATGAAGCTCACGAAGAAGATGCCGTTAGAAAGTGCTTTTTCTCTGTCACTAGAGACGAGCATAATCATGAGCAAGCTTGTCGAATTGCTATCCAAAAACTTTTAGAACATGACAATGTTTTAACCTATGAGCCAAAAACTGAAATTGGTAAGAAAGCTCAAAAGAATGCCCATTGGCTTTATTATAATGGTGGACGTTATTGGGATGGATATAAGCAAGCCGTTCCTCGTTACTCTCTTGCCGTTTTATTTAGTTCATTTCTAATGGGTGAAATTGCTTCTTCTACAATCTTTCATCAGATGGCAAGAGGTTGTGAAGAGCCAGTGTTTAAAGAAGTCTTTAGTAAAATTGGTCGTGATGAAGGCCGCCATATGGCCATTTGTATGTCACTTATGGAGAGAGACTATCCTGGTTTAGCAGGTGAAGATCGTTCAACCATTACGAAGCAAATTAGAGCAGGTTATCTCTTTTTATCTGCCATTTTATTTGAACCACCAGAAGACTTTTGGGATCTACCAAAAGACTTTATTCCAACTCAAAGAGAAATTGAGTCTATCGCAAGAAAAGCTGGGTTCTTTATTCCAGAGTATGAAGCGAAAAAAGAGAACTGGAGAAATGCTATCTTGAACCTTAAAGGTGTTCTAGACAAGTATGATATTCCCTTTCCTGCCATTCCTGAAGTTGGTATAACAGGCGAAGAGATTAGAGATGTCGATATGGAAGACATCATTCCCGTTTTTTAAAAAGGTTCAGTATGTCCAAAAAAATTATCCTAGCTCCTTCTGGAAAGGAGCTATCTTATGATGAAGGTGAAACCGTTCTTTCTGCACTCGAACGTCAAGGTTACGCTATTCCAAATAACTGCCGAGCAGGAGCTTGTGGAGAATGTAAAGTAAAAGTCGTAAAAGGTGATTATGATCAAGGCTTTATTCTCGATATGGCCTTGTCACCCGAGGATCGCGAAGATGGTTTTGGCCTGATGTGTATGGCGAAGATTACAAGTGATCAACTTGAAATCGAATGGGCGACTGAAGATAATGCTCTTCCAAAACTTTTCCCTCCAGAAGAAAATAGAACCCATATTCTTTTAAATAAAGAAATGGTGACCCCAAATATTGTTAAGCTGGTTTTGAGAACGATGACCACTCCGATGAGGTTTTGGCCTGGTCAATATATCACTCTTGGAGATCAACAAAGACCTTACTCTATAGCCAATACTCCAAACTCAAATGGAGATATCGTTCTTTTCATTACTAAAGTTAACGAGGGAAGAGTAAGTTCTTGGGCCCATGATGAATTGAAAGAGGGGGACTACGTCTCTTTAAATGGCCCCTATGGTACTTTTATTGGCGACCCCTCAGCTAAGACCCCTGTTCTTTGTCTGGCCTCAGGATCAGGCCTTGCGCCCATTTTATCGCTAGCTACAGCGGCGATGAACCGTGGTTTTAAAATGCCTGCAAAAATTCTTTTTTCAGCACGTACGAAAGAAGATCTCTTTGCTATCGGGCAGATGAGTTATCTAAAAGCTAAATATCGTTACTTTGATTTTGATTACACTCTTACTGGTGAAGCAAATCCTGGTGGAAAAGAGGGGCGTATCACTTCGATTCTTAAAGATGAATATAGCGATTTATCAGGGCATAGCATTTATATTGCTGGTAATCCTGACTTTGTTAAAGATTGTGAAGAGGAAGTAAAACGTCTCGGTGCAAAGGATGACTTCATTCACACCGAGGGATTTTTTGCTAGTCAGAATTAACGTTGAGAGCTGAGTAGCTCGATCGTATCAGCGATACTTTCGCCCCAGTTCTCAAACTGTCCACGGCTTTTGTCACCGTTATTATTTTGAAAGTTATAAGGTCTTGCAGCGGGAGTTGCATCTCTTAGGTCTTCTTCAAGATCAGTCGACTTTCTTGTAGAGCATGATCTATTGATGCCAAAGTTGAAAATTTCTGCTTCTTTAAAGAAGTTACAAAAAGAGTTGAAAACCCCATAGGAAATATAACTTGAGTCATAAAGATCGATAAACTTCGTATAATGAGTTTTTAGCATGGTTTTATCTTCGTAACTTAGTCTTTCATTACTAATGAGTTCTTCAAGAGCTTTTAGACCACCTTGTACATTATCGACATGGGTGAAAGCTAAGCCGTAAGGAGGATTGTAACTCGGGTCTTCTTTAAGTTTTAATCTATAGTCGTACATATAGATCATTTGAACGAGTTGACCACGGTAGTAATACATAAGGTCTTTATAAGCGTCTCTTGCCTTTTCAAGTTGAAATTTTAAAAAGCGAGGAGTTTCTCTTTCTAAAATAAACTTTTCGATATCAAGTTTTTGATCCATTAAAAGATCTTGCCCGATATTTGAAACAATCTCATTACTATTGCGGTCAAATTGTGAAATCTCAGTCTCAAGCCATCTTTTATTATTATAAGTGTCGATGATATAACTTCCGATAAAATTATCTGATGTCTCGTTCACTTCAGACTCAAGACGATAAATCATATTCACTAAATTCGTTTGGTTCTTTTCAGAGCCAAAATTAGCAACATACTCTTCTTGATCTAAGAACCCTAATAGTTTGGTGCAGTCAGTGCATTCTTCGACCACTTCTGTTAAGTGCTCCGTTACCGCCACAGCAATCGTTTCTAGGTTTTCTCTATGAGAGCGTGGATCAAGTAGTTTATTTAACTCTTCTTGCATGCTGTAGTAGGTACAAAGATTTTCAACATATTGTTGTCTGCTCTCTGGATCTTCAAATTTATATCCAGCTCTATTTTGGCTGATACTATGCATACCAGTGAAAAAACCGCTGATAAGATTCCCAACTACTGAAATTGGTGCTCCGTAAGGACCGGCCACGGCACTCGCTAATGATGTCACTTCGTGAATTAGAGTAGAAGCGAAAAGAAGACCTTCATTTTTTTTATCACTTTCAAAACAAGTACTTCTCCCTGTTACCATATCGAGTAAGGTGAAAGCATATTGAGTAGCATTTTGAGCGTAGTCTTTAATAAATTTTGTATCCTGAGCGGTAAGAACTTTTCCTTTATTATCTTTTGTCAGCTTTAAATATTTATCTCGCCCTTGTTGAACTTGATCACCATAACGAGAAACTTGTTCAAAAACAGGCTGACAGTTAGCGCTCTTTTTTATGTCGGTTTTTAGACGATTGAGGTTTGCAATCAATGGCTTAAACTCATTGGCCACAGAAGGGCATTCAATTTGTTTATAATCTCTATTGCTCTTTAACCCCGGAATATAAAAACTTGGAGTGACAGCATAGGCACTAAGTGCAGAAGTGGATAATAATACGAATAATAGTTTTTGCATGTGATTCCCTTTTGATTCCTCTCGCTTAATAGCTGGTTGAGTCATAGCATAGTTGATAACTATGATCAATTTTGATTTTTGTTATATTAATGTTTTACCGATTACTCAGACTGTAATTACAGATATTTATCATTCTAAAACTTTATTACATTGAGTCGTATTATTAAGTTTTGATTAGCTTTCTTATTTTGGCCTTTCAAAAACCTAGAGGAAGAGTAGGGTAATGCCATCAATAACAACTATTCCTTCGGAGGAAACATGAAACTTATCTCTAGTTTGATCGCACTTTTGGTTGTAGCTAATGTAGCTGCTGCTCCTTTAACTCCTATTACTTCAACAACAAAAGATTGTACTGCTACTATTACAACGAATACTTACGACGTTGAAGCAGTTTGCTGGAGAAATAAAAACGGTGAAGCGCGTTTATACTTTTCTCAAGATGCTTTTCAATCAATTAAAGAAACAAAGATTAATGCTAAATATATCGAAAATACGGAAGAAGCTTGTTTAATGACTACTGAATATGCTTATGAAGATCTTTTTGGTGATAATAAACTTGATCCTAGAGATATTAGACCAAGCATGGTTACAGTAAAGTACTCTCACTTAGATACTTCTGCTTGTTTCTAATTAATTAAAAAATTAAAGAATAAATCTAGGCCCTCGAATGAGGGCCTTTTTTATTTTAAAATTAATATCTATAATTTGAAGAAGTGATTTCAAGTTTTCCAGCGGTAAGGGCAGCACCAAACTTTAGAAGAGCTGCTGAACCTAAAATACATAAACCATCTCTACTAGCAAAAACTCCAAGTCCTAAACCTATAGCTAATCCAGCATCAGCGTCGACTCCATAATACGTACCTTCAGGTTCAGGATTAAAAGGGCACTCAATGGCAAAGCCTTCAGCTTTTGCTATATAAGCAGCTGGTCCATGGGTTGTAATTGTGACGGTATATTTTTTTCGATCCTCTTTATTGGTATTATTTCTACATTCCATTTCAACATCGGCACCGGTTAGGGTTCCAACATTTGTATCTGAATTATATCCACCAGTAACAGCTACACATGTTAGTTTTGTGGCATAACTCATTGTCGATGCAAGAATTGCAAAAATAAGTATTAACTTTTTCATCTCTCTACTCCTGTTTTAAAAATTAGCTCTATCTTAGATGAATAGTGAGTAAAGCTGGTTCTAATTGAAAAAGATTCAAAAGGTGTCTATTTGATTTACAAAAAATACGGATGTGTTTGCGCTAGTGGTGCTAGTATTTCTAGTAACTTAGAATACTCAAAAATCTCATATCCATTCATCGAACCATCGAGATCATGCTGTTCATACAGCTGAGCAGGCTTAATTTGAAAACGATAATTTGCTAGTGAAGTTTTGTTCCACATGGTTTTCATATACTCGCTAAAAGAAATAAGTGTGGGTTCATTAGAATAATCAAGGTCCAGCACATAACCATCGATGACTAAGAAGGCGTGAAAAGTCCATCGTGATGCCTGATAAGTTTTATCGCCAACGATTGTTCTTTGGTTGGTGGCAAAGATTGGTTCGTAGGGAACATGCTGATGAAAAATATGAACAATTGAGGCTTTATTAAATTTGGTCTCAGAGTCGACGATACTCTGATAGAGTTCATAAACATTATCAGAACATGTCAGTGGTCGGTAGATTTCATTCCAAGCACGATTTAAATGTGCTTGCAGCTCTTCTTGATTTGCAAAAGAGTTATTGAAGGTTAAGAGCAAGATGAAAAGAAAAATTCTCATGTGGATTTTTTGGCATAATGGAAAAGGTACTAAAAGCAAATTGTAAAAAAAGTTAGGTGAAGTTAGAAAGTTTAAGATTTGCTGTAATCGACCGCTTTTTTTCGGTTGGGATAAAGGGTTGTGCAAATCTCACAAACAATTCCCTTACATCCTCTGGCGGTACAATACTCTCTTCCGTAGAAAATAATTTGAAGATGAAGTTTATTCCAACTTTCTTTGGGAAATAATTTCTTTAAATCTTTTTCTGTTTGAACGACATTCTTTCCATTTGTTAAGCCCCATAGTTGAGCAAGGCGATGGATATGAGTATCGACGGGAAAAGCCGGATGACCAAAACCTTGAGACATCACGACACTTGCTGTTTTGTGACCGACACCTGGAAGTTTTTCTAGAGCATCCATATCCTCAGGAACAAGACTATCGTATTCATTGATTAAAATATTAGAGAGCTCCCAGATCGCCTTTGCTTTGCGGGGGGCGAGCCCACAGGGACGAATAATGTCTTCGATCTGATTCACGGAAAGTTTAATCATTTTTTTTGGAGTATTGGCCTTTTTAAAAAGGTGAGGAGTGACTTGGTTAACTCTGATATCTGTACATTGAGCTGATAACAATACAGCTACAAGAAGGGTGAAATTATCGGTGTGATCTAGGGGGATAGGAGTGGTGGGATAGAGTTCGTCTAATCTTTTCAAGACGTAATCGGCCCTTTCCTGTTTTCTCATTTTTTCATTTCCCAACTGGTTCCATCGGGAGTGTCAAAAATTTCGATTCCCATAGCGAGTAATTTATCTCGGGCCTCATCAGACTTTGCCCAATCCTTTTCAGCACGAGCATTATTTCTCTGATCAATGAGCTGTTGAACAAGATTAACATCGATATTTTTTTCTCGAATGAGAACCTCATCAAGTTCTTTTAATAATGTAGTAGGTTCTGCTTGATAGAGAGCAAACATTCCACCCCATTTGGTGATAAAGTTTTTAAAGGCCGTCGCACTGGCAGCTGCTTTAGGATCTTTTGCTTTTTTGAGCACGTTTTGAGCATTAAAAGTTCGTACCACTTCAAAAATTTGGGCCATGGCCTCACCGGTGTTGAAATCATCGTTGAGTGCTTTTTTGATTCTCGCCTCTGCTGTTCCCATAGTTGTTTTGAGCTGCTTAAAAGGTTCATCATTATTTTCTTGAAATGATGATGCATCTTTAAGAGCTTTATAAACTCTAGCAAGACCAGAGATACTCTGCTCAATCTTCTCAGGAGTAATGTCGAGAGGAGAGCGGTAGTGAACAGATAACATCACCATTTTTAAAATTTCGGGATGATATTTATTCATAAAATCTCTCGCCTTGAAAACATTGCCAAGAGACTTACTCATTTTTTCGCCACTGAGGTTGATAAAATTATTATGCATCCAGCAGTTGCAATACTTTTCTCCCGTAGCACCTTCACCTTGTGCGATTTCATTTTCATGGTGAGGAAAAATTAAATCGATACCACCACCATGAATATCAATGCTATTGCCGAGAATCGCCTTGATCATTGCGGAACATTCAATATGCCAACCGGGCCTTCCTTTACCCCAAGGAGAGTCCCAACTGGGTTCACCGGGCTTGGCGGGTTTCCAGAGGACAAAGTCTGCGGGGTTTCGTTTTCTTTTATCGACATCAACTCTCTCTCCAGCGTTGAGGTCTTCCAGTTTTTTTCCTGAGAGGTCGCCATAGGTTGGAAACTTTTCAATAGAATAAAAAACTTCACCGTCAACCACATAAGCATTTTCTCTTTCGATTATACTTTCCACCAATTCGATAATTTGGGGAATATAGTCGGTAACTTTGGGATTATGGTCATGTTTTTTTAAACCGAGGCGAGAGAAGTCTTCTTCAAAAGCAGTGATAAACTTCTCGCTGATTTCGAGAGAGTCAACTCCTTCATCATTTGCTCTGTTGATAATTTTGTCGTCGACATCAGTATAGTTATAGACAAAAGTCACTTTATAACCTGACTCTTCTAACCAGTTTCTGACAAGATTGAAGAAAATGGCACCTCTAAAGTTTCCTATGTGGAGATAGTCATAAACGGTAGGACCACAAACATACATTTTGACTTCATTTGGAGTAATAGTCGTAAAGTTTACTTTGTCTTTTGTTAGGGTGTTGTAGATGCGTAAGGCCATAACCTTTTTCCTCTAGTTGCAATGGGATAATCACACTGGCAATCTAATAGTGTAGTGTAAAAATTATGGAAAAATTATACCCCTTCCTTTTGATCTTGTCTGTGGTTTTCACCGCGGTATCTTTTACCGTGGCTTTTATCTTTTATCGAAAATATAAAAACTTGAGCGCCCCCAAAATCTTTGAAGATGAGAACCTATCACCAGAGGATCGAAAACTTATCCGTAAAATCAAAGACCCCTTAGTGAATGAGCCCTGTCATGAGCATCGAGATCAATTGGGTCAAGGGGTCTGTGCTATTTGTAATATTGTTTTATGTGAAGAATGTGTCAAAGAGCACGATGGACTCAATTTTTGTATAGAACATTTTAGGACCTACCTTGAGCACGATTGGGAGGGGGTTGAGACCATAATGACGACCCCCGACACTCCAGAAGTCGCTTTACCTCTTTATCATTTTAAAAATTCTATCTGGCAGGACGAAATTCCCAGTATTATCAGAACGCATTATCGTATAAATATCGAGCAAGATATTATAGAATCCCATGTCAGCTTGATGGTCAGAAGAGATGATTACTCCCTGATTGATCACAAGTGGAAAATTCGAAATAACTAGAGAGTTGGGTTATGGCATTTGATCTTTTATTAAAAAATGGAAATTGTTTTTTACCATCGGGTCTCACTAAAAAAGATATCGCTGTAAAAAATGGCAAGATCATAAAGATTGAAGATTCTTTAGATGACGACTCAGCTAAAACCATCGACTTGAATGGAAAGTTAGTTCTTCCCGGTGTTATTGATAGCCAGGTACATTTTCGTGAGCCAGGACTTATCCATAAAGAGGACTTGGGCACAGGAGGGCGCGCTGCTGTCAAAGGCGGGGTGTGTACTTTTTTTGAAATGCCTAATACTCATCCTGCGACCACAACAGTTGACGCTGTCAAAGAAAAGCTTGATCTTGCCGCTGAAAAATCTCCCGCTAACTTTGGTTTTTTTATCGGAGCTTCTGGAAAGAATTTAGAAGAGCTTAAAAAGGCGCACGACTTACCTGGGTGTTGTGGAATTAAAATCTTTCTCGGTAGCTCAACTGGTGACCTTTTACTTTATGAAAGTGAAAAACTAAAAGAGATTTTTAAAAATACGACGTTGACCATTGCCTGTCATAGTGAAAACGAAGAAATGCTTAAAGAAAGAATTAGTGTGAGAGATGAGGCCAAGTCGGTTCACGCTCATCGAGAGTGGAGAAGTGTCGATGTTTGTTTAAGTTCGACCAAGAGGCTTATTGAGCTTGCAAAAGAATGTAATAGAAAAGTTCATGTCCTTCATGTCACGACAAAAGAGGAGATGGAATTTTTGGCCTTGAATAAAGAGCATTGTACAGTTGAAGTAACTCCTCAGCACCTCACTCTTTTTGCACCAGATGCTTATGATAAACTCGGAACTTATGCTCAAATGAATCCACCTATTAGAGAGAAAAATCACCGAGACGCACTTTGGGAAGGGGTTTTAAATGGCGTTGTCGATGTTATTGGTTCCGATCACGCCCCCCATACAAGAGAAGAAAAAGACCGTCCTTATCCAGCGAGTCCTTCCGGTATGCCTGGCGTGCAGACAATTCTTCCCCTTATGTTAAATTATGTGAACGAAGGTAAGATTTCACTCGAGCGCGTTGTTGAGCTTCTCTGTGTAAATCCAGCAAAGTTATACCAACTGAGTTCGAAAGGAAGTATTGAATTAGAAAAAGATGCCGACTTTAGTGTTGTCGATATGGAAGGCGAATTTGTTATAGAGGACAATGATCAAGAAACCAGAAGTGGTTGGACTCCCTTTCATGGTATGAAGATTAAAGGAAAACCGATGATGACAATTGTCGGCGGAAATATTGCGATGGAAAATAATACTGTTTTAGATGCCCTTGGTAAGGCAATTGAGCGTGAGGTAAGAAAATGAAAAATCTTAAAGATGCATTGGCCCAGAAAGGCTTTCGTCCCACAAAAATGGAAAATGAAAGAAAGTCGGCTAAAGGAAGAGTGAGATCTAACTCCGAAAAACATCAGATGGCGAGAAACTTTTGTGAACAATGTAATACGACTCAGCCAGATGTTGAAAGATATAAACATAGAAATCCCACTACTGATGCTCAATGGATATGTGTACCTTGTGCAGACGAACTAATGATTAATGATGAATGTCGAGCTACCCATCAGAGCGACTTCGCCAAAAAAGGAACTTTTAAACGACAATTTGGGGCCACCAAGGATTTTTCGAAAAATCACGGAAGTGGAGACCAAAATAGAAAAAAAGGCCAGCACCCTAGGAAAAACAACGATTTTTCTCGGAATAAAGGTAATCAAAAGCAAAGATTTAAAAAAGATTAGGTGAATTTCTTAACTATCCTGACACAACCTTGACAAAACCCTAATATTGCCTGAATATAATACTGAGCATTATCCAAGGAGCTGATGATGACAATACAGGCAAAATGGATTTATCGAGATGGTGAATTTATTGCTATTGAGTGGATAGAGACAGATAAAGTAGCTTCCATCCCTCAGATTGATAATTCCGAAGAAGAAGTACCAACTTCTGACGCAGCTTAGCGTATTCAGTAAAATTTTCGTTAATTTTTGTACAGCGGCAATTAATTAGCTGCCACTTGATTTCTGATAAGCTTCAGCCAAAATAGGTCTATCTTTTGCTGGGAGGTTTCCCGGCCAAATGGAGGTTTATTTTATGTTTAGTTTGAGAAAGTTAGTAATGGCCGCAATGATGATTGGACTTGTGACCAGTTGTGGTTCTAGTAAGAAAAAAGAAAAAGTTGAAGCACCTAAAGAAGCAAAACCAGAAGGGCGTAAATTTCAAAAAGATTTTGTTTTAATCGAAGCATCGTCGGCAGAGAAGCCAACCTGGATTGATATGCCTTATGAAGTAGAAGGTTCTAAAGGTAAAAAGAAGTTTAGATATTTTCTTGATGGTTCTGAAGGTCAAAGTAAAAGATTATGTTTAAGGTCTGCTGGCGCCAGGGCCAATGCTAGGATAGCGAGAGAGATCGCTCAGTTTATTAAAAATACCTATGCTGAAGCGACTCAAGGTGGAGAAGACGAAGATGTTTCTGAGTATATGCAAGAACAACTTGCACAAGAAGCACAGACATTTATCGTAGGGGCCCAAACACTCAGAACTTACTGGGAAAAAAGACGTTATAAAATGGAGTTGGGTGCTTCTCAGGATGAAACCAAGTATTCATGTAATGCCTTGGTTAAAATGCCAAAGAAAAACCTAGAAAAGGCAATTCGTAATTCAACAGCTAAACTATTACGTTCGATTCAAGACCCTGAAGTAAAGCAAAAAACAGAAAAGGCCATTTCTCAAGTAGAAGAGAAATTTAACTCATTAGAGCAGCCGGTTCAGTTAGATGACGAAGTTTAAAAATACTGTAATAGGGGTCATGTGCTTGACCTCTATTTCTCTTTTTGCAAGACCTGAATGGATTGATGACACCTCTAAGGTGTGTAAAAAGTCTGAATTATGTGCTGTCGGTAGTGGTATTAGTTTATCTATGGCCAAGGTCAACGCGACATCTTCAATCGCTAAGATATTTGAAACAAAAGTAAAGTCTACTTTTACGACAGAAGTAACATTTGAAGGTGGGAGCGAAACAAGTTGGGGTAATGAGCGTATTGAAGAAGCAACTGAAATGGCGCTCAATGGAGTTATGCATCCTCACTCTTATAATGGAAAAGATTATTATTACGCCTTAGCGAAAGTAAAAAAATCAAAATTAGCGAGAATATTTCAAAAAGAAATGGATTTATTAGCTGAAAAAATGGTGGCCACTTCTAAAGTTAAGAGAACTGGGGCCCTTTTTGAGTTAGAGAATCTCTATAAGTCTTGGGAGCTTTTCAGTAAACGTTACACGTTCTTAACGGGAATCGATAAGTCAGCTCCACTTTCGTACAAAGAAATCCTTGAGAGAAAAAGAAATGCTGCTAGTGATGTGGTGATTCATCTTTATCTTGATGAAAAAAAACCGAGACAGCTCACTCCTCATCTCGAAAGTATTTTAACTCAAATTGGGTATACCATCTCTAAAGGTGAGGTCATGGGAAGCGATGCTACTCATCTTCTTATTGGTAAACTAAAGTGGCAAAAAGAGTTTTTAAAAGTAAAAGGGTTTGAAAAATATAAGTTTATCTTTTCACTAGATGCAAAGAATCGACGTCATAGGCAATCGGGAAAAATGAGTTATTCTATAAGTGAGACAGGTAGGAACTTTGAACAAGCTTATCAAAAGGCGTTAGGCCATATTAAAAATTATATTGTAAAAGATTTACATAAAATATCATTTGAGAAACAGACAATTTAAACAAAGGACTGATAATGAAGTTAACATCACTTTTTTGGATCTTAATTTTAAGCTTTATCTTAAATAGTTGTGGGAGTTTTAAATCGAAAAGGGTTTCTGCTGACGAGTCTGATGAGGCCGCAATGGAAATTACTGACAAGTGGGTTGATCGCGACACGGTAACGGTTGTGAGAGATATTTTAAAGCAAGTTGAGAAACACAAAGGTTTTCAGCGTTATTTAAGAGCGAAAGGTGAGCGTCCAAAGGTCTTTATTGCTGAAGTTCAAAATAATACCTCAAATGCCTATTTTCCAATTGATGATTTAAACGATGAAATGTTAACGGAGTTTTCTTCATCAGGAGAGTTTGTATTAATTGATGCAGCCGCTAGAGAGAAACTTCTTAAAGAAATTACCTACCAGAATGATGGAATGGTTGATCCCACTGAGGCGAAGCAAATTGGAAAACAAGCTGGTGCTGATCTTTTGATCTTCGGAAACGTAAGAATGAAGCCTGAATCAAGAAGTGGAAAAACGATGAAACAGTATTCTGTCAATATTAGAATGACTGACCTCGAAAGAGGGATAGAAGTTTTAAGAACGAGATCAAAGGTTTATAAAATTTCTGAACAAAGTGGTTCTGGCTGGTAAGCTCATTTTCCAAATTGAAAATTATAAATCTTAATGTCTTATTATTAATCTTATTAACAGTAGGCTGTGCTCATAAGTCTACTGTTAATACTGTCGCTAATCTTAAACAGTCTGTTTTAAATTCTGATTTTGAAACAGCTGAAACAATCATTAAAAGTAAAAAATTTTATGATGATGAGGAGTCAAAATTATTAAGGTTAATAGAGTTGGGAACTATTCGTCATTTAAAAAAAGATTATCTCGGCTCACTTGATTTTTTTGATCAGGCCAAGGCTTTAAGTGACAAGCTTTATACAGTCAGTATTTCTAAAAAAGTAAAAGCATATTTATCAAGTCGTTTAAGTGATAATTATTATGGTGAAAAATTTGAGCGTTCTCATATTCGATATATGCAGGCGTTAAATCACTTTATTTTGTATAAGGAGGGGCAAGTTGATAAAGAGGGAAAAGAGCTGGTCTCTGCGAAGGCTCGTAGAACTCATCTTTTTTCAGCGAGGGCAACTATTTTAGAGTGGGATTCATTGCTTGATAGTTATAAAGGGGAAACTTTAGGCGAAAATATTTTTAAAGATGATATGATGGCAAAACTTTTTGGGGCCCTTATTCATCGTGAAGTTGGAACCAGGTCTGATATCAATATTGCTAAACAATTATATAAAGATGCAAAAGAGTTACTTTATAAAAATTATAATGCGTATTCTTCATTTAATAGCTTAAGTAAAAAGTTTGTCGATGATTTTGAAAAACTTCCAAAATTAAAAAAAGAAGATATTAAAAAGAATTATATCGCTGAAACTGAGTGGTCAAAAACTCTCACATCTTATATCGATCGACAGCTAAAATCATTAAAGAGCAAGGAAAGAGCTAATGTCTCAATTCTAATAGGTGATCGCTTTATCGCTGCCAAAAAGGCAAAAAAAATAGAGTTTCCTATGCCGTTACACTGGATACCAGGAATGATACCGGCCGGGAAAAAGGATGATTTTTTAAGTTATGCAAGGACAATGCTGGCCGTTGGATCAGCTGTTGATCCGATGATAAAATTTGAAATTCCCTATATTGATGATTCTGTTTATCCCAAAAATTATTTGATTGAAGTTATGGATGATCAGGATAAAGTTATGATGACAAGGCCTCTTGCACTTGCTCTTCCTTATGCTGAAGTTGCAAAACAATCATTAGATTATCGTATGCCTTCAATTAAAACAGCTATTGCCACCAGGTTGGCGGCAAAGCAGTTAACGGCCCTCGCGTCTAGTTATATGGCAGGTAAAGCGGTGAAGTCTACAAATAAGAAAAAAGGAGGAGAGGGTTTAGGATTTCTCACTTCTACATTGTCTTACGTTGTCGCTAATCAAATCATAAAAAACTCAGAGCGAGCAGATACTCGTCATTGGCACCTCATGCCTGCAAATATCATGGTAGAAAACTTTTATTTAAAACCAGGGAGCTACAAGCTCTTTTTGAAAAGTGGTAATGAAAAAAAACTTCTTAAAAAGTTAGTGATTGAAAAAGGGAAGAGCTATTTTATTAAAAATAGAGTCTTTTAAACTCTTAATCTCGACTTAAGACACCTTACAACAGATCTGGATATATGCCCGTAGTTTCTCGCCTTACATTGTCTGAGAACATCATTAGCATATTCTTTGCAATAATCTTGATTACTAAACTTTCTATTATTTCGATTTTTCATGCAAAAATAATTAATCATTTGTTCAGATTCGATCTCAAGTTCTTTAACTTTCTCTGGTGAAAGTCTTTTAGCTTGAGAGCTTACCTTCGGTTTGGTTTGCTGGGGACTTTTTCTGATTCTTTTTTTTGTAGGCGCAATTTGCTGCTTTTGAATATAGTTTTCCCAGCTTTGTTCTCTTAATCTTTGATAGCGTCTTGCTGCATCTTGGGCTTCTTTGGAGTAGGGAGAGTCTTGGTTTTCAATAGAAGCAAATTCATCTTCAGTTTCACTAGAAATATATACTGGAGCTTTATCCTCTTCTTTTTTTTCTAAGTTTGAACAACTTGCTAACAATACAACAATTAATACAAAAAATTTCTTCATATTGTTATACTACCTTAAACAGATATATTTTAAAAATATCGGATAGGGATGGTCGGGATTTTTAGACTTTTCAAATTGAAAAACCAAATGGGTGGATCTTTGATTCAAGTGTTACTTGGATCAACGGCCATTGCAGGTATGGCCCTTATTGGAATTGAGCTTTCAAAAGAGCAAAAGAGATTAGCTGAAAAGACTAGTGCTATTTATGAAATGAAATATCTTGAAGATGAAATATCTCATCTCTTAGAAGATCGAAAAAATTGCTGGGGAAACTTTGGTGAATATATTGTTTCTCGAGACCCAGAAATAAAACCAGATTATATTGTTAGTTTGGCCAGAGATGAAGTCACCGGAAGAGATAAGCAGATTGTTCGGATGAAAACACTCTCAGCAGGGGGACAGCTCTTAGGGCAAGGAAATATTTTTATAAAAGACTATTCTCTTGGAGAGTTAATTTATAATGATGCAAACTCTACTACAGGTAGCTTTAATCTCAATATTGACCTTGTTCACAAGAATAAAAATGGTAATGAAGAATCCTATCAAAAACAACTTCCTGTTTTTTTTAAACTAGAAAAGAATCAGCTTTTAGGAGAGTGTTCTACTATCAATCCTGATTCAACAATTGTTAGCGCTTGGTTAAATAATGTTAATGGTGGAATTGATTACGTTGCAGGGAATGTTGGTATTGGTATTAGTGATCCAAAAGTAAAACTACATGTAGAGGGAGGAATTCTTCTTAGGGGTGGTGCTAGTTTAGATTGTAAAGCAAAGGATCGGGGAAGTTTAAGATATTTGAAAATGAGAAAGCATTTTGAAA
>JAUHVL010000086.1 GCA_030425045.1 bacterium
GTTGCCAAAAAATTAGAAGCTTCATCAGCGGCTTTTTCTGTACTTTTTATATCTCATCAATACGATATAAATAAAATACAAGAAGCTGTAAAAAGTCGTTTCAGCGAGAAAGCTATCGCTTGTACCACGGCAGGGGAAATTGCTACTGATCAATACTCTGAGTATTCAATCTCCGGTGTTTCTTTTCAAGGGGATGATTTTTTATTTGAAAAAGTCAGCATTGATGATCTCAATGATCTCAATCCAGAGATGATGAAATCCTCCATGGAAAAAGTGAAGCAAAATGAGGCGAAACTTGGAGTTCTGGCTAAAACATTTGGGATTATTTTAATTGATGGGCTATCAGTTAAAGAAGAAATCGTTTGTGGCTTTATTAGTAATTTTATTGGAGACATCCCACTGGTCGGAGGTTCTGCAGGTGATGGCTTAAACTTTGGCCATACATATATTTACAGCGGGGATCAGTTTAAAGAAAACTCTGCTACCGTTTTGTTTGTGACCACAGATATTCCCTTTCAGGTTTTTAAAAGTCAGCATTTTGATGAAACAGATCGAAAGGTTGTGATAACCGAGTCTATACCTGAAAAGAGGATCGTAACCGAAATCAATGGAGAACCTGCTGCTACAGCTTATGCTGATCTTTTAGATATCGAAATCAAAGATTTTTCACCGACAGTTTTTTCAAATTACCCTTTAATGCTCAAAGTTGGGGGAGAGTTCTTTGTCAGAAGTATCCAAAAAGTTAACGATGATCTGAGTTTAACATTTTATTGTGCTATTGATACCGGGCTTGTGCTGACCCTCGCGAAGAAAAAGAATTTCTTTGAAAATACGTCACGTCTTTTTAACGATATTAAAGATAATAAACTAGGAAACCTAGAGTGCTCCATTCTTTTTGAGTGTATCTTGAGAAGATTAGAAGTCGAGCAGATGCAAGACTATCAAAAAGACTCTCTTTTTGAACTCTACCGTGAAAATAATTGTATTGGTTTTCATACTTATGGTGAACAGTTTGGCAATGTACATATTAATCATACGTTAATTGGAGTTGTTTTTGGCAAAAAACGATGACGAACTATTAAAGCTTCAAGCAAAAGTAAAAAAGCTTGAAAAAATCAATAAGGCCCTTATGGACCGAGTGGAGAGTGCTATTGATCTTCAAGGTAATGCATTTTCACTTTTTGAAGGGAATATTCTTTTGCAACGTGAAGTGGCAGAGAAGTCAAAAGAGCTTGAAGAAGCAAAAGATTTGTTACTCCAGCAAAAAAAATCTCTCGATGCGGTGGTCATGATATCTCATACCAACGCTGCAGGTGTCGTTCAAGAGGTGAATCAAAAGTTTTGTCAGATATCAGGTTATGAAAGAGAAGAGCTCATTGGTAAAAACCTAAAAATATTAAACTCGGGAATGCACTCAAGTGAGTTTTGGAGTAAGTTCTGGGAAACCATAAAAAGTGGTTTTACTTTTAGAGGAGAGGTTTGTAATAAATCAAAGTCAGGGGATCTTTTTTGGGAAGAAAAAGTGGTGCTTCCTACTTTTCATGAAGAAAAAGGAATTATTGGCTTTATTGCCGTGTCCATTGATATTACAGCAAAGAAACAAAGTGAAAGAATGCTCTTTCATCAGGCTAAATTAATTTCTATTGGAGAAATGGCCAGTGGTATTGGGCACGAAATTAATAATCCTCTTACTGTCAGTGTGGGAAATACACTTTCAATTAAAAAAGAACTACTCGACATGGGCTTTCATAATAACTCAATTCTAGAAAAAATTGATAAAATCTGTGAGGCCAACGACAGAATATCAAAAATTGTCTATGGATTAAGAACTTATTCGCGAGACGACACAGATAAAGAAGAAGTGATTTCAATTAATGATGTTATCTCTTCGACATTAAATCTTGTAAAAGATATTTATGAAAAAGATGGTGTGAAAATTCTTTTTGAGGTAAGCCCAGAAAGCTTATTTGTCTTGGGTCATAAAGGAAAGCTCCAGCAGATTGTCATGAATCTTATCAGTAATGCTCGAGACGCTCTAGAAGAAATAAAAAAGAAACAAATTATCGTAAAATGTGAAAGTGATGATCAGTATGTAACAATCAATGTGATTGATAATGGTTGTGGTATACCTCAAAACGTTATTGGAGAAATTTTAAATCCTTTTTTTACGACGAAAAGGGCCGGAAAAGGTACGGGGATTGGTCTAAGTTTTGTAAATGAAGAAATAAAAAAAATTGGTGGAGAATTAAAAATTCAATCTGTAGAAAATAAGGGAAGTACTTTTCAAGTGATTCTACCATTAACACAAAAACCACAAGAAAAAGAACAAGCAGAACAAGACGAAAACATTTCTTTGAGTGGGAATGTACTTATTGTTGATGACGAAGAAGGAATTCGTGAAATTTTGGCCGATATCCTAGAAGACATTGGACTTAATGTTGAACAAGCAGACGATGGAGATACAGCACTCGAGAAAGTTAAAGAAAAAAATTATGATTTTATCTG
>JAUHVL010000051.1 GCA_030425045.1 bacterium
GCCCTCAGTTGGATTCTTGCCAACACGATATTGATCAAAAAGAAATTTACCAACCTATCAGCTGCCGATAATAAATATTATGGTGATCTTATTTATACCTGTTTAAAGTATGGCACCGTTTTATTAGGGGCTGGAATTTTACTAGGTGGTGTATGGGCAGATTACTCGTGGGGACGTTTTTGGGGCTGGGACCCAAAAGAAACCTGGAGTTTGATCGCCTTTTGTTTATACATGGCCATCTTACATGGTAAATACACTTCTTGGATTTCTCCTACGGCTTTTGTTCCCCTGGTAGCCGCTGCTTTTATGAGTATTATGATGGCCTGGTTTGGAGTGAATTATATTTTAGCTTCAGGTCTTCACTCTTATGGCTTTAGTGCCGGTGGTGCTGTTTTCCTAGGTTCATACTTTTTAATACAAATTTTAGTTATTATTTTTACCCTTGATAACGTCAATATTTTTAAAAGCACAGCTAGGAGCAACGATGCCCATTAAATCAAGAATCAGAACTATTCCTCATTGGCCAAAAGAAGGTATCATGTTTCGCGATATCACTACGCTCTTGCAAGACCCCATTGGTTTTCAATTGGCCATTGATAAACTCGTTGATCGTTATAAAGATAGTGATATCGACTTTATCTGCGCTATCGAAGCGAGAGGCTTTATCTTAGGAGCTCCTCTGTCGATTGCTCTAGGAAAAGGATTTATTCCTATCAGAAAAAAAGGAAAGCTACCTGGAAAAACGATTTCGCAAGATTACGAACTCGAATACGGAACAGACACCATTGAGATTCATGTGGATGCCCTTAAAGAAGGTCAAAAAGTATTAATTGTTGATGATCTTTTGGCCACTGGAGGAACTGTTTTTGGTGCCATTGAATTAGTGGAAAAAACCGGAGCAAAAGTTCAAGAATGTGCCTTCGTGGTCGACCTACCAGAATTAGGTGGCTCACAAAGATTAGAAGAGAGAGGCATTCCTTATTTTAAGCTTGTTGATTTTGAGGGACATTAAAAGCCAAAGACTCATCGCACACAAACTCAAGTACCACTTTGATACTTAAATATTTGACCTTGAACTTCATGTAATCAATACTATCGGTCATGAGTTACCGTGAGATATTAAATGATTATTTTCTATTAAAAAAAGAGTTTAATCCCTCATATTCGTTGAGAGCATTCGCTAGAGATCTAAACATCCCTTCGTCTAATTTAGTTAATATTATTAATGGAAAACTGGGAATTTCAAAAAGAAGAGCTGAAACTATAGCTGACCTTTTAAACTTTTCAAGTTTTGAAAAGTTTAAATTTATTAACCTCGTTCAGGCCGAATCTTCACGATCTAGAAAAGAGAGATTATTAGCATCTAAAAAGCTAAGCAGTTTATCTCTACTACAAAACGGTAAAAAGGTCCCCTGTGAAGATTATTTCAAATATATATCAGAGTGGTACTATTTTGCTCTACTAGAGCTCATCACAACTAATAGCTTTCAAAATAATATCGATTGGATTGCGAAAAGGTTAAAAATAAAAAAAGATTTAGCTATAGATGCTTTAGAGCGTCTTGAAAGACTTGGTCTTGTGGCCAAACAAGATGGTGAATACTTATCAAAGAATATATCGATTGAAACATCATTTGATATCCCCTCTTCATCTATCAAAAAACACAATACACAAATTTTAAACAAAGCAAAAGAAGCATTATGGGATCAACCTGTAGAAGAAAGAGAGTTTGGGACTTTAACTATTGCTGCAAGTCCCGAAGACTTAGATTTTATTAAAAACGAAATAAGAGAATTTAAAAAATATATAGATAAAAAATTAATTGAGAGAGCTATCAAAAGAGGGTTTTCCGAAGAAGTATACGCATTGTGTATCAGCTTCTTTAAACTTACAAAGGATGTAGAACATGAGAAATAACTACTTATTAATACTATTACTAGTATTTTCATCTTGTACTAAAAACTCACTTAATGCTGAACAGTTACGAAGTAGTAATGTCAACATAATTGTTAATCCGATAACAAATGAAAATAGGCCTAATGGGAAATATATTCCTTATTTTAAAAATAAGATCTACAAAAATGATCAAAATTACTTTTTAGGTCAAGGTACAGGTAATGGTGGAGACATAGTCATTTGCAAAAGCTCAAATGACAAAATTATTACTTCCGAATTATTAGATATATATGAGCTTAAAGAATATTATTTTTTAAATATTCCTGAATTTAAAAACCAGCCTTTTGAATTTATATTAAATCATTACCTAACAGAAGTATTACACCCTAAGTGGAAGTATTATCAATATTATAAAGAAAGAATAGATTTATTTTTGGATAGAGTTAAATTTGTAAATTATGAACTAGAAGATATTGCAGACTCTTACCATATCATTCTTCCTAATAATTGCGAAATAAAACAAATCGCAATCAACAAAATGAATGGTGAAATTATTATAAATGAAAAACTTTGGAACAAGTTAGATTCATTTAATAAAGTCGCTCTTGTTTTTCACGAGTTATTTTATGAAGATGCTATACTTTCCGGTCAAACAGACTCCATTTCGACAAGAAAAACAAACGCTCATTTTCTCACAGAAAGAATAGATTTCGTTGATGTCTATTTTAATGGATCGAATAATCTCTATTCAGATTATGACTACTTTGAAAAAATGCTCACCAATGAATTAATATATAAATCATCAATAAAAAATAAGAATTTAGTTCTAAGGCATACCCCATTTACTTACGTTCAAGAAAACATTTTTACTGAAGCATTCAAAGAAACTGAGCCGAGTGAAATAATTGAAACAATTGAGCATGTTTATATAAATGAAGTTTTAAAGGGTTTTAAAGATAACTCTATCCAATATATTTTTAAAAGTTTAACCGAAGAGCTTCTTTTAATAAAAAATCTTGACCTGTATAAAGATTTACCAAAAAGGCTCTTCAAATTAGATAAGTTAAATTTTGGAATTACAAAGCTTACAACTCACCCAAACGGTCCATCTGTTGAAAGTGTCCTTAAACATTTTGAATATCGCTTGCCTATTTATAAAGTATTCCAATATCCAAAAAAGTACTCAGACAATAAAGACATGTTTAAAGTATTAAATATATTTCAAAGTCATTTTCACAAACGCAAGCCCAGGGGGGGCAAATGGCTACCCAACATCGGACAGTATAAAAGTACTTTTGACTGTAGAGAGTACTGTTACTGGTATAGTGAAGACTTTTGGAAATATATTTACATAATCTCTAAATACAATATCCCTGCTACTCAGAAACTACTTATAAATACTTTAAAAGCAGAACATAATGTTTTTTCCATAATTTCAAATCCATATTCTCCCATTTTAGACTGGAAGGTATATGGATCTTTTCACTACCTTGAAAAGCTATCAAAAGAAATCTCATTTTCAGAAGAGCTACTTGAGTTAGTATTTAATCACTTCAAATATTCGATTTATTTTGAGGCTAAAGGCTATATACAAGACATAGGTTTTTATGAGCAAGCAATGGTTCTTTATAATCAAAATTATAGAGTTCAAGAATTAATCGACATCTTAAAAAAAATTTTAAACTCTCAAGAGACAATAAAAATAGAAGGACCACTTCTTAGGCATTCTAAGTTCGATCGTCACATAGGAATATTGCAAATCATAAGAGATTTTAATGATAAGATTATTTATAAAAATTTAGAGGAAGAAGTTTTCGATTACTTTAAAAGAGTAACATACCTAGAACAAGATCATTTCTACTTTCTAAATCACATATATAAAGATCATAAGCTTGATAGCAATATTAAAAAAAGAATTTTTAGAGATGTATTACTGGAGACTTATCCTAACTACAGAGCCGAAGGTGAAGAATTTAACTCTATAAAAAATCATGTCTCAGCAAAAGACTCGTTTCATCAAGGTTATCTTTACTCTAATTGGCATGATGCCTTTAAAGGTTTTTTAGATATAATAGTAAACAAAGAAAACTATGACTACTTATCTCAAAGGTTTCTATCGATTCTAATTAGAGTAAATCATAAGGATATTAGTTTTGATGACGCAATAAAAACTCTTAGGAAAGCTCCATTTTTTGGTCCAGAACTACTTGACTCAATTTACCAAGAACTTCAAATTCATGATAATAGTAGTGACCGATTTTTAAAGTTGTTAAAGTCATTATATGGGAGAAAGTTGAATAATAAAGTCATAGACTTTTTAAAAGAAATTTCTCAGACTTTTCCGAATCATGAAAGTGGGATAATTGCATTAGAAATTCTTAGTGATTTAGATTAATTACAACTTTTGTCTAGGTATTTATAAAAGACAAATATTAAAAGAAAACACCCGCTTGAATCGAAAGCATACTTACTTCTTTTTCACCGAGCTCATCCCCGGCGGAAATATTGCCGGACTCAACTCCAAACTTTTTATAGTTGAGTCTGCGAAACAATAGACCTAAATAAATGATCTCTTCTTCAAGGGCCATTCCAAGGGCCACTCCTTTTCCTTCCGTGGCCTCTTCTTTTCGATAAGGGTTTTCTCCATCAGGACCTGCATACACTGCTTTTGATCTCGCTTTGAGATAGTATTCTCCCCAGATTCTTAGCGGTAAGACAGGAAAGCTAAACCCGCCATAAACACCTGTTAAGCTTGTTTGCCAGTCATTGTTATAACCTTGAATTTGATTTTGTGTTGCTTGAGTGTCTTCACGATCGCTATCAAAATGATGGCGTCCAACGCTATAAACTCCACCAAACTTTAGTCCAAAGAGATCGAGACCAAGTCTCGCCCCAACTTCTGCTCCATATGTCCACGCATCATGATTGTACCGTGCAGAATCTTCTTTTTGCTCGTAAGAACCAAAGTCTAATGCGGCGTAAGTTTCAACGTGAAATAGTGGAATAAGTGCTGAACTTGAAAATGAGAGAAATGTCAGCAAAAGGAAAAGTAGTGTTTTCATTATTTTTACTCTCTTTACAATTTCTTTACTATCAAATTCACAACCTATGAAATACTATTTTACCATTAATCAAGCTGAGAAAAAGCTAGGACAAAGAGGTACTATGAAATCATTTACAACTATTTTACTCGGGTTATTCCTCCTCACTTCTTGTGGTTCTGGAGATAAAAAATTATCTGAAAAAGGACTTAGTGTTAAAGTTCTCAAAAATAGAAGTACTGACTGTCAGGTCATTGGTAAATATCAAGGCCGTAATAATGGCGGAAGTGTTGAGTTAGCGAGAAATCACGCAAGAAATCAAGCCGCCGAAGATGGAGCGAACTCAATATATTTTGAAGAAGAATTTGCAAACGGAGCAAGATGGACAGTCCATGCCATCGCTTATAACTGTGGAAATTAAACCATTTCATCATCACGAGAAAGGATAATCTCTCCTTTCTCTTCCATTTCCTTTGCGATATCCATGATTTTCATTTGAGCCTCTTGAACCTTGCTTAGCATTTGTGGTGGGCCTTTTAAATGATCCATTATATCTTGCTTCATGCCCGAGCTTACATTGCTTAGAAAAAAGGCCCTTAACTCTTCGGAAGATCCTCTGAGGGCCAATCCTAGATCATTGAGATTAATTCTTTTTAAAAAATCGATCAGCATTTTTTGAGTCATATATTTCAAATCTTCAAAATCGACCATATTCATTTTAAGACTTTCCGCCATAGCAGGATCAACTTGGGAGATCTTTTTTAAAACATTTTCACGACTAGACTTATCTAGTCCTGCTAACATTTTTGCTGCTTCTTTAACTCCACCTTTAAAAGGCATTTTTACTCCCGATTTGAAGGTCTTCTTCTTTTCTGCCTTCTTTTTTCTTTTATCAGATCATTAAGGTAGTCTCGATTTTCTTCTAACTTTTTTATCTCTTCCTCAGTTTCACTTTTTGAATAAACTTCCTCATTGATTTCTTCTGGGGGCATATAGATTTTTGCGTTGTAATCTCTGTTTATATACCTAATCATAAATTTTTCGTAGGAATATACAAAAAAACCAAACTCTGAAGCTTTCTCTCGACCAACAATCTTTTCATAATCAATATAACCGATATTTGAGAGAACTTTATATTCACCAGAATTACGATAGGCCTTATGAATATCAAACTCTTGACCTTTTTCAAGCATTTGTTCTTCTAGTTTAACCAGCTCTGCCATATTTGGCTTAGTAAAAAACTTGTATCCAGAGTAGAAAATAACCAGAGCTAAACAAGCGACGATAAATTTCCCTGTAGGAAAATTTATATGCACTCTTTCTTCTTGTTTTCTTCTAAATCTTTTAATATTTGTTGAAGTAGAAGTATGCTCTCGAGGAGACTCTCCTCTCATCATGGCGGCGATGGCCATTTGTTTGTTTTTAGCTGCTCTTTCACGCTCTTTTCTTCTCTGAGTAGGTGTACTCATATCGAGCTCAAGCCCTTCTTGCATATTACCTTTATCAAGAACTGAAATGACTTCTTCTTCAAAACCAAAATCAAAAACCATTTCCTTACGATGAGTTTCACCCTCACTAGATTCTTTAAAAGCATTGATACGTGCGACAAAAGATTTAACTTGTTTTAATTTCTCTTTAATTCCATCGATAGCAATGGTGGCCCAGTTTTTAAAAAGATTGACATCTTTTTGATAGCGAGTTTTATAAAGTGCACGCATAACCGCACTTAGATCCCGCTGAGGAACAAACTTGGGGAATTTTTCAGCCAAGTACTCTTCTAAAACTTTTGAAAACACTTGCATATTTTGAAAACGATCCCCAGGTTCTTTTGACAGCGCTTTTATAATAATCTCATCAAGTTTTGGATCAACAGTATTATTATACTGACTAGGTTTTTCTGGTTTACAATCGAGGATTGCCTTAAGCGTGAGGATTTGCTCTTTCTTATCAAACGTTCTCTTTCCCGTTAGCATTTCCCACAACGTTAGTGCAACGGCAAACTGATCATAGCGATGATCGATTTCTTTTCCTTCAAGATACTCAGGAGCAAAGTAATTTATTTTTCCTTTAACAGTGCCATCTTCTTCTTTTTGTTTACCTGAATCAGACTTAGCAATACCAAAGTCAATAACCTTCACTTCCCCTTTAAAACTAACCATAACGTTATGGGGAGAGATATCTCGGTGAACAATATGAAGTTCTTCGCCTGTCTTTGGGTCTTTATAGTTGTGAACATAGTCGAGTCCATGGCACATTTTAATAGCAATACTAACGGCAATAGGAACAGGTAAGCACTTTCTCGCCCCTCTTAAGTCACTGATAATCTCCATAAGATCTTTTCCATGGATATACTCCATTGAAACAAAAAGATTATCTTTCGACTTACCATAATCGTACATGGCCGAAATATTGGGGTGTCTAAAATTAAAGGCCACATCAATTTCATCAAGAAACATGGCAATATAATCGTTCTTTTTTGAAAACTCTTCTTTAATCATTTTGATAACAAGAAGGTTATCTTTGGCATCGATTTCATGTTCACCAAGATATTTACCTCGGCAGATCTTCGCCATACCACCATCGGCCATATGATCGTAAACAAAGTAATCTCCCATGATTCGAGGGTATTGATCTTTCTTGGCGTTAAAGAATGGTTCTTTTTCTAAATTCTTTTTGAAAGTCTCAAACTCCAAAACGATCGCAGAGTTTTCTTTTTTAGCTACTCGCTGCTCTTTTGCTTTTGAAACTTGATCTTTAGCAAAGTCAGCGATAGCGCCAGAAGAAAACTTACCTGTTTTATCAAGGTCGAGGCATTCGATTTCGAGATTCTCAATCTCAGGATTCTTTTCTTTTTTGATTGAGGGAATAGGAGGAGGAACAAGTCTTTCTCCTTTTCCATGAAGTTCAATATTAATATTATCTTCTTCACTCTCTTCAGGTTTCTTTTTATGAGAGACTTTTAACTTTCCCGTTTGACGGCTTGCCTCTCTTTTAATTTCTTTGGAAAATGAACCATCTTTGTCGAGATCAAGTCCTTCAAGGCTTGCTTCTTGGATAGAAGTTTCTTCTTTTTTAGATTTCGGACGCGACAATTCCTTCAAAGGCTTTGCTTTAAACTCACCAGTACGGTCTAGGTCTAAACCATTTGAATCAACTTTTTTCTTGGGTTCCCCCACTCTACCTCCGTAGTATTCAGAATCTTATCGGCAGATGAAAAAACCAAATTTAGAAGAACTGCCAATAATTTTCGTGACTAAGAATTAGACAGTTAAAATTTGAGACAGCTCTAACATACTAGAATCAAAGGAAGCACTATAATTACGTGAAGCTAGCTCATAAAAAAAGTCAAAATACCCATACAATAAGGTTCAGGAATAAGAGAAAAGTTACCGAAAAGAGAATGTATGAATAAAAAGATTTTTTTGACAAGCATCTTTTGTATTGTTTTTTCAATCAATGTACAAGCTGGCTTCTTTGAGGCCATTGGTGACTTTTTCTCCAACCTTGGGAACTTCCTTTTCGGAGGAGGCAATCAAGAGACACAGGTGACAACATTTGAAAGACCACCTGAAATTGAAACAAGAGCTCTCGATCCCGTGGTTCGCCCTTGCCAGTCACGCATTTCACCAAATATATTAACCAGTGAAGAAAGAAGATGGCAAGACTCTGGATTTGTCGAACCAGAGCAAACTGTCATCGTTCCTGTCATTGAATCAAATGCCGAAATGACTCATGAGATGGAGTTACAGTCTGTCGTTTTAAGAGGAAGTGGTTGGGATACAGAAGGTGCTATTCAACATTTGAACACTGCTGCTAATGTCCTTGCACAATGTGGAATAAAAGTAAAAAGAGCGACTATTACCGAAGTAACGGAACCTGATGGTAACGTCGATTATTTAAGTATCAGAGGTCTTAGTGAAAGTGATCCTCGTTTTCAACAAAGACAAGATCAACAAGATAACTTCTCAAGAAGAACTCCAACCAATGCAAGACCGATGGTTGTCTTTGCAAGAGATACTGGAGCAATGAACGATGCTTACGCAAATGTCTCACCTTCTTTTAGAAACAATAATACCCAAATTCTGCCAGAACATTACGATATGATTCCAAGGCTTAATCACACTTTTGTTTCACGAGGTGTAGAAAGAAGTTATCCTCGTTTTAGTGCTGTCGCTCATGAGCTTGCTCATATGCTTTGTCAGTGTTCACATCACGACGGCGAGCCAAATCTGTTAACAACAAATCCAAGTAGTGGCGCTCGAGCAAATTATATTCCACCTAATATGTGTCGGATTTTTAAGAGAAGCCCGCTGGTAAGGAGGATAAGATAATGAAAAAGATCATCATCCTCAGCGTACTATGCTTTAGTGTTTACTCACAAGATCAGTACGACTCATTTTTAAATCAAACAGAGATGCATTCATTTTCTGAGTTCTCTGAAATTGTAGAAAAGAGAAAAGATAAACTATGCACAGTTCTTGATAAAAAATATAAAGAACATAAAAATGATAGTTTTCTCAATCGTAGAATTGTTTATTTTTACTCAAAATCTAATTGTGATCAAAAAAGTACGGTCATGAAAGAGAGCTTAGCAAGCCGAGACCCTATTTTAGTCATCGGTGCACTCAATATAATTTTAGATAATAAATCGTCAGATAACTTTAACTCAGAAATTGAAGTTATTAATAACCGCTTTAAAACAGATGTTACCATTCAGAAGTTACTAGCAAACATCAGAAAATCTAGGAACAAAGAATTATGAAAACATTTTTTAGTAAAAAAACTTTTCTTATCTTAATGATGGCCTTTTCCCTAAATGCCAGTGCTGGTTTTTGGGAAGGTATTCGAGATTTTTTTAGAGACTTAGGAGCTGCACTCTCTGGTCAAGGAATTACAACAGGAACTGTTGATCCTAACGCTGGAATGGGAACACTATCCCCCATCGTTAACCCTTGTCTCTCACAACTCTCTCCTCCTGATGAGCCCGATAATGCGGAAGGATGGCTAGCTTCAGGCTTTGAAAACCCAGAAGAAGTTGTACTTCAATTTGGTAATGATGTTTATGGTGATACGACGATGACACATGAAATGGAAATTGAGTCACTATTACTCCGCGGCTCCAATTGGTCAGTCGAACAAGCTCAAGAAAAATTCACTGAGATGGCAGGTGTTCTTGCTCAATGTGGAATCCGAGTGAATCAAGTAAAAATTACTTCCGTTGATAATCCGCACCCCGACCCAAGAAGAAACGATAATATGGTTGATTTTCTTCATGAGGCGGTACACCCCGGAGGAAGAAGTGGTTCTCAAGCAGAAACGAATGCTTTGGCGAGAAGAATCCCTTCTGACCATAGACCAATCGTTATCTTAGCTAGAGATACAGGAAATAATAATTCTGGTTTCGCGAGAACAGGACCCTATCGCTATAACACAACTCAAAGATCAGCACTTTCACCAAACCAACCAGGACTTAACACAACCTATATAGGTGATGAGATTCTTCGCCCAGGAATTAGGTCAAGAGCTAGTGTGATTGCTCATGAAGTTGGTCACCTTCTTTGTCAATGTGCTCACGTTGAGGGTGATGAAGATATTCTTGGAGTGGCCCCTCCAGGAGCAGATAATCTGATGAATACCAACCCTCACGTCATGAGAGAATCCGCCAATAACCTCACACCACAACAATGCGAGATTTTTAAAAGAAGTCCAATGGTAAGAGGAATTGAGCCAGCTAGAGAATTAGCTGAGACTACTGGAGTTTAATATGAAAACATTTTTATTAATCATTAGTCTGTTCAGTTTTAATCTTATGGCCGATCAAGA
Source organism: bacterium (assembly GCA_030425045.1). GTDB lineage: Bacteria > Bdellovibrionota > Bacteriovoracia > Bacteriovoracales > Bacteriovoracaceae > JAUHVL01. Next base: position 10,761 of record JAUHVL010000051.1, read on the forward strand.
TTTTGATAAGATACTTGGCCAAATTGAGGCCCATAGTAAAGATGACTTTTTTAAGCTCGCCAAGATGAAAAAAGTTGATGGCTGTGAAATGCTCGAGAAAAAATTTGACGAGCATAATGAGGGAGCAGACCTTCAAGTTCGTATCTTTTTCTACCTTGATCATTCTGAGTGTAAACAAAAATTAAGTATTATTAAGAAGGCACTTAATAGTAAATACGAAGTTGTCTTGATTAACTCTTTAAGAAGCTTAAAAAAACTTGATAAATCAAAAAGAATGAGTCTAAAATCACAGCTCACCAAGATTGGAGAAAAGTACAAAAATGATGGTACAATTTCTTCTCTTGTGAAGGATAATTTAGGCTCTTAACTTATCCGTTCTTTTTACTTATTCAATCGATGAAGAACATACTGTAAGATCCCACCATTTTTAAAATAAGCGAGTTCATCGGCGGTATCAAGTCGAGAATCGACCATCACCTTTTGCTCTGATCCATCCTCTTTTGTAATCGTCATTTCAAATTCTTGTTGAGGCTTTAACTCTCCAACTTGGGCAATACTAATTTTTTCATTTCCCGTAAGCCCGAGAGTTTTTCGACTCGTTCCCGATTTAAATTGAAGAGGCAAGACTCCCATTCCAATTAAGTTTGAACGGTGAATTCTCTCAAATGATTCTACAATCACCGCTTTGACTCCTTGAAGGTTTGTCCCCTTAGCGGCCCAATCTCGAGAAGATCCTGTTCCGTACTCTTTACCACCGATAACCACAAGTGGTGTTCCCTCTTTGGCGTACTCCATGGCGGCGTCGTAGATGGCCATTTGTTTATTGCTTGGAAGATGCATGGTGTATCCACCTTCAACACCTGGAACCATCTCATTTCGTATTCTAATATTAGCAAATGTTCCTCTCATCATGACTTCATGATTACCTCGACGGGAGCCATAAGAATTCCAATCTTTACGATCGACTCCATTGGCCTCGAGATAGCGGGCCGCGGGAGAACCTTTAGCAATACTACCTGCAGGAGAAATATGATCTGTTGTAACCGAGTCTCCCATCAGAGCAAGGATACTTGCCTTTTCAACTTTAAATGATGAGATTTCACCATCTTTAATATTATCGAAAAAACTTGGGTTTCTTATATAAGTTGAGGACTCATCCCAAGCAAACATATCACCTGTTGGTGCATCGACTTTTTTCCAGTGATCATCGCCTTCAAAAACATTAGAGTATCTAGATTTATACATTTCCGAGTTAACATGCTTACTAACAATTTCTTCAATCTCTGCTGATGAAGGCCAAAGATCTTTCATAAAAACATCATTGCCATCTTGATCTTTACCAAGAGATTCGTTAATCACATCGATTCCCATATTTCCGGCAAGGCCGTAAATCACAACCAGTGGAGGTGAAGCCAGGTAGTTTGCTTTTACGTCTGGTGAAATTCTTCCTTCAAAGTTTCTATTACCAGAGAGAACAGAAGTGGCCAAGATATTATGATCATTAATAGACTTACTGATGGCCGGTGGAAGTGGTCCTGTATTACCAATACATGTTGTACAACCGTAACCAACGAGGTTAAAGCCAAGCGCATCTAAATGAGTTTGTAACCCCGACTCAACTAAATAATCGGTCACAACTTTAGAACCTGGCGCTAGCGATGTTTTAACCCAAGGTTTTACCTGTAACCCTTTTTCATGAGCCTTTTTGGCCACCAGACCAGCGGCCAACATGACTGAAGGGTTTGATGTATTTGTACATGAAGTAATAGCGGCCACAACGACATTTCCGTTTTTCATGACAAACTCTTCCCCATCAACGGCGTATTCTTGAGTGGCAAAATCAGAGTTATAAGAGAACGTTTCACAAGCCGCTTTTTCAAAAGCACCAGCAGCATCACGTAATTGTATTTTGTCTTGAGGTCTTTTTGGTCCCGAAATACACGCTTCGACTTTCGACATATCGAGCTCTACCACAGAGCTATAAACGGCCTCACTTCCATCATTCCATAGCCCTTGCTCTTTAGCGTAAGCTTCTGCAAGGGCAACTGTATGATCATCTCTTCCTGAAAATTTTAAATAATCGATGGTTTTATCATCCACAGGAAAGAAACCACAAGTTGCTCCATACTCAGGCGCCATATTGGCAATAGTTGCTCGATCTGCCAGTGAAAGTTCCGCCAGACCAGGTCCAAAAAACTCGACGAACTTACCAACCACACCATGCTTTCGAAGTGACTCAACAACGTTTAAGACGAGATCTGTTGCCGTAACTCCTTCATCTAATTTCCCCATGAGTTTAAAGCCGACAACTTCAGGAATGAGCATAGTGACAGATTGCCCAAGCATTGCAGCTTCGGCCTCAATACCACCAACTCCCCAGCCAAGAACGGCGAGACCGTTAATCATAGTCGTATGGCTATCAGTTCCCACGCAAGTATCAGGGTAGACATGAGTTTCTCCCTCACTCTCTTTTGTCCACGCTACTTTTGCTAAGTACTCTAAATTTACTTGGTGGATAATTCCTGTTCCGGGAGGAACAACTCTAAAATTATCAAAGGCCTGCTGTCCCCATTTGAGAAATTTATAACGTTCCATATTTCTTTGATATTCGATTTCAACATTTTTTTCGAAGGCGTTAGCATCACCAAAGTGTTCGACTTGCACAGAGTGATCGATCACAAGATCAACCGGACTTTGGGGATTAATTTTTTTAGGGTCACCACCAAGGGTTTTGATTGCCTCTCTCATCGCCGCGAGATCAACCACCGCAGGCACTCCCGTGAAGTCTTGCATCACAACTCTTGCAGGATAATAAGCTATTTCTTTAGTCGAGTTCTTCGTTTTCACCCATTCATTGACAGCACTAATATCTTCCCAAGTAACAGAACTTCCGTCTTCATGGCGCAGTAAATTTTCTAAGAGAACTTTTAAACTTTTTGGAAGTTTATCGATATCAGAGAGGCCTTGGGCCTTTGCTTCTGCGAGACTCCAATAATGGTATTTCTTTCCTTCAACTTCCAATGTTTTTTTTACTTTGCTCATACAGATGTGCACCTTGTTAATTATTGAATTTTATTGATAAATAATAGCTATTTTCTCTTTATTAGTCACTGTGCAGTGAATGTCATCGGTCATTTCATCTGCCAGAGGATAACAGTGTTCTAAAATATTAAATAATAATTCAAGTCAGAGAAACATTATGCTAAATTTTTACCATTAAAATTCACATCATGTGCTAATAAATCACGACAAAAAACTGGGATAAAAAATGAGTTTGTATCAAAACTATCTAAATGAGATCGAAGAAAGAAAAAAAATGGGTCTTAACCCAAAGCCAATTGATGAAAGTGATTTGGCAAAAGAAGTTATTGCTATCATCAAAGATCAAACTCATCAGCATAGAGAGAGCGCTCTTAAATTTTTTATCTATAACACTCTTCCTGGTACAACGAGCGCCGCTGAAGAAAAAGCTAAGTTTTTAAAAGAAATTATTTTAAAAGTAGCTGATGTTTCAGAAATTTCAACAGACTTTGCTTTTGAGCTTCTCTCTCATATGAAAGGCGGTCCCTCTGTTGAAGTCTTACTTGATCTTGCCCTTGGAAATGATCACGGTATTGCTTCACAAGCAGCAGAAGTCTTAAAAACTCAAGTCTTTTTATACGACGCAGACACGGCTAGGCTAAAAGAAGCCTTTCAAAACAACAACGCCATCGCTAAGGACATTCTCGAAAGTTATGCAAAAGCGGAGTTCTTTACCAAGCTACCAGCTGTTGATGAAGAAATTAAAGTCGTCACTTATGTTGCAGGTGTTGGAGATATTTCAACTGACCTTCTCTCTCCCGGAAATCAAGCTCACTCGCGATCCGATAGAGAGCTTCATGGTCAGTGTTTAATTTCAAAAGTCGCTCAAGATAAAATAAGAAAACTTCAAAGTGATCATCCAGATAAAAGAGTTATGTTGGTTGCAGAAAAAGGAACCATGGGAGTTGGCTCTTCAAGAATGTCAGGTGTTAATAACGTCGCTCTCTGGACAGGTAAACCTGCAAGCCCTTACGTACCTTATGTTAATATTGCCCCCATTGTCGGTGGAACAAATGGCATCTCTCCTATTTTCTTAACCACTGTTAATGTAACTGGTGGAATTGGTATTGATCTTAAAAACTGGAAAAAGAAATTAGATGATCAAGGAAATGTTGTTCTCGATAAAAATGGTGATCCAGAGTTAGAGCAAGTTTACTCTGTTGACACGGGAACAATTCTTACCATCAATACAAAAACAAAAAAACTTTATAATGGAGACAAAGAACTTATCGATATTTCTTCAGCACTCACTCCTCAAAAGTTAGAGTCTATTAAAGCCGGCGGATCTTATGCGGTTGTCTTTGGAAAAAAACTTCAGAGTTTTGCCGCTGAAGTTCTTGGGCAAGAGCTTCAATCTGCTTACGCCACGTCAAAAGAAATTTCTCACGACGGTCAAGGTCTTACCGCAGTTGAAAAAATCTTTAATCAAAATGCGCTAGGAGTAACAAAGGGAAAAGTTCTTCATGCAGGATCTGATGTACGTGTTAAAGTCAATATCGTAGGCTCACAAGATACCACAGGTCTTATGACCTCTCAGGAATTAGAGGCCATGGCCGCTACGACGATTGCCCCTACTGTAGATGGTGCTTATCAATCTGGTTGTCATACGGCTTCTGTTTGGGACAAGAAAGCTCAAACCAATATTCCAAAGTTAATGAATTTTATGAATAAGTTTGGCCTTATCACTGCCAGAGATCCTGAAAATAAATATGCGCCGATGACTGACGTTATCCACAAGGTTCTAAACGATATTACTATTGATGATTGGGCGATTATTATTGGGGGAGACTCCCATACAAGAATGTCAAAAGGTGTAGCCTTCGGAGCTGACTCAGGAACAGTTGCCCTCGCCCTTGCAACAGGTGAAGCCTCTATGCCTATTCCTGAATCTGTAAAAGTTACCTTTAAAGGAACTTTAAAAGATCATATGGACTTTAGAGATGTGGTTCACGCAACTCAAGCTCAAATGTTAAAAAAGTTTGGAGAAAATGTTTTCCAAGGAAGAATTATTGAAGTCCATATTGGAACTCTCCTTTCCGATCAAGCTTTTACTTTCACTGACTGGACTGCCGAAATGAAGGCAAAAGCATCGATTTGTATTTCAAACGATGAAACATTAATTGAGTCGTTAGAAATTGCGAAGAATCGTATTCAAATTATGATTGATAAGGGAATGGACAATAAGGCAAAAGTTCTTCAAGGACTAGTGGACAAAGCAAATCAGAGAATTGATGAAATTAAAAGCGGAACTAAACCTCCACTTAAGCCTGATCAAAATGCAAAGTACTCTGCTGAATTTGTTGTCGATCTCGACCAAATTACGGAGCCGATGATTGCCGACCCTGATGTTCATAACGAAGATATTTCTAAAAGATATACTCACGATACTATTAGACCTATTTCATATTATGGTGGAGAGAAAAAAGTTGACCTTGGTTTTATCGGATCATGCATGGTTCATAAAGGTGATCTTAAGATCCTTTCACAGATGTTAAAAAATATTGAAAGTCAAAAAGGTACTGTTGAATTTAAGGCACCCCTCGTTGTCACTCCACCTACGTACAATATCATTGATGAATTAAAAGCTGAGGGAGATTGGGAGACACTTCAAAAATATGCTGGCTTTGAGTTTGATGATAATGCCCCCAAGAATACAGCAAGAACTCAATATGAAAATATTATGTATCTTGAAAGACCTGGTTGTAATTTATGTATGGGTAACCAAGAAAAAGCCGCTAAAGGCGATACCGTCATGGCCACCTCCACTCGTCTTTTTGAAGGTAGGGTTGTAGAAGACTCAGAAGAGAAAAAGGGGGAATCACTACTCGCTTCCACGCCAGTGGTCATCCTTTCAAG
>JAUHVL010000052.1 GCA_030425045.1 bacterium
AGAGACAGCAATGATCGGAACTTCTGGAGTGACACGAGTTCGATCATCAAGCGGAATGGGAATAAGTATTATTCATGTGGAGTTTGCCTGGGGGACTGATCAGTATCGTAATAGGCAGTTAGTTAATGAAAAAATTCAATCTGTTCAAAATCGATTACCTGAAAATATTTCTCCAACCTTGGCCCCCATTACATCAATAATGGGAGAAATTCAGTTTCTTGGACTTCAGGCAGAAAGTGATGAGGTCGACCTTTTAGAATTAAGAACAATCGCCGATTGGGTAATTCGTCCTCAATTACTATCTATCCCGGGGGTTAGTAATGTTGTTGTCATCGGTGGGGGAAAAAAACAGTTTCAGATAAAAATAGATCCGGAAAAGTTGCGGTTGAAAAATATTTCACTAGAAAAGCTAATGCAAAATATAAAGCACCTTAGTGAGAATACGACTGGTGGTTTTGTCGATAGAGACGAGAAAGAATTTTTAATTAGGATTATTGGAAGGGCCGATGTTGAGGAGGATTTAAAAGAATCGATAGTCGGACTTCACCTTGGAATTCCCGTTAAATTAGGTGATGTTGCGGAGGTTATTGTTGGTCATCAACCTAAAAGAGGCGATGGTAGTATCAATGGGAAAAAAGCGGTCGTGATGACGATTCAAAAACAGCCAGAGGCCTCTACCTTAGAGGTTTCAAAGAGAATAGACGAATTGGCGGATAGTATAAAAAAGCAACTACCTAAGGGTGCTGTTTTAAAAACAGATTTATTTAAACAAAGTCATTTTATTAAGGCGTCGATTAATAATGTAAAAGAAGCGTTGAGAGATGGTGCCATAATTGTAGCAATTGTTTTGTTTTTATTTCTTTTAAATTTACGTAGTACTTTTATTACGTTGACAGCTATACCACTTTCATTTGTTCTGACGGCTTTAACATTTAAAGTGTTCGGTCTTTCGGTTAATACGATGACACTTGGTGGTTTGGCCATTGCTATTGGAGAGTTAGTAGATGATGCTATCGTCGATGTTGAAAATGTTTTCAGACGATTACGACAAGCTCGTGAAAAGGGCGAACTTACAAATCCTCTAAAGGTTATTTTTCTTGCTTCAAGTGAAGTCAGAAACTCTATCGTGATATCTACTATTATTGTTGTACTTGTTTTTGTTCCGTTATTCTTTTTAAGTGGAATAGAAGGACGCTTATTTATACCACTTGGGGTTGCCTATATCGTCTCTCTGGTTGCAAGCTTATTTGTTTCATTAACGATTACGCCTGTTTTATGCTCCTACTTACTTCCAAACGCAAAAATTATTGCTGAAAAAGAGGGAAGCCTCGTTAGAACTTTAAAGTTTTATGAAGGCGTATTGCTTAAAAAAATATTGGATAAACCTTGGCCTGTTATTACGATTACGGCCTTAATGTTAGTGGGTTCTCTGTCGTTGATTCCAAAAATGGGGAGAAACTTTCTACCATCTTTCAACGAAGGAACAGCAACAATTGGTGTGGCAGCATGGCCTGGAATTTCATTAGAAAAGTCTAATAATATAGGAATGCAAGCTGAAAAGTTGATGTTGTCTGTAAATGAAGTAAAAGGAACGGTGAGAAGAACGGGAAGGGCCGAAATGGATGAGCACGCAGAAGGTGTTCATTGGAGTGAGATAGATGTTGATTTTCATGAAGGTGGGAGAGATCGAGAGCTTGTACTACAAGAAATTAGATCGAAGCTCGCTACTATCCCTAATACCTATGCCAATATTGGTCAGCCTATTAGTCATAGGCTAGATCATTTGCTTTCTGGAGTGAGAGCACAAATTGCGATAAAAATCATTGGCCCTGAGTTAAGTACATTAAGAAGGCTTGGAAAAAAATTAGAAAAGAGCTTACAAGAAATTGAAGGGCTGGTGGATTTACAACTAGAGCAACAAGTTCTCGTTCCCCAAGTGAAGGTTCACCTTTACCGAGAAGATGCTGCAACCTTTGGTATCAATATAAGTGACCTTATTGAGAGTCTTGAAATTGCATTAAATGGCAAGATTGTTGGCAATATTATTGAAGGACAAAAAATATTTGATATCTCAATGAGATTTAACGATAAAACAAGAGAGGAGTTAAAACTTCTTGAAGAGACAGTCGTAAGAGTTCTCCCAACGGGGAAGGTTGTTAAATTAAAGGATGTTGCCTCTGTCTATGAAACAGATGGACCTAATATTATCCAAAGAGAAAATGCCAATAGAAGAATTGTCGTACAAGCAAACTCTAAAGGCGTTGCTCTAGATCAACTTGTTAAAGAAATAAATGAGAAACTTTCCAAGCTTGATTTACCACCAAATTACTTTATTGAGCTTGGGGGGCAATTTGAAAGTGAAAGAAGAGCAAGTAAGTTAATTACAATATTGGGCATGATCTCCTTATTAGGAATAGTGATTGTTCTTTTTTGGCATTTTGGAAGCCTGATGATGTGTTTCCAAGTCTTGACGGTCCTTCCTTTAGCCTTAATTGGAAGTATTATCTCAATTTACTTAACTGAGAAAGTATTATCAGTAGCAACATTGATCGCCTTTATTACATTATGTGGTATTGCTAGTAGGAATGGTGTGATGATGATTTCTCATTATCTTCATTTAATGAAAGAAGAGGGAAAAGAGTTCTCTAAAGAGACAATTATCCAAGGCTCACAAGAAAGGTTGATACCCGTTTTAATGACAGCGCTCACGGCCGTTTTTGCCTTAATGCCCATCCTTTTTTCAAAAGGAGAACCTGGTAAAGAGATTCTTTATCCTGTCGCTGTTGTGATAACGGGGGGGCTTTTGACCTCAACTCTTCTCGATATTTTTGTAACACCCGTTGTGTTTTATAATTTTGCCAAAAATGCCACTTTAAAAACTTTAAAGAGAGAATCATCAAATGAAAAAGTTTAATATTTTATTACCCTTATTCTTTATTAGTTTTTCCATTAGAACAAAAGTCTACTCTTTAAATGAACTTAACGAACTAATGAAAAAAAATAGTCCTCAAGTCAAAATAGAAAAAACTAATATCAATGAAATAAATGCAAGAGTAAGTGGAAAAAAAGCTACTAATCTTCCGACTATCTCTGCAATAGTAGGTGGTGAAAGAAGAGAAGTACCGTCTCAAGAGGAATTAAATAAAAGTAACGTTGTAGGCGAAATTCACGCTGATTACAATCTTTACTCATTTGGTAAATACAAAAATGAGATTGATGCTTTAAAAATGAAAAAGAAGCAAGTACAGAAGATTAGTTCTTATAGATTGCGCTCATTAAAGTTAGAGCTAGAAGCAGAGTTTTATCAGGGATTATATTATAAGAATTATCTTATCCTCTTAAAAAATGAGTTAAAATTTAATGATACTTTAAAAAAACAAGTTCGTTTAAAGAGAAAACAAGGCCTAGTGGGTAATGCTGACATCTTAGAAATAGATATGCGTAATGCAACGTTGAAAAAGAAAATACTAGAAAATGAAGAGCAGTATAAGCACACCTTAGACACCATTAGAAAAATTGTTTTTGTAGGCCATGATTATGAAATTGAGCTATCGGGAGAGCTTCCTCATAAACATTATGATATTTCAGAGAAGTCATTAATGAGAAATATGAATTCAAAAAATATTAGTTTAGCAACTGCTGTAAATGAACTCGAAATAAGTAATTTTAAAAATCGGTCTGCCAGTGCTATAAAACTACCTGAAATTAATTTAAAAGGCCGGGTTGGGAAAATGAGAATTGATGATCGTTTTTCAAATAACAAAGTTGAAGGGCTTGTCGGTCTTTATGTGGATATACCTCTTTTTGACCGAGAAAAAACGTCACAATATGAGATTGAACAATCAATAAATGAAAGAAAAAAGTTAAAACTTGAACAAGTAAAAATTACGACAGAAATAGATTTGGCCCATAGTTATGAAAAGCTTCTTAATATTCATGCTCAAGTAGATTTAGCAGAAGAAAACGTAAAAAATGCTATTTCTTACTTTAAAAACGTATCAAGTGAATACAATCGAGGTGTGAAAAACTCAATTGATCTCGTAAGCGCGAGAGATAAATTAACAGAGTTTAGGCAAGATTTACTTATGGCCAAAAGAGATTATCTCTTAACTAAAATTAAATTAGAAAAAGTATCAGGTACGATTATAAATTAGTAAACAACCAACAAAAGGAGTTAGAAATGAAAAAAATAATACTTAGCTTATCACTACTATTTAGTTTATCGATATTTTCTCATGAAGGAGGTCATGGTCCTGCTCTCAAAGATGAAAGTCATCACGGTGGAAAGGTAACAGCTATCATCTTATCTTCAGAGGTTGAAAAAGGGCGTGCCGCAAAAATGCTCTATAAAGGAGAGTTGGTCTTTCACTCACGAAAGCAGGAAGTGAAGTTATATCTCTTTGATAACGAAATGAAGCCTCTAAACTTAAAAACGTTTGATACTAAAGTATCGGCTGTTCAAATTGAAAGAAGAAAAGAAAACAAGTTTGAATTGACCTTAGACAAGTCGGGCAATTTTTTTGTCGGAAATAGACCAAAGAACAAAAGAGTTCCTTTTAATATTGATGTCTTTGTTAAAAAGGGTAAGGAAGAGCTTTTTGGTGCTTTTGATGGGTTAGATTAATATGGATTGGAAAATATTTACAGCAACTTTTATGACAATCTTTATTGCAGAAATTGGAGATAAAACACAATTTGCTGCGATGGCAGCAGCAGCTCAAACTAAGTCTACTTTGGCCGTATTATTAGCAACTATTTCAGCACTCGCCGTTGCTGGAGCACTTGGCGTAGCCGGAGGAACAATTCTTAGCAAGTTTATTGATCCTGTTAAGGTGAAGTATATTTCGGGTTTCGCCTTTATTATTATGGGAACGTGGATTCTATTGAAAAAGAGTAGTTAATTTATCTTGACCTGACCTCGCTAGTTTTGACCTTAAGAACCGAAAATTAAGCCATGAAAATACTGAATTTAAAAAAAAATTACAAAATAGGCTTTCATTTGCTCAGGGTTTAGTGGAAGAAATGTTTGAAAGGTGGTCACTTTCAAAAGGGGAAAAAGATATTGCTATCCTTTTAATCAAAGGCTGCTCTATGAAAGAAATCGCTGAAACTCGTGGTTCTAGTGAGAGCACTTTCCGTCAACAAGCTTCTAATATTTATAAAAAAGCAAGCTCGAAGGAAGAAAAGAGCTTACAGCTTTTTTTATAGAAGATTTGTTTGGTGATTAAATTACTCTAGTTTATAGTCAGATTTTAGAAAATATCTTGTAAATAATAACACTTGCCCCTTCTTTATATGGAGTTATAGTTAATTTTGGGTTCAAAAGATTTGCTTGATATATATTCACTAACGATAAAAAACTTGCTCATTGAGGTGCATATATGGAAGTTAGTGAGAGACAGTAAAGGTAAAATAAAAACGTGGGAGCTGGTAGAAGCTAACTCTAAAGCTTTAAAGGCGTGGAATAAAAGCTTAGAAAATATTAAAGGTAAAACCGCTGAAGAAATATTTCCGAAATCTGACACAGTTAAATTATTCAAGACTATCGTAGAAAAGATATTTTCCGAAGGAAAGCCTCATGAATGGCAGAGTTATTTTCCAGATACAAACCAAACCTTGAAAATGGTAAGTGTACCAGTTGGTGAATATTTCATTAGTACGGGTGAAGATATAACAGCAAAGCTGCATTCTGATCATTTTATTGAACAAGCTCACCGACTAGACTCTCTTGGTGCGATTGCTGGTGGAGTGGTACACGATATTAATAATTTAAATACCATTATCAATGCTCAGGCTTCAATGATTCAAGATAAGCTAGAAGATGAGAAACTAAAAGAGCGAGCTCAAAAGATTATAGATGCTGTCGAAAAAAGTACATCACTATCTAAACTGATACTTTCATTTGCAAAAAGTGATGAAATCCCTAACGAAGATATTAATCTAAACGAAGTTGTTACAAGTATTACTGAGCTTATAAGAGGTTCTGTCGATAATAGTATTGATATTAAATTTATCGAAGCAAAAGACTTACCTTTAATAAAAGCTAATAGCATTCATGTGAATCAGATATTATTAAATGTTATGACTAATGCTATCCGATCTATGCAAAATAAAATGGTGAGCTTTCTATTATGCTGAATCAAGTTACAGTTAAAAAGGAGCAAATACCGTTAGGTATGAGTGGTGCAAGTCCTGGCTCATTTGTTAAAGTCAGTATTCGTGATAATGGAAATGGTATCTTACCAGATGAGTTACCAAGTATTTTTGAACCATTTTCCTCATTTAGTCGTATCAAAAAAGGAAGTAGTTTGGGCCTTTCCATAGTAAAGGCATTACTTAGTGAGCATGGTGGCTTTGCGACAGTTGAGTCAACGGTTGGAGAAGGGACAAAATTTCATTTATATTTCCCTGTCGTAGAATAAGCCTAAGTAAAACTATAAAGTCTAAAGCTTAAATTGAGCATGCCCACTTTTTTGTATTTCGGCGATTCTCATAAAAGTTGCTTTGGCAGCATCGAAGTCGTTATTTAAAAGGTTGATTTCTAGCTCTAATAGTTCACCTGTTAATTTATACATTAAAGAAAGATATTCTAGATTTGCTTTTTCTTTGTCGAGAGCATTATTGATCATTTCAAGTGAATGGGGAGTTAACGTTAGTGATTTCTTTGATAGATCTCTTAAACTTTGAACTTCATCAATTAAGTCATTAGCACTATTTAGTGGAGTACCATCTAAGTTGATTCCTCGGACAAGTCCAAAGCCTAATGTCTTAAAAAGAGTACCCATCTCTTCCATTGTTGGATGTAGTGGGTTGTTTCCATGTCCAGAAACTGAAATATGGGTGAGTAGCATAAAGCATAAAATTATAGACTTGATATTTCTCATAAATTCTCCTGTTGTTTTGAGCCTTATACCAGATAATTGGTATTTATTGAATATCATTAGCTTTTTCTTGAACTTTTTACGCATATCCTTATTCTGTCTACAGAAAATCAGTAACTTGTGCGCAATTATCTAGCTATTCGATTACAGTTATAAAAGGTAGGCTATTTCATCTTTGTAAAGGAAAGCTGCTATGGAACTATCTAGAAGAAATTTTTTGTATTCATCACTATCCATCTCTACTTTGGCCATGACAAATAGCTTCGCTAGTGTCATTGAAAAAGTAGACTCAACATTCTCTCCAGATGTGATTATAGAGCTTACGGCACAGGAAAACCGAGTCTCTTTAACAAGTGATTTCTCAACAATGCTTTGGTCTTATAAGGGAAGGTTAATTAAAGGTCCTCAAGATACTTTGAGTGAAATAAAGGGAAGCTACCTTGGGCCGTCTCTTCAGTTTAACACTGGTGATAAGGTGAAAATTATTTTTCGAAATAAATTACCTGAGTCTTCAATTATTCATTGGCACGGGTTAGATGTTTCTCACGAAAATGATGGACATCCTCATTTTGCGGTCAATACAGGTGAAAGTTATGAGTACAACTTTGTGGTACAAAATAGAGCAGGGATGTATTGGTATCATCCACACCCTCATGGAAGAACTGGTAAGCAAGTATTTAATGGGCTTGCTGGTCTTTTTATCGTTAGGGATCAAGTAGAAAAAAAATTAACACTGCCTAATAATGATCAAGAAATGAACTTTGTCTTTCAAGATCGACTTTTTGATAAACAAGGAAATATCGATTATCGCCCTACAATGATGGGAGCGCATGGTAATGTTCTCATGGTTAATGGAAAAATTGCAGGTGAAACCATTAGTGTAAAGCAGGGAACCTATAGAATAAGAATTCTAAACGGGTGTAATGCTCGTGTATTTAATTTGGCCCTTTCAAATGGTCTAAAAATTTCTCAAATTGGAAGTGATGGTGGACTTCTCGAAAAAGTAAATGAGTTGGAGCTTTTTTATCTTGCCCCATCTGAAAGAGTGGATTTCTTGCTTGATTTTAGCGAGATGAAAACAGGAGAGAAAGTTTCTTTAGATATGTATAACTTAAGTGCGAAGCTAGGTGATGATTCTCATCCTGTACTTGAGTTCGAAGTAAATAATCTAAAAGGTGAAAGGTTTAGTATACCAGAAACCCTAGCGCCCTATAAAAAGTTAAAAAGGTCAGAAGCTGTTAATAATATAAATATTAAGAAGTTTGAGTTGGTGATGGCCCATGGAAAAGGGTGGACTATTAATGGTCAAGGCTATGAAGCTGATCGATACGAAGATTATGAAATTATTAATTTTGGAGATACGGAAATTTGGGAGTTTTATAATCCAACAGGTATGCCTCACCCTATGCATATTCACGGTACTCCTTTCCAAATTTTAAGTAGAACTTCAGTTGGACCGTTTAAAGGTAGTCTTGATGAGGGCTTAAAAGATACTGTTCTTTTAATGCCAGGTGATCGAGTTCAAATTATAAAAGAGTTTAATACTTTTAAAGGTGTATTTCTTTATCATTGTCACAACCTTGAGCATGAAGATTTTTCAATGATGAGAAATTATAAAATTGTATAAAAGGCGAAATTATGAAAAGTTTTGAGTTTGATATTGAAGGAATAAATTGTAAGTCTTGTGTAAGTAAAATTGAAAATCATTTTAAGGATAACTTAAATATAACTAATATAGAGGTTTCCATAGAAAATAAAAGAGTAGTTCTAAGTGGAGAAAACTTAAAAGGGCTCTCTCTGAAGAATTCGTTTGAAGAGATAGGCTTCTCTGTAACGGGGTTTAAACTACAATAAAAGATGTCTCTATATAAACTATCCATATCTGGAATGAGTTGCGCCAGCTGTGCAATGCAAATTGAAAATGAAGTTTCAAAAATATCTGGCGTATCTAAGTCTAATGTAAATTATGCTCTTAAAACTGCTCAGTTTGAAATTAAAGATTTGTCTTTAAAGGAATTGATTAATAAAAAGATAATTGAGCTTGGATATCATTATAATACGAATCGAGATATTGAAGAAAAAGCAGATCATTTTAAAAAGTTTTTAATCGCGATTACATTGTCTATTATTATATTTCTTTTTGAAATGGGTCCACTAAAAGCACTTGTTTCTCAAAGAGTCAATTGGTTAATTCAATTAGTACTGGCCTTTCCCGTTTGGATTTGGATAGGGCTAAAGTTTCAAAAGTCTTTATACTTATTTTTGAAATCATTTCACTCCAATATGAATACTTTGATAGGTCTAGGGACGACGTCGGCATATGTTTACAGTAGCTTTATCACACTATTACCTGAACTCTCTATTTCAATTGGCTTAACACAAAAAGTATATTTTGAGGCCGTGGGATTTATTATTTCCTTTGTTTTTTTAGGGCAGTATCTTGAGGAAAAGGCAAAAAAGAAAACAAAAGAGGCACTAAATGCTCTTTTTCAACTATCTTCAAAAAAGGCCAATAAACTAGAAAATGGAGATATTAAAAGTATAAATATCGAAAAAATTAAAGTCGGCGATAATCTAAGAGTACTACCCGGGGAAAAGTTTGCGGTAGATGGAGTGGTTATAAAAGGAAGTTCGAATGTCGATGAGTCAATGATCACAGGAGAGCCAATCCCCGTTCCGAAAAATATTGGAGATAAAGTTTATTCAGGGACAATAAATGAACATAGTGTAATCGATTTTAAGGCCCAAAAAATTGGAAGTGATACTTTCCTAAATAAAATCATCGCTTATGTTGAAAAGGCTCAAAGTTCAAAACCTGAGATACAAAAGTTCGCTGATAAAGTAAGCTCAATTTTTACTCCCATTGTTATATTTATTTCAATCTTAACGTTTTTAGTTTGGTTTTTTGCTGGACCTGATCCAATTTGGGGGTATTCAATTTCGAATATGATTGCTGTACTTGTGATTGCATGTCCCTGTGCACTTGGCTTGGCAACACCAACGGCAGTTGTTGTTGCCACAGGTAGAGCATCCTTAAAAGGCTTGCTGATTGGCGGAGGAGAAGTCATAGAAAAAGCAGAAAGTATTGATACGATTATTTTCGATAAAACAGGAACTCTTACTGAAGGTAAACCTCAAGTAATTGCTAATTACGATATTAGTGATGAAATACTTTCAGATATTGCTTCGATAGAGCAATTTTCTGAGCATTCCTTATCTCAAGCCATTATTAATTATGCAAAAGAAAAAAACTTAGAGTTAGACGAGCCGGATAGTTTTAATATCGTTAAAGGAAAAGGAATAGAAGCTTCTATCAACCAAAGAAATTATTTAATTGGAAACAATAAACTATTATTAGAAAATAATGTAATAGTAAGTAAATCTTTTGAGATTGTAGATATTGGCAGCTATGTTTTTGTAGCAGTTAATAATGAGTACCAAGGTCTTTTTGTTATTGGAGATAAGGTAAAAGAAGATGTGAAAGATACGATTTCAACATTAAAAGAAAAAGGTATTCAATGCTGGATGGTCACTGGAGATAATGAAGAAGTTGCAAAAAATGTTTGTAAGAAAGTCGGAATTGATTTTTATATGGCAGGAGTACTTCCTGTTGATAAAGCCTCAAAGGTAGAGCAGTTTCAAAAAGAGGGGAGAAAAGTTGCCATGATTGGTGATGGAATTAACGATGCTCCAGCGCTTGCGAGAGCTGATCTCTCAATGGCCATGGGGCAAGGAACTGATGTTGCCATTAATACTTCTGATGTCATAATTGTTAAAGGTGACTTAAATAAGATTAATGACTTTCTAATATTAGCTAAAGAGTCGATGAAAATAATTAGACAAAATCTCTTCTTATCTATGATTTATAATTCCCTTCTTATTCCAATTGCTGCTGGAGTTCTCTATCTTTTTAATGGGCCTTTGATGCCACCCATTCTTGCGAGTATCGCGATGGCGCTAAGTAGTATATCAGTTGTTTCAAATAGCTTGAGAATTAAGAGGTTAATTTAATTACCTTATTTCTTATTAAAGTATTGATATCGAATAGAAATAACCCTGAGCAAAGAGCACCTATAGTCCAATAGGTAGTTAGAGTAAGATAAAGATCAGCACCTAGAACGATAAATGTAGTTAAAAAGATACCGGTAAGAGCTAAGTAATATAAAAAACGAGATTTTCTAATTTTTAAAATTTCTGCCTCCTTAAGAATGTAAGAGGAGAAAATGGCACCACTGCCCATAAATATCGATCCACAAATCATCATACATACTTTTTCACCGTAGGTGTGGTGAAAATAGTGAAAGAGATCATAATTATTGGTGAGACTAAAATTAAACTGAGGGCAATAAAGCATTGTCATGAGACCAATAAAAGCTTGAATGATTAGTAGTTTTACTAAGACCAGAAAGTGAGGTGGATTTAGCTCATCCTTAACAAGAGCCATGACTTTTCTATCTAATTCAGATGAACTTTTATGTTCTTGATGAATTAAAAAATCCTTATAGTCTTTATTAGGATTCATTTACTGTCCCCCATGTATTTTAGACGTAGTTTCTTTAGTCCTCTAGAGATTATTTTTCGTGTGTTACTTTCAGATGTATTAAGAACTTTTGATATTTCATTAAAATCTTGATCTGAGTAATATCTTAATTTAATAGCATTCTTCTCTTTCTCAGAGAGTGTTGATTCACAATCAATATCAATTTGACGATCTTCCTCTTCAGTTGAAATACCTATATGTTTATCGTTTAACTCAACTAATTGAACTTTTCTTTTTTTTGCAAAGTCTAAAAGTTCGCTTCGGCAAATTGTATACAGCCATTTTAAAAGTAAGTACTTTTTTTCATAAAGGTGTCTGCTCTTATGAAACTTTACTAAGATACTTTGAAATAAGTCATCAATTTGCTCTTTGTTGGTAAGCCTTTTTTGTAGATAAGTATAAATTTTATCTTTATGTCGATAGTAAATCGTTTCAAAGGCCAATGCGTCACCGTTTTGATAGAGTTCCATCAAGTCTTCATCTGCTAAATTTGAAAATGGATTATCCACTTCCTACACCCTATTACGACGGTTAGGTCTATTTTGTGACAACAGTTTGTAACTATCCAAAAATACTATACTTAGATGGAAAATATAAGAAAATTGTCACAAAATGATAATCTTTGTCGTAATACACGTTAACTAGGATAGTTTATGAAAGTATTCTTTTTTTTTTGTACCATAACCTGCTGCAATATTTATGCAATTATATTTCAAGAAGCAGTTGAAAGATTAAGTAAACATGAGCTTATTTTATCAATTGAAAGTGAAGCAAATGAATTAAGTGAAAATGCAAAAATCGCAGGATCATGGGGAGACCCTAATTTTAAAATATCAGCTAAAAACTTTCCAAAAGATACTTTTAAGTCAGATGAAACACCTATGACTGGGGTCGAATTTGGGATTTCTCAAAAATTTTCTCTAACAACAAAATATAGAAATAGAAAAGACTCACTAACTGCTTTATCAAATTCTACGGAATCTAAAGCTAAAGATAAAGGCCAGCTTTTATTAAAAAGCTTATGGAATTTGTTGATAACAATAAAAAGAACAAAAGGCGAACTTAAAATATTAAGTGAAAATCAAACCTGGTTAAATAAAACCTTAAAAATTAGTAAAAAACTATATGCTAACGGAAAGACAACTCAACAGGCCATTTTAGATATTCAAATCAGACACTCGGAAATTGGGATTGAATTAAACAATAAAAAAATAGATTTATCTCAATTACATGAAGAAATGAATTATCTTATTGGAGAATCTGAAATTAGTTTTAACTCAATCCCTTGGCAGGTTCTCGATAAACGAGATGAAAAGCCTCAGGATCACAAAGAAAGTTTATTTAAAGAAAAGCTTAGGGCCAGTGAGTTAAACTTATATGCTTCAAGATTAAACTATATTCCAGATCTTACTCTGGGGATTGGTTATACAAAAAGATCAAATATAGATAATCGAGGCGATTTTGTAGGAGCTTCATTAAGTTTTCCAATTCCTACCTCACATAAAAGATATTCAAATGTCTCTAGGGCTATTTATCAAAACTCAAAAAATTCTAATGACTTTAAAAACTATCTTAAAATTAAAAGAAGAGATCAAGTTATACTCGAAAAAGAAATATCAAAGCTTAATTCTGAATTGAAGACTCTCAGTTCAAAAACTTTGAGGTTTGCAAAAAATTTAAGAACTATTACCTCAAAGTCTTATGGGCTTGGAGGAGCTAGTTACATAGAGTTATTACAAAGTGAACTCAAGCTACAAAATATTCAAATGCATAAACTTAAGCTTGAAGAGCAAAGAGAAAAGAAAAAAGTGGAATTGAAATATATTTTAGGAGAAAGTATAGATGGATAGATTAATTGTATTAACAATTCTTGTAACTTTTTCTTTTTTAACTGCTTGTTCAAAGGACTCAAAGGAACCAAAAAGTCATCTACATAAGCATGAAAAGCAAAAGTCATATTATACCTGCTCAATGCATCCTCAAATAAAAGAAAATAAACCTGGAAAATGTCCAATTTGTCATATGAATTTAACTAAAATTGAAATAGATAACGATTCAAGCGACTTAGAGATAGCATCAAAAATAGAGAAAGATGTTTGGCAATGTCAAAATTTCCCCGAAGTGACCAGTGAAAAAGAAGATGTTTGCCCTATGGATGGAACACCGATGGTCAAAAGGAAAAAAGAAAATATAGCTGCGAAGGTGGTGGCGAAAGTACGACTAAGAAAAGCGCAGTTGAAACATTTTTCACCAGAATTTTTTCCTGTAACGACAATGAAAATGAATAAAAAAATTCGTTTGCTTGGATCAGTTCTTCAATCTGAAGAAAAAGAAAGTAATATCCCAGCACGTATTGATGGAAGAATTGAAAAAGTTTATGTGAAGTCTACTGGAAGCTTTGTCAAAAAAGGTGACCCTGTTGTTGAACTTTATAGTCCAAAACTTATAACTGCTGGAGAAGAATATATTCTAGCAAAAAAAAGCTCTACTAGAAGTAAATCCAAAGAATTTAAAGATCTTTTGAGGCAAAGTAAAGAAAGATTACGGCGTTGGGGAATTGACGATAAGCAATTTGAAAGCTGGTATAAAAACGGAGAGGTTCCTAAGCAAATTACAATTTTTTCTCCAAATACTGGTATTGTTAGAAAAAGAAACGCAACCGTAGGTAAATACTTTAAAGAAGGACAAAACTTTTTTGAACTATCTGACCTTTCTGATGTTTGGGTAGAAATGGATGTTTATGAATTCGACTCTTCTCTTGTAAAGATTGGTCAAGAAGTAAAACTTGAGTTTTCATCTTTACCTGGAGAGATAATAAATGGTGAAATTGATTTCATTAATCCTGTTTTAGATTCCAAATCTCGCACATTAAAAATAAGAGCGACTATAAAGAACCCACATGGCAAACTTAAACCGGGTATGGTAGCAAATGCGGTTTTAAATGTAAGTTTAGAGGGAGAACCTTTTGTCGTTCCACGTTCAGCTATAATTGATACTGGAAAAAGAAAAGTGGTATGGGTTCAAGTTAATAATAAAGAGTTTAGAGCAAAAACTATTTTGGCAGGAATAGAGTCTGAAGGTTATGTAGAAGTTAAAGAAGGCCTTATGGAAGGAGAAAAAGTGGTTATTGAGGGCAATTTCCTTTTAGATGCTCAAGCTCAACTTTTTGGTGGATATGAAGAGATGGTGGGACAGAAGTGATACAAAAGCTAATTGAGCTTTCTATAAAAAACCGAGCGGTCGTAGTGTTCGGTTTTATTTTAGTAGCTCTGTTTTCATTGTTTAGTCTGAAGACTGCCAAAATTGATGCTATTCCTGATATTGGAGAAAATCAGCAAATAGTTTTTACAGAATGGTCTGGTCGTTCACCAAAAGATATAGAGCAGCAAATAACTTATCCTTTGAGCGTTGCGCTACAGGGGATTCCTGGCGTGAAAAATATTAGAGCAACTTCTGCATTTGGATTTTCTATTATTTATGTCATTTTCAAAGATAATGTTGAGTTTTACTGGAGTCGAAGTCGAATACTCGAAAAACTGTCAACGGCCACTGATGAGCTTCCCGATGGTGTATCACCTAAGATGGGGCCAGATGCAACTGGATTGGGACAAATTTATTGGTATACCATAGAAAATAAAAAAGGTGCGCTTAAACCGAAATCTCTTGCAGAGTTAAGGTCTATTCAAGACTTTTATGTACGCTATTTATTGCAAGGAGTGGAAGGTGTGAGTGAAGTTGCTAGTATAGGTGGTTTTGTTAAAGAGTATCAAATAGATGTCGATCCTAATAAACTGTTTGCTTACGATGTTCATTTCTCTGCACTTATCAAATCTATTCAAAATAGTAATATTGATGTCGGGGCAGAAGTTGTTGAAGATGGAGACCGTGAATTTGTCATAAGGGGGACAGGTTTTTTTAAAAGCATTTCAGATATCGAAAATGTAGTGGTTGCTATAAAAAATAATTCACCAGTTAGAGTTAAAGATTTAGCGAGAGTTGGTTTAGGTCCTGGATTTCGAAGAGGAGCTCTTGACAAGAATGGTAATGAAGCCGTTGGTGGGGTCGTTACAATGCGCTTCGGAGAAAACCCAAAGCAAGTAATTGATAATGTCAAAGAAAGGTTAAAAATCGTTAAGAAAGGTTTACCAAAGGGAGTTGAACTAATTTCTTTTTACGATAGAACTGAAGTTATTGAAAGAACTATTGGAACCGTATATTCTGCATTAACTCAAGAAATTATTATCACAATCATCGTTATTGCATTATTTCTTTTTCATTTCAACTCATCCTTTTTAGTTTCACTAACTCTTCCGTTTGGAGTAGGAATTAGCTTTATTTTAATGAAGCTTCTTGATATCGATTCAAATGTAATGAGTCTTTCTGGCCTTGTTATCGCAATTGGTTCGATGGTTGATATGGGAATAATTATGACGGAGAATATTTATTCTCAACTAGCTAAAAACCCCATACTTGATAATAAAAAAAGAATTGAGATTATATCAAAATCGGCAAGAGAAGTAGGTCCCGCAATTCTAGTTGCTGTAATGACAACAATTGTAACATTTCTACCGGTATTTGGTTTAGAGGGAAGTGAAGGTAAGCTTTTTGGACCTCTTGCTTGGGCAAAAACATTGGCCATGTTTGGTTCTGTTGTTGTGGCGATCATTCTTATTCCAGCATTATCAACTTATCTTTTAAAAGGAGAACTAAAACCGATAGAAAAAAATA
>JAUHVL010000087.1 GCA_030425045.1 bacterium
TATCCACCAGGGAAAACCACTCCAGGAAATCAAAAAAATATTGGAAAACGAGGATGAAAACTTTTCTTCGCGACAAGGTTATATGAGAACTGTGAAGGGGGAAGAGTTAACCTTCTCGGGCGAAAGTTGCCTCGTAAATGTTTTTTGTGAGGCCAAAGAGAACTTTCGATTATTAGGAAATATTCTCAAGACCAGGCCTCAAAACTTTAAGCTAGAAAGGGGGCTTTCAAATCTCCAATTCTTGAAATCTTTTAATGGCCTTTATGAAAAATCAGGTGATTTGCGAGGGGTCCAGTCCATGGTCTTTAGGGAGTTTGATTTGGGAGATGAGTCATTAGATATAATAGTCGAGCTGCGGGTGGATTGGGCAAATGATCCTTTTAAGGAACTTGAAACACTCCTTGAAAAAGATATTGTTTTTAGATTGTTTAATGAAATTATCTCTAAAAAAAATGTCGATAAAATTCAGGAACTCTTTAATAATTCACTCTGTGAAGATGAGTTTGTTTTTTGGATTGGAGAAACAATTGATCATTCAGAAATTCCTTCAGGGTGTAGAGATACGATTAGAAAAGTTCAAGTCTCTTATCCTTGGAGTGAATTAAAAGAAAGGATTAAATCCTGAAAACTCAAAATGCGCTTTTATTTATTTGTAAAAGCTAGGATCTGATCTGACATTCCGACAAAAGAAGTAGGGTTATTTCTTACATCTAAAACATCGAAGTTTCTCCTTCGTTTAAAATAAAAGTGCAAACTCATTTTTTAAACACAAGGAGAACTTCAATGAGTACCTTAAATTCTAACAAGACAATTATCAAAAACAAAGTGGGACTACTCAATCTTGCCCAAGAGCTGGGTAATGTTTCTAAGGCATGTAAAGTTATGGGCTTTTCCCGAGATACTTTCTACCGCTATCAAAAAGCAGCAGAAGAAGGAGGCGTTGATGCTCTAATAAACCTGTCAAAAAAAGTCCCCAATAGAAAGAACAGGGTTGCCCCTGAGATTGAAAAGGCGTTAGTTCAAATTGCCATAGATCAACCTGCTTGGGGTCAAGTAAGGACGAGCAACGAGCTTAGAAAAAAGGGTCTCTCAATCTCTCCGGCCGGAGTAAGGTGCGTTCTTATGAGGCATAATCTGGAGAATATGAAAAAAAGATTAAATGCTCTCGAGGAAAAAGTTGCTAAAGAAGGACATGTTCTCACAGAGGCGCAGCTTCAGGTAATGGAGAAAAGAAAAATTGAAAATGAAGCACATGGAGAGATTGAAACTGAGCACCCTGGTTATCTTGGATCTCAAGATACTTTTTTTGTGGGGACTTTAAAAGGAGTTGGACGAGTGTATCAGCAAACTTTTGTTGATACCTATTCCAAGATGGCATTTGCAAAGCTCTATACTATGAAAACAGCGATCACCGCTGCTGATATGCTCAACGATCAAGTTCTTCCATTTTTTGACCAACATGAGGTGCCAATGCTCAGGATTTTGACTGACAGAGGAACTGAGTATTGCGGCAAGGTTGAAGATCATGACTATCAACTTTTTTTAGCGATAAGAGACATTGACCATACAAGAACTAAGGCGAGATCACCTCAAACGAACGGGATTGTTGAAAGGTTCCATAGAACTATTTTGAACGAGTTTTACCAGGTCGCTTTCAGAAAGAAGATCTACCGAGATCTAGATGAGCTTCAAGTCGATCTCGATAATTATCTAAAAGAATATAATTTTGATCGGACCCATCAAGGAAAAATGTGCTGCGGAAGAACTCCTTGGCAAACATTTTTAGATGGAAAAGAAATAGTAAAAGA
The DNA here is from genome assembly GCA_030425045.1 of bacterium. Lineage (GTDB taxonomy): Bacteria > Bdellovibrionota > Bacteriovoracia > Bacteriovoracales > Bacteriovoracaceae > JAUHVL01. Next base: position 1,809 of record JAUHVL010000087.1, read on the forward strand.
GAAAACAGTTAATAATAATTTTAACCAGGAGTCGACAAATGAAAAAAAGATGATAGAAGAAAGTCCGACAGAGATTAATAGTTAATCTTACATCGGACAGCGAAGGAGAGACTGTCAGGTCGGGTCTAAGTTTTTACAACTGAAGATTCTTCAGTTAAAGAACGTTGCTGTTGTAGCTTTAAACATTCTCTATAATGTGTCGACCTAAGTGGAGATTATCATGATTGAAATTAAAAAGAGAAAATCAGCAGGTGAATTTTTGAAAACAATATGAGGGTTTCTATTATTTTGGTTTTTGTCATTTTTTTGGCCTGTGCCAATTCTGTTAACTTCTCATCAACTTTGGGTGCGAGTGTAAAACTTCTTAAAACTTTTTTTTCTCTCATTGGCGTAGTCCGTCCATCTTTTAGTTTAGTGTCACACCAACGCTTCATGTCCTGATAATTTATCCATTCATAGTTATCACCTTTTTCTTGGTCGTCTTTTAATTGCTCTATAATATTCAATAACTTTTTGGGGGCTTTCTCAACATTCTTAAATTTACGAGGGAAATGTAAAAAGGCCGCAGGAAAAACTTCTAAAATACGAGGCTCAAATTTTGCTGCCCACAGAACGACTTTTATATCAATC
>JAUHVL010000053.1 GCA_030425045.1 bacterium
AAAAAAATATAATGAGGCAAAAGGTCTGGCCCATAGTATTTACCAATGTATTGGTGCTCCTTACTTGCATGTTTTTGAAGATCAAAAAAACTGGGAGCAGATAATGACCAGAAGACTGAGTGAGACTCAAATCTCTTTAAAAAAATACTTATGGGTTTTGGGAACAATAGGAACGTCAGCCCCTTTTATCGGTTTATTTGGAACAGTTGTAGGGATTATTAAGTCATTTGAAAATATGGCCCAGACAGGAAAAGCTGGTTTTACTATTGTGGCCGCAGGTTTGTCTGAGGCCCTGATCGCAACTGCTGCGGGTATTTTTGTTGCTGTTATTGCAGTCTTTTTCTACAACGTTTTATTATCTCGAATCAAAATCATTCAAGTGAATTTTAAAAACAAGCTTGAAGATTTAAGAGACCTTGTGGAGGAACATGGCCGCACAGTTTGATCAAGATGACGAAGAAGTCATTGCTGAAATTAACATGACTCCTTTGATTGATATCATGTTAGTTTTACTCATACTTTTTATGGTGACTTCATCTGTCTCCTTTCAAAGTGGGGTAGATATTGAACTTCCAGAAGTCAAAAAAGCTTCAGAGGGATCCTCACCGCCAAGCGCCGTTATTATTTCTCTCGATAAAGAGGGAAGGCTTTTTCTTCAAGGACAGGAAGTGTCTCTTGAACAGCTTCCTGAATTGCTAACCCAAGTGATGAATGAACTGCAGACTAAGTTTGTCATTCTAGAAGGGGACCAAAACTCTTCTCTTGGTAACTCTGTAAGCATAATGGATATCGCAAAATCTGTTGGTGCAGAAAAATTTGCAATAGCGACGACTGAAAATAATTAGAAGTCTAAGCTATCGAGATCATCAAAATCATCATCGTCATCTTCTTTAGCTTTCTTTTGCTTAACCGGTGCAACAGGAATTTCTGGCTCTATCGATTTAAGAAGATTTCGCAGGAGAGTTCTTTCACCTTGTTTTAAGAAAGTAAATTTCGCGATAGCACGATAAGATAGTTTCTCAGGGCTAATGATTCTACTTTTAATATTAATAGGACGACAAAGCACAATGTCAGCATTGATGACAAAACGCTTGGGTATTCTAAATTCAATAACAATTGACTGGCCCATCAGGTAAGGTCTGCTGGTAAAAAAGGCAATCGATTCAATTCCAATTTCAGAAAGAATTGTGACACCTTTTGAAACACATTCAGCGGGGAGACTACTTGATGTTCGTTGAATAATTTGAACGGCTTTTCCAATCTCTTCAGCATTAGCTTCAGCTTCCTCGCTTCCTTCGCCTTCTTCAGCATCTCCACCCATGGCCGCGGCCATTTCTGCTTCGAGGTCTTCGTCTTCACCTTCTTCTTCGGCGTCTCCTCCCATCGCTGCGGCCATTTCCGCTTCGAGATCTTCACCTTCATCAGCACCTTCTTCTTTTCCACCATTGAGAAGGAGGAGGTTGTTTTCTCCTGAAACTGGTTTTTGAAAGGAGTATTCATTTTTTACAAGCTCAATTTCTTGAGCTGTTAAGTTTCTTTTTTTCTTTTCTGAAAGAATCCTAATCGTATTTTCAACTTCGCTTCTTAAAGTCCAAAGCTTTAGCTGAATTTTTTTAATCAATACAGGATCGTGAGAGCCACCGTGAATCAAAGCTTTCTCCAGTGTTACTTAATATCACTTTATTCTAACAAATAACGCGAGTAGAAAAAAAGCTAGGCAGGTCTTGCTTGTGTTGCGGTGCGCATGAGTGCGTTTTAAACTAAAAGAATCCAATATTTTCAGTAGGTTATTATGATTAAGTATCTTCTTATTGTCCTTTTACCCTTTATCCTTGTAGCTCCCCTTAAAGCTAGCTCATATGTTCCAGCACAGAGATTGGTTTTGTTGAGTCAAAATAATGGGCCTGAGATTTTACAAGAAATGAAAAATAAAGAAATTCAGATAAAAAGACTTAAAACATCTCAAAATATTTTTCTCTTGGACTTCAAAAATTTAGAGATCAATGAAGCCCAAATTGATGAATACTTAATAAGGTTTAATTTAGAGGTTGCTGAAAAAAACTATCTTTATGAAACCAGTAGCACACCTAATGATCTTTATTTTCCTTTCCAGTGGAGTATGAATAATGTTGGAAAAAATTCTCCGATTTCTAACTCAGTCGCCGGTGTCGATATAGATCTTTTGGGCGCATGGAAAATGGCCATTGGAAATCCAAGTTTAAAAATTTCTGTAATCGATACAGGAATTGATTATAACCATGAAGATTTAAAAGATAATATTTGGGTTAATGAAAGTGAGCTTAACGGTATGGTTGGAGTGGATGACGATGGAAATGGTTATGTTGATGATATTCATGGTTATAACTTTGTCGATAATAATGGAAACCCTATCGATAAAAATGGACATGGCACTCATTGCGCAGGTGTGATTGGTGCTATCAGCAATAATGATATTGGCATTGTCGGAATATTAAAAAATGTAAAAATGATTCCAGTGCAATTTTTATCCGAGTCTGGCTCGGGGACCACCGCCAATGCTATTCAAGCAGTGGCCTACGCAACAAAAGTGCAATCAGATGTAATCTCAAACTCTTGGGGTGGAGGAGGATATTCTGAACTTTTAAAAAGAGAAATTGAAATTGCCCGTGATCAAGGAATTTATTTTGTCGTTGCTGCTGGCAATAATGGTTCAAACAACGATGTTAAAAACGTTTATCCCGCTGATTATGATGTTGAAAATGTTATAACGGTGGCCTCTCATAGCTCCTCTGGAAAACTGGCCAGCAATTCTAATTACGGTATTGAAAATGTTGATATTGCAGCACCAGGGGTACTCATTTACTCAACACTTCCAGAAAATAAATATGGGTATAAATCGGGAACATCGATGGCCACTCCTCATGTTTCAGCTGCAATTGGGATGCTTCTCGATTTTGAGGGAAGACTCGGCTTCGATGAAATGAAAAATCGACTGAAGGAAACAGGGGTACCGGAGCCTTCTTATCTCGGTAAAATTTCTTCTGGAGGAAGACTCCATATAAAAAACTTTTTAGAGGACTTCCGTACTGAAGTAGAGAGACCTGATGAGTTTTCATGGAATGAGCTTTACTTAAGTGAGCCTTTTGAGTCGGCACATCCGTACTCAGACAATCTCTCTTATGAAAGAAAAATTACAATTCCTGGAGCAAAATTTATCATCGTTGAAATTGAGCAAATGGAGCTTGAGGATCATTTTGATTTTCTTAAAATCTACAGTGGAGACGGAGAGTTTATTGAAAAGCTCAGTGGAGATAAAACTGGTTATCAGTCTCTTATCATTCCAGGAGAATCTGTAATACTAAAACTACAAAGTGACTTTGCAAAAACAAAATGGGGTGTAAGAATCTCTAAAATCTTGTGGCAATAATCTTATTGAAAAAGGTGACGGTACTTTCTCATAAATTTAGAAAGTGAACCAACCTTATCTAATGTTCTGATCGCTCTTGTCGAAAGTCTTAATTTAATAGTTTGACCAGTTTCTGGATCGAAAACTCTTTTTGTTTGAAGATTTGGTTTTTGAGTCATCTTCGTTTTATTGTTTGCGTGAGAAACTTTGTTTCCAACTAGTCTTCTTTTTCCTGTTAAATCACATGAACGTGCCATGATACTCTCTCTTTAAATATTTAAAATTACGTATTTCGACTTTATTTCGAAAAGGCACTATATAGCTCTTAACGTCAAAGGGCAAGTATTTGGGAGATTCGTCAATTATTTTAGTCACATATTGCATAAACTCATTTTTTTAAGTTATTGAAAATTCGATAAGAAGAGCGAGAATCGGTCTTAATGTTATAATTCATCGCGTAATGGATAATAAACTAGCCTTAATCGCCATTTTATCAGTTTTCATCCTTGCGACGACATATTTTATGTCAACCAAGCAGGTGAATGACATGTTTGAACTCAGTAAGCTTGAGATCAATCAGGTCGAAGGGCCATCTCTTAGTCGTAAGGGAGTGGATAGTTTTAAAGCAGAAAAGTTGATGGGGGAGAGTGATATTTCTTTTTCAAAAGATCAGGATATTTTTGAAAAGAGAATTACCTCTATCGAAAAAGATCTCAATTCTATTGGTAAACAATGTTCAAGAGATATTGCTAGTTATTTTAGAGGTAAAGATATCATTGATCCCAATGGAGCATTTTATAAGGACTTTAATAATATAGAAAATGGACTTATGAAGTTGAGAGTGCTGGCCAAAAAGAATATTCATCAAGTCGTGAGTATTAATAGGCAAATTGAAGAAATGATTCAGCGAAAAGAGTTAAAAGAAAATCAGTTGAAAAAAGTAGTAAGCCTCATCAATGAAAAAATGGATGTTTGCCAAAGCCAAGATATGGACAACTTTCTTATCACCTCTATGGAGTCCATGAAGTTGATCGATAGAAGACCACGAGAAAGAAAGTCCTATGAAAAGCTAATCAATAAGTTAATCACCCAATACTTAAGATTTGAAAACCTAGATAGTTCACTTTATCGTGCGATTGGCCTTACAAAAATGGCAATCAAATATGGAATCCTTGAAAAAAATGATGAGGATTATCTCGAGAATATGCATACCATTTTAATGGAGAGAAAAGATGAACTTCAATATCAAGCCCAAAACCTTAACGACCTAGAGAGGTTAAGTGATTACTTACAAGAGGAATATGAATGGAGAGTAGAGTTTACAAACGAGGTCTCTCAATATTTCGCTCAAAATTACTTAAGTGATGACTATTAGTTTTACTCCATACAGAGATAAATTTTGCTTTTTTCAACATCGTAGTCGAAAATCTGTTGCTTAATATTTTCCATAAGAGGAAAACGAATCGGCCGTGGTGATCTCACTATTCCATTTTTATCTTTAAGCATATGCTCATTGAAGAGAATACTTTGTGGATAATTCTTTTTAACCTGGTGATAGATATTTTCGGGAAATCTCGTGACACCTAATGAAAAGTATTGAACCTCTTTTAACGGGATAGCTTCATTTAAATGATAAAGGAGGTCACTATAAACCTCGTTAAAATTCTTTGATGGAATGATGGGGTCGAGGTGAATGCCTATTGGGAAGCCTGCTCGGTGAAGGCGTGAGATGGCCTGTAATCTTTCATCAATGGTAGGGGCTTTATAATCAAGGTTCTTTTTCGGAGCGAGAGAGTAACTGGTTATAATATTACTGACTGGGCTTAAACTTAATAGTGAGTCGATATTATCTGATTTAGTTCTTAACTCCATTATAAGATTTGAGTTGTCTCTAAAAAAATCAAAATAGACTTGAAGCTCTCCCGTTAAGTGAGTGAGGGCCAAGGAGTCACTAAATTCACCTGCGTGAAACCAGATGCGATCATTCGGGTGCTGGGAGGCAACGTCTTTAATTTCTTTAATGATATCTTCATGATTGATAAAGAGAACCAAGTCTGGAGAATGAAAATATCCTTGTAAATAACAATACTCACATTCGTAAATACAGTTAAAGGCATGGATAAAGTAAAAGTGTTTTTCACCAACGGTTCCATAGGCCTCTGGAGCTTCTTTGACGAGATTTCCCTTTTTATTCGCAATAAATAAACTAACACTTTGACGTTTTTGTAGATAAGGTTTTTTTACTTTTCCAAAGATCTCATCATAGCGATCGATAATTTTAGGCGTGAGATGAGAAAAATGACTTATGATAGAATTTGCTCTAGGGCTATCTTTTAGGTCTCTTTCTAGGAAAATCTTATCAATATTAATCAAGGTCTTTTCCCTCTAACACTTGATTGAGTTTTTCAAAGGAAAACCTCTTAAGTGCGTTGATGAAATTATCTTTATCTCTATCGTTAGAAAGTTTCATGTTTAAATGAATAAAGCTTTCTTCAAGTGTGGGATCAAAGCTAACCTTTGCACCGGTTCTTTTGAGCTCTCTTGTCATAAGTTGAAGATGACTTTCAACTGACAAGAGTTCTGGCGTTATTACCTTTCTCAAGAGGTCAATGAGCTCAAGAGTTTGTTGTTTTCTCGTTTGTTTTTTATCTAAAATTTCTAGATACTCAGGATGGTTTTTAATTTCATTAACAACAAAGTCACAATCATTTTTATTTTTTAATAATGTTTGGAAATATTTATTGAAGTTTCGCTCCATTGAAACAGTAAAATAAAAATCATTAAAGAAATGACTATAGTTAATTTGCTCTTCTTTGCTACTCGGCTGTGTTTGATTTACACTCCACCAACGATATAGTTGATCACTATAGATTTCAGCCTTTTCTTTGACGATTGAGCAGATTTCTTTATTTCCTTCAATGGGAAAATCGGAAATAAGTTTGACTGGATAAAAAGGGACTTTAAATTCTTGGCAGGCCCTCGCGATACCCCAACACTCTCGATCGACGATCGGAGCAAAGTTAGATAACTGATCAGCTTTCTTTTCGTCGAGAATTCTACTCGTGGAACTAAGGCAATCAAATAACGACTTTTTAAAAGCTGAAGTATAACTTTTAAACTGAATTTCTTCTCCTAGTTCAGCGTAACATGTTCTTATTTTGTAGATATGATCGAGCTTTAAAGACGCCTGATCGAGACCCCCTGCAATTCCAAGATTCCAAACTTCTTTGATATGGGGGAACTTTGCCAATATCGTACTGACGAGTTGGAGTGAGTTGAGAATTCCTTCACCGGAAATAAGTAAAAAATAATCTTCGTGCTGATAAAGATTTAGTTTTTCATCAGTGACCATCGTGAGCTTATCGTTTTTAAGAAAACTTTGAGCCTCGGGGCGGTGAGCAAATACTAATAATTTATCGGGGCCTTGCAAAACAAAGATCTCCAGTGATAAGTATTTTCAATTGATACCAAAAGCAAAGAGACATTGTCATGATAGATCTAAAAACGGCCTTTAGTCATAAGATAGGATTTGGTGGAGCTTCACTTAGTGGAGCCGGGGGAGGCTATGGCTTTGGAAATATTGAATTTGATCAAGCTGTTGGGCTCGTTCGCTTGGCCAGAGAGAGAGGGATACTCTTGTTTGATACGGCCCCAATTTACGGCTTTAGACAATCGGAGAGAGTTTTAGGAGAGGCGGTTTCAAAAGATAGAGAAGACTTTTTTATCACCTCCAAATCGGGAATTACGTGGTCGGATAATAAAAGAGTGAATCTAACTAACGAACCAAAAGTGACTATTCAAATGTTAGAGCAAAGCTTACGAGATTTGCAGTCCGACTATATTGATCTTTATATGGTTCATTGGCCTGACCCTCGAGTTGATATTAGAAGATCTCTAGAAATTATTTTTAAGGCGAAAGAGAGAGGGAAGGTTCGTTATGTTGGTTTGGCAAATACCAATAGTGATGATCTTAAAAAGGCGAGAGAGCTTGGACCTATCGATGTTGCCCAGTCAGAACTTAATCTTTTTAATAAAGAAGTGTTAAGTTTATTTTCTGAGTTTCAAAACGGAGGGACACTTTTTCAATCTTGGGGAACTCTCGATAAAGGGATTTTAACGAAGAGAGTGGATAAGAAAAGAGAGCAGGCGAAAAACTACGATTCTTCAGATTGTCGAAAAAGCGCTCCTTGGTGGAAACAGTCTGAAGTATTAGCGAAGTTAGGAAAGCTTGAAGCTCTTTGGCCAATACTGGAACAAAGAGAAATAAGTCCTTTATCATTTGCACTAGGGCATAATTTAAATATTAAAGGTGTGGATCAAGTTTTGATTGGAATGAAAAATGAAAAGCAGTGCGATTCTGTTCTCTCTGCGCTTGAAAACTTACCAACAGCTGAAAGTATTGAAGAGATTATGAATGACATCGACCTTTAGCGTTTCCGTTATTATACCAACTTATAACCGTGCTCACGTATTAGAAAGAGCAATCAATTCAGTATTCAAGCAAACATTTCGTGATTTTGAGTTAATCATTATTGATGACGGCTCAGATGATGATACTCCCAAGTTATTAGAAAAAATATGTGCTCAAAATCAAAATTGTATTTCTTATGCCATCGAAAATTCTGGGGTCAGTAAAGCGAGAAATATCGGTGTTGAAAAATCCTCAGGGGAGTGGGTTGCTTTTCTAGACTCCGATGATGAATGGCTTCCTCATAAACTTGAAAGGCAAATGAGCTTTATCTCTCATCATAAAAATGTCCCTTTGGTTCACGGAGAAGAGATTTGGGTTAGAAATGGTAAGAGAGTTAATCCTAAAAAAAAGCATCAAAAGTTTGGTGGTGATATTTTTTTAAAATGCTTACCTCTTTGTGTTATTAGTCCTTCTGCTTCAATCATGAAAAAAAATATATATCTTGAGATGGGGGGATTTGATGAAAGTTTTCCCGTTTGTGAAGATTACGATTTGTGGTTAAAAATTACATCACTTTATCCTGTTGGGTTTATTAAAGACCCCATCATTACAAAGTATGGAGGCCATGAAGATCAACTTTCTCGAAAATACTTTGCCATGGATTTTTGGAGAGTCAGAGCATTAAAAAATATTCTTCAGCAAAGAACTTTTTCTGAAGAAATTAAAAAAGATGTGATTGAAGAAATTCTCTATAAGGCCAATATACTTAAGCAAGGTTATATAAAACACCAAAACCACGAGAACTTAGCTTTCATTTTGGAAGTTATTGAAGAGTTCTCTAACTAATTTGCCCTATTTTTGAGGCATTTTATCGAAAGAAACACATCAAAACGTTTTTCCCTGATTCGCCCAATATTCGACTGAAATCATTCAATACTTAGCCGAGTTTTCCGATAAGGATTATATCGAATTCATAATTTGGATATGCTAAATTGCTATGAGAAAACTTGTTTGTTTGATATTCATTAACTTTTTTTGCCTTTCCGTAGGAGCGAATGAGCTATTTGTAAATCAACAAGATTTGCCAACAGTTTATCTCAATCAAGCAAGCAATAGTAAAAAGTCGTTACTCTATCAAAAGATACAAAAGTACTTTGAAGATCATTATCAAGAAATTGCTGCTCGAAAATTAAAGGCAATAGAGCAAGGTAAAAAGTTAAATGTTTGGGGTGGTCTTAATCATCTCGGAATTAATTATACTCATAAATTTGCAGACTTCTCAGTTGAGTATCGTAGAGATTTGGCCCCTGATTTATTCGATGATAAGAAATGGATCGTCACCGACTCAATGGATATCATCATCGACGCATCAACATTATTGGGACATCTAGAAGAGTTACAACTGGTAGAGGTCACAGAAGACCTTTTTGCTGCTTTTGTTGGTATAAAATTTAAAAGAAGTTTTAAGCACATACATTATGCCAATAGCTATGAAGAAGGTGTCGCCCATAACTTAGATCGCTTATTTTTTAGTTTTCTTAATTTTAAATCAGATAACTTTTTAAGACTTAATCCTTATGAGGTTCTCACGAAAGAAGACTCTCTTGCCTTTAATGCTGGAGCGCTTGTTAATGTTCAAGTACCGAATTCCCCTCTAAGTGTGGAAGGGGGAGCTTTTGGAGAATATCAAAGGCTTTCAAAACTGCAACTACAAGCTGTTGGGCCAGAGGATCAGGGCGAAAATGGAGAGTATTTAAGACTCACTTATGAAAAGTCAAAAATGGTCGGGGCCCAGGCCCATCTTGCCGTTTATGCTGATTTTTTTCGATTACTTAAATTAAGTATTTTAACTTTTGATTTCGAATATAAGTTGGAGCAAGCACATCAAATTAATTTATCTTTTACTAAAAGAGATCTCGATATCGTTAATTCAGATATTGATGTTAAACAACAAATCAGAAATATTATTAAAAATGATTATCCTGATATAAATCTTGTTTCTCCCTACCTTGTGAGTGAAGTAAGAAGACGTAACGAAATCATGAATTCAAAATATCGCTTACTCCTTGTCGGAAAAGCGCGAGAAAAAAGAACGCAGTTTATCCAAGCGGCGAAAGATGGAGTCGTCAAAACATTTTATAAACATTATTTTGAAGTAGAAAAGTTTACAAAGAGCTTTGGAAGCCAGGTTCTGTCTTCAATTCTTGAGGCCTTATTTCAAATCGAAAGTATTGTTGCAGATGTTTGGGCGGAAAATAAATCTCTTAGTATGGAGTATCAAAGTGAACGTGACTTAATTGCCAGCAGGCAAAAGATAAGAATCGATAGTGAAGATGTTCTCAATATCTCTATGGCGACAAAACTTTATGCCTACAGTTTTAAAGGTGGGACAGGAAAAAAATATAAAAAGAAAGTTCTAAATGCTCTCGCCGATTATTCTGGAGTGGACCCTCTCGTTTATGATGGACTTGAAGATGGCCTGATTGAAGCACCACTTCGAGCAACAATCTATTATAAAATTCATCCTGAAGGCCTCTTGAGATTTTCTATGCTCGATGTGGCCGACGTTTATCATATTATTGATGATATTTGCCGTTCCGCTCGTGCCAAGAACTTTTTTATCTCTTGTCGTCATCCACTTCAAAGTGCTTACGAAACTTACTATGAAGGACTTCATTACGATGCCTATCATTATGGTCTCTACAAAGCTTGTGGAAATTTATATCGTGAACGTTATCCGGACCGGAATGACTCCAGACATGAACAGCTCTATCTTGAAGCTTGTATTAAACTTAATAGCAAAACGAAAACTCCAATTGAACAAGCTTATGTTCCCGTTCGAGATGTCAGAAAATTTCTTCAAGTCTTTCAAGAAAAAAGCGTCACCAAAAGAGATCTCTACTCATTATTTGGCATAAGAAATGTCTTTATTCATGGCAATATTAAAGCAACCCAGTCCAATGGCTTTCCTTTTAATTCAAATTTTGAAGAGGGGACGGAGAGTACAAAAAGTTTGGTTGAACAGTTTCTAGAAGAATAAAAACAAGATTCCTCAATAGGTGACCAGCTTGCGCGGTTACTGTTGCGAACTTTACCCACATGAATTATTCTTAATTTAGGTCTTTAAAAAAGACCATGGAGGTCGTTTTTGAAAAAAGTTTTCATTATAGCTCTTACTCTATTTTTATTCACTGGTACCGTTCGAAATGCCCATGCTAACTTCGATCCTCGTATTAAGGCCCTAGGGATTATGGCCCTTTATGGGACAGTAGGGGGAGCACTTTTGGGAACGGCTTCACTTGCTTTTGGAACCAGTGGTAGGGCCATTGCTAAAGGTGCGAGTCTTGGGCTTTACTCTGGATTACTTTTTGGTGGATACGTCGTTATTAGCCATGCCATGAATAAAAGAAAAGCGGAAGCTCCTGAAGCTCCTCAACAAGACTATTACCCTGATGAGGAAGAAAGCGAATATGACGAAGAGGAAGAGGGGTATGGTTATGAAGATGAAGATTATCCCGAAGATGAAAACTATCGTTGGAAACCAGCTCTTCACATGGATCAAATAAGTTGGCGTTATGAAAGTAATCACGATGGGCATAGACCACTTAAAGCAAATACTTTCACTCAGCCGTTAGTTTATTTTAATTTGATTAATGTAAACTTCTAGTTCTCGTAAGTTCTTTTTCTTCCCGTAAACCTTTGGGCCATTGAAAATGTTTCGTCGTTATCGAATTCATCAATGATTAGTTCTGCGAATGTGTGATCATAAAGTTGAAAAACACGAGAGAATTCGTTTTTAACGTTTGTGATTCGTATTTGGTCTTTATCAAAATTTAACTCACGAACCATTTCGACAAAATACTTAATACCTGAACTACCAACAAAGTCGAGAGAGTGCATATCGAGTACAATTTGCGAACTAGGGTTACGAGCACTGATTTGTTTTAATTCTTCTTGAAGGGGAATGCTGTTTTGATAATCAAGTCCTCCTTCCATATGAATAGTGATATTTCCCATAGCATCTTGGCGTACTCTTCCTTTCATGGACATCTTAGCTCCTTAGTTCTCGGTCTTTGATTATTATGACACGGTGCGATTTTTTGGTCTTGAGGGAAAACTTTTCATGGGGTATGTAGGGTATTGAAATAACAATTGAGGTTTGTGATTTGGCAAAATTAACATTGGTGGGATTACCCATAGGAAATGCTCAAGATATTACTAAAAGAGGCTTTGAGCTTTTACAAAAGCAAAAATCTTTTTTGGTAGAAGATACGAGAAACTTTAAAAGCCTGCTTGGTCATTATGGTCTTCCCTTAAGCGATTATCGTTTAGAGTCTTTTCACGATCATAATAAAGAATTTATTTCTAAAATTATTCAGCGTCTTAATCGCGGAGAAGATATTTATATTTGCTCCGATGCAGGAAGCCCTGTGCTTTCAGATCCCGCTTTTCCTCTTGTTCGAGAGGCCATTGATAACCAACATGAGATCGATTCAATACCTGGAGTAAGTTCTCCTATTGTTGCTCTTGAACTCTCTGGTCTACCTCCTCATCCCTTTACGTTTTGGGGATTTTTGCCACGAAAGGATCAAGCTAAATTAAGTTGGTTTAATGAGCTTAGTTACAGGCAAACTCACATATGTTTTGAATCGCCTGTGAGAATGAAAAATACAATCGATCTCTTTTTTGATTCCAAAAAAGAAGGGGAAGAAGTCAACGTTGTCGTGGTGAGAGAGCTTACAAAATTGTATCAAGAAAGTGTTCGATTTAATTTGAGTGAGTGGAAAAGCTTATGTGATGAAATGACTTTTAGAGGTGAGATGATTCTCCTTCTTTATAAGGAAGGAAGCTCTGACCAGAAGTTGAGTCATGATCACGATAAGTTATTAGATTCTGCAAATCTTTATCTCAACAAACAAACACCACGAAATTTATCAAAGTTACTTGCCACTATTCTAGGGGGCAAGCCAAATGAGTATTATCAAAGACTTACTAATTCTAGAGAATAGGTATATAATTTCAATAATTTATCTATGTTCACGACTAAGTATGCTTAAAAACTAAGATTTATTTATCCGTAACCGATAAAGATTATTAAGAAAGAGAAATTTTAAGAGGTTATAATACTACAATGTTGGTACAAGTAATCGGTGGACATGGTGGAGTGTCGCCAAATTTTAAAAATACTTCATACTTAATCGATAGAAAGTTATTGATTGATGCGGGTTCTGTCGCATCGGGTATTCAAATTGATCAACAGGTTTTAATTGATCACATTTTAATTTCTCACTCTCATTTGGATCATATTTCAGATCTCGCTTTCATGGCAGATAATTGTTTTGGTTTAAAGGGAAGACCCTTTGAAGTTCATACTGCAGATGTGGTGAGAAAAAACATTATGACCCATCTTCTTAATGATGAAATTTGGCCAGATTTTACGAAGCTTCCAAATGAAGAAAATCCAACACTTCGTTTTAATGATTTAAAAGAAGATACCAAGGTTGAGTTAGGTGACTATAAAGTAACGATGATAAAAGTTAATCATCCTGCTGGAGGATATGGTTTTATTGTCGAGAGAAAAAACTCTGCAGTGGTGTTTACTCAAGACACTGGGCCTACGGATAAGATCTGGGAAGCGGCCAAACAGGTTCCCAATTTAAAAGCGATTTTTACAGAAGTGAGCTTTCCCAACAAATTGCAAGGGGTAGCAACGGCGAGTTTTCACCATACTCCCCAGACGATACAAGAAGAAATTAAAAAGATGCCAGGTAATGTTCCGATCTTCCTTGGGCATCTCAAACCCAACTATCAAATGGATCTGATTCAGGAAATCGATGAGTTAGATAATGATCGTATAAATGTGCTGGCAACAGACGAAGTTTCTTTCGTTTTCTAGAGCTAAATTCCTGTTTTTCTTATAAAAAGCCTTGTCGATAAGTATTTTTTAACACAAGATGATTTCTGGGATAATTTAATCTGCGGAGATTCCTATGAGTTGGTTTGAAACGATCAAAAGCCCGAAGCTTAAAAGCTCTAAAAAAGTCAATACCAGTACTCCTACTGGCCTTTGGAAGAAGTGTTCAAATTGTGATGAAATTCTTCAAGTTAGTCGCTTAAAAGAAAATGGCCAAGTTTGTCCGTATTGTGACTTCCATTTTAGAATGACGGCCGTTGAGCGAATTGAACTCATTGTTGATGGTGATAGTTTTAAGGCGATCGGTGAAAACCTTGTGACAACTGACCCTCTAAAGTTTAACGATAAATTAAGTTATGCTGACAGATTGATTGCCGCTAATGAAAAAACAGGTTTCAAAGACGGCGTGATTTCAGGAGAAGCTAAGATCAATGGTGATGATGTCACTTTGAGTGTGATGAATTTTCAATTCATGGGTGGCTCAATGGGTGTTGTGACTGGTGAAAAAATAGCAGCTGCGATGGAGTTATCACTGAAGAAAAAGGTTCCGGCCATAACGGTTTGTTGTTCTGGTGGGGCGAGAATGCAAGAAGGAATACTCTCTCTTATGCAGATGGGAAAGACGTCTGCCATTAGACAAAAACTTAAAAATGAAGGGATTCCCTACATAACAGTACTTATCGATCCGACCACGGGTGGTGTTGCTGCTTCTTTTGCAATGCTTGGTGATGTCATTATTGCTGAACCTAAAGCTCTTATTGGTTTTGCTGGTCCTCGTGTAATCGAACAATCAATTAGACAAACATTACCCGATGGTTTTCAAAGAAGTGAGTTTTTAAGAGACCATGGATTTGTTGATAGAATTGTTCATCGTCATAAGCTTAAAGAAGAGCTTTCTTTCTTTGTTAAATTATTTAATAAAAAATGAGTCAACCCGTAGATGACTGGTTATCAGAAAACCTACCACTAGAGGTTTTCGGTTCTAGTGGAAAAGGCCTAGCTGAGTTTTCTAAAATTATTTCTCACTCTATTGATCTCATAAGAAAAAAAAATGTAAAAATTGTTACGATTGCTGGGACAAATGGGAAAGGTGAGACAGCGAGAAGATTAGCTTATCTGCTTAATCATCAAGCAAAAATAAATTATGCACTTTGGAGCTCACCTCATCTCATTTCAGTAACGGAGAGGTTTGAATACAACCAAAAAGCGATCTCTTCAAAACAGTTGATGGAGCTTTTTCAAGGTTATAAAAATAAAGCAAGTGAACTTAGTTATTATGAGTTTCTCTTTCTTATTTTTTGTAAATGGGTAGAACAATTAGACTTAGATGTTTTAATTCTGGAAGTTGGACTTGGTGGAAGACTTGATTGTGTAAATTGTTTTGATGCCCACTACGTGGCCCTCACTTCAATTGGGCTTGATCATACTGAATTCTTGGGCGATACACTTGAATCGATTTTGTTAGAGAAGTTGGGAGTTTTAAGAGATCAATCAAAGCTCGTGAGTGCGCTTTTACAAAAAGACTTAAGAGCCAAAACCAAAAGTATAGCTGAACAAAAAAATATTGAGCTTCACGATTTATGTGAGCAGGGTTTAATTAACGAACAATCTCATTTTAAACTTATCAATCGAATGACATCTGAAAAATTGTATTTTCTGATCACAGGAGAGAATGTTGGGTCACCAACTTGGGAGTTTTTTAATAACGGGTTAGGTCGAGGAGACTGGCTTAAAACAAACTTTGGACAGTTCTTAATGATGGG
>JAUHVL010000054.1 GCA_030425045.1 bacterium
AAGGCTTAAAAAAGGCGCGTCAGTTGACCAAAAAAGCTGTTAATCAAATTCAACAGAATGTTGAAATCGGAATGACCGAGCAGGACGGTCTGGAACTTGTTACTCAGGTTTTAAATGAGCTTGGGTGTGAAAAGTTATGGCATCCAACCAAGTTTAGAATTGGTCAAAATACGAGACTTTCTTTTAGAGAAAAATCCAACCCATCATCAGTCTTACAAGAATCAGATCTTTATTTCATAGATATTGGTCCCGTTTGGAATAATTATGAAGGGGATTATGGAGAAACTTTTGTTATTGGATCAAACCAAGATTTTTTGAAAATTAAAAAAGCTTCTGAAGAAGTTTTTAAGCAAACAAAACAATATTTTAAAGAAAATAAATGCTCAGGTCAGCAGCTTTACTTACTTGCACAAAAGTGTGCAGAAGAGTTTGGTTATTATTTAAATTTAAAAATGAGTGGTCATCGTATTGGAGACTTTCCCCATCATCTTCATTACCGAGGCTCATTAAATGAGGTTGAACAAAAAATATTAGAAAATTTATGGATTTTAGAAATTCATTTATTATCACCAGATAAAAATTATGGTGCATTTTTTGAAGATCTTATTTAAGAGCTAAATCTTTATTTTTAAAATAAAAGACAATAGTAATAAGCACTACACTAGAGAGATAAGTTAAGATGGTATTGAGTGCAAGAAGGTCGTCATATGGCCTCTCTCCAAAGTAGCGGTAGCTAAAAACACAGACATACATCACGATGATAAATAGGATAGCTTGAATAAAAGATTTTAAGATTCGATTTTTCATTTGATTTTGATAACACAAGTGAAAAAGGGAAGGGGTCCCGTTTGCTCATTACATTCAATAGAGTCACTGGCCTTCACATACTGTGGTTGGGCCCCAATGGTAAACCCTTGATAGAGGTATTCTTTTAAAAGTAAGTGATGGTAAAGGTCTTCGGCGATTTCACCTGAAAATAAAAGTAAACGATCTCCTTGATGAGGAAAGTCCATTTTTTCAAGAGTAATATGACAAAAATATTCAAAATGATGATCGAGACGACATTGATATCGTGTTCCTGTTTTTACAAGAGATCTTTCACCAAGCTGATTGATGACTAGTTTTTCTTCGATGTCTAATAATTGGTAAATTTCTTCAGAGACAGATGGAGACAACGTAAATATTTCGGTAGCACCCAAATTTTTAAGCCCCAAAATTAGCATAAAGATGATTATTGATTTCACAAAATTCCTTCTTGTTAGCTAAAGCTTATGTGATCAGGGTGAAAACAGTTATGACGGGGTGAAAAAAATAAAGTGATCTTTATCATACTTTTCGCCTATTTTACGGTGGCGTTAGACCAAGAAACTCACGTTCATATTTACGATCTAGTTTCTTAATTTTCGCTTGATTGATTTTAGAGGCCCCATTAGCAGCACTTATAATATTACCGAGGTAAGTGACAGAAAAGACGATACCAGAAGCGACTGCTGCGGCGTGTTTGTCATCGTCGATAAATTCATAGGTCGCAGCTGCTAAAACTCCGTTTAAAATAAAGGAAATGGCCGCGGATTCAAAGCTTCCATTATAGAGTTGACCAAGCCCAGGAAGTATACTTAAACTTCCCGCTAGGGCAGGAGATTTAAGATTTAACGAACGGTACTCATGAGAAATTGTTGAAAAGTTTAAACCGCTTGATGGTTGATCACTTTCTAATCGGCTTTGCCAGAATAAACTTTTCTTGAGGTTCTCCCTACTTAAAAATTTATTCCATTTTTTATCTTTCATCGCCCCTAGCAGATAAGCTTTTTGTTTTAAGTTCTCTGAGCCTGCGTTTTTCTTAAAAGCTTCAAGGCTTTGTTGAAGCTCTCTCACGTCTTCAAGTCTCCATATTGATAAAAGATATGAAAATGTCGCACGATCCTTTAACTGCTGGTCACAAGGGGCATTTTTAATCATTGAAAAATGAGTCGCACCTAATAAGTACTGTTGGTTTAGGTAATGATGTTTTCCCGTTTGGTAAATACTCTTTGCAAAGTCACATTCAGAAGCAAAGAGGTGGGCAAAGCTAAAAGTAATGGCAAGAGCGAGGAATATCTTCAAAATAAATTTTTCCTTTTGTGATAACTAAATCGTATCCTAGTTGTGAGGCATTGGATTCGTTTAAGAATCTAGCGAAAGTCTTAGGGGCACCTTTTAGGACACCACATTTTGAAAGCAGCATTTGTGCGTTTTTAGAGTCATGGGGAAACCACTTACAGTGACTGCCCCACGCTTTTTTTAAAACATCCTGATAAAAATTGATGCCTGAACTTGCTTTCGTATCAGTTTTAATTTTACTTAACTTATAACGGGAATCAATGGGGCTGACTGATCTATTCGATAGTGGAGATGAACAACTCCATAAGTTTAATATTAAAATTAAAAAACTAGTTTTTAACAGGCTTACATTCAAAGTCATAATTATGTGTTGGCTTGTATCTCATGATCCAAAGAAAAGGAATAAGTGTGAAGACACCACCAGCACAGGCACCAGCATCAAACTCTTCGTTTCTTTGAAAAGTATAACCTACATCTTCACACCCTTTCTTTTTTAGAGAAACCATATTGGTAGAACCAACAATTCGTGTATCTGTGTATGAGGCTGACCCTGTTCCGACAAATTCACCATTGACATAAATTTTGGCCTCTTTATCAGAAGAGCTAATAACAGTTGTACTTGAACATGATCCAAGAAGGGCAAGACAAATAGCGAGTGACGTAAGTTTTTTCATTAAGAAATTTCCTTGATAATTTTGAAACCTATCCTTACCAAGGCAGTGATTCGCTGTCACCAAGTTAGGCCATCACAAATAGAATTTCACCACTTTATATGATCACTCTTTTGTGAACATAGTGGTGCTAAGCGTCTTATTTGACTTTAAAGTTCTTCAAAGAGGCAAACGCGTTATTTTTCATCGTTTGCTGAGGCTTTTCTTTTTGATGATGACTCTTTGTTGGTCTCGCTCTTTTTTGACTTTCATTTTTTCGAGATACTTGCACCGGTCTATCGGCATCTTCCTTTTTTAAACTAAGAGAAATTCTTTTTCGCTCGAGATCAACCTCCATCACTCTTGCTTTAACTTCTTGGCCTACTTTTAAAAAGTCGAGTGCATTTTCTACAAATTGATCGGCAATCTGGCTAACATGAACGAGTCCATTTTCTTTAATCCCGATATCAACAAAGGCACCAAATTGAGTAATATTGGTGACAATACCCGGATAGTATTGACCCGTTTTTAGATCAGCAATAGTTGAAATATCATCTCGATATTCAAATGATTTAAATTCGGTACGCGGATCCTGATTGGGTGCCAATAAAGATTTGGCAATATCTTCAATCGTAAAATGACCAATTTCTTCTACTAAGTTTTGATCATTTTTAAGTTTGGTGACGAGTTCTTTGTTTCCGATTAGCTCTTTAAGCTGAAGATTATTTTTCTCACACCATTTTTCTAAAAGGGCGTAACGTTCCGGGTGAATAAATGTTCCATCCAATGGATTAACACCATCGTATATTCTTAAAAAACCTGCAGATTGCTCAAATACCTTTTGACTGAAGCGACTAACTTTTAAAAGTTCTTCACGCTTTTTAAATCCTTTAACTTCTCCTCTATGCTTAACAATATTATCGGCCAGAGTTGGTCCAATTCCTGATATATAGGAGAGAAGGGGAGCACTGGCCGTATTGATATCGACACCAACATAGTTCACACAGCTCTCCACTACAGATGTCAGTGACTTTTTAAGTTTAGATTGATTAACATCGTGTTGATACTGGCCCACACCAATACTTTTGGGATCGATTTTTACAAGTTCTCCTAACGGATCTTGAAATCGTCTTGCAATACTAATAGCACCTCTTACGGTGAGATCTTTATCGGGAAATTCTTTTCTGGCGACATCACTTGCAGAATATATAGAAGCTCCATCTTCATTTACCAGCATGGCCTTTACCTTTCCTGATTTTACAGGTTCTACATATTCTTTTAGAAAGGCCAAGGTTTCTCTACCAAAGGTTCCATTTCCGATAGCGATATACTGAATCTTTAACGTTTCGATACATGATTCAATGGCCTTTTTTGATCCACTGATATCGTTTTGTGGTTCATGGGGATAAATCACAGTATCAACGAGAAAGTTTCCATTTTGATCGATGACGGCAATCTTGCAACCTGTTCTAACTCCAGGGTCAATTCCCAGTACTGCCTTTGATCCGAGGTAGGGTTGAAGTAGGAGGTTTCTTAAGTTGACTCCAAAGACATCAATGGCAGACTCATCTGAACTTAGCTTGAGATCTGATTTAACTTCAAGTTCTAAACTCAGGTGAATGGCCGCTGTATAGGCCCTTTTAATACATGAATTTAAAAAATCTTTACAGCCAAGACTTTCTATCGTGGGAAAACAATGATGTTTTATCGTGGCCATGGCGGTCTCTTCATCGTAATGAACGGCAACTTTTAAAATCTTTAATAACATACCTCTTCGAATGGCCAAAAAACGATGGGCGACTTTAGGGCTTTTAAGATCAGCAATATTTTGCTCAAATTCAAAATAGTCTTTAAATTTTGAAGACTCTTTTATCTCGTCGGCATCTTTTTTCTTTTCAGCTTTTAAAGTAGCCGAGCTCCAGTAATCCTTACGAAGTTTTTCTTTTAATTCACTATCATGAGAAATTTCTTCAGCGATAATGGCCTTTACGCCTTCAAGTAATGTTTCATTTGTATCGTAACCAGCTTCTTTGTTGAAATACTTCTCAGCTTCACTATTTAAAATACTTTCTAAACTTTCAGAAGACGTTTTAATAAGTTCTGAGAGAGGTGCTAACCCTGCATCAATGGCAAGCTGTCCTTTGGTTTTTTTCTTACTCTTATAGGGAGCGTAGAGGTCTTCAAGTTGATTAAGAGTTTCAGCCGCTAAGATTTTCTTTTTTAATTCGGGCGTCAATTTTTTCATCTCTTCGATGGTTTCTAAAATATAGGCCCTTCTTTTTTCTCTTTCGAGGTATTGATTATAATGATCGATAATAGAGCTTACTTGAACTTCGTCGAGACCACCTGTCGCTTCCTTACGGTAACGAGAAATAAAGGGAACGGTACAGCCTTCTTCAATCGAAAGTGTGAGAACTTTGATGACGGCCTTAGGGTCAAGGGAAGTTGATGTTGCGACGAACTGGCAAGCATTGGTATCTAAACTCATAATTTTATTTTCCTAAAATTCGGCTCCAAAAAGCAGGTTTTTTTTGAGATGATAATTCTATGTTTTTTACTCCACCAATTCAATATCATGAGCCGGTCTTTAGGCCACCTTCAGAGTGGAAATCTTTGCTGATCCAAGTCACAATCGGCTGTAGTAATAATAAATGTACTTATTGCGATATGTATCGCAGTAAAGTTTATCGAGAGCGAAGCTTTGAAGAAATTGATCATGATTTGAATATTGCCAAGAGTCATTATTCACGTTTGGGCCTTACTCCAGAAAAAATTTTTCTATGTGATGGAGATGCACTAGGGGCTTCTCAAGAACTTCTTTTAAAAACGTTAAAAAAAATTAATAACTATTTTCCCGATGTCAGACGAATTGGTGTGTATGCGACGGCCGAAAATATTTTGGAAAAAACAGATGAGCAGTTAGAAGAACTTAAGGCCAATAAGTTATCGATTGCCTATCTCGGTTTAGAAAGTGGTGATGATAAAGTTCTTCATATGATCGTCAAAGGAAATACAGCTAGAGACATGTTGGATTCATCACTTAAAATTAAAAAGGCCGGCTGGCAATTATCAACCATTGCCATGCTCGGAGTTGGTGGAAGAAAATACTCTAAACAGCATATTGAAAACACAGCTAAAATTTTAGGGGAGAGCTCTCCTACTTTTTTTTCTTTTTTAACGACCTTTTCGGTCCCTGGAACTCCCTATCATACCATGTTAGAGAGAGGATTAATCCAACCTTTGACAGCGAAAGAATGTCTTATTGAAATGCGAGAGATTTTGGCCAAGGCAAATTATCAAAAAAATCAGCGAATAATCTTTAGGGCCAATCACGTCAGTAATCAACATCCTCTTGGTGGAGTTTTACCAAGCGATTTAGAAAAAATATTAAAAAAACTTGATCATTGGATTGATCAGACTCCTGAGGGTGTTTACCCACCAAAGCCTGATCGCATGTAAGTTATGGACCCATAAAGTCTTCAGGTCTGGTTGCTCCTGGTCTTAAGTCACAACTTCTCTCTTCACCTTGTGGTAATCTAAAAACAGAGTTCTTCATAAAGCTGTAAGCTTCGGGACATTGAGCTTTTAGACGATCGGTAGCGTACATAAAAGCAGCAAAGACTTCAGCAAATTCTTCACTATGGCTTGAACTACAATAATGAGAGATTTGGCATCTTGTTCTCACTTGTTGTTGATAAGCACTTCTTAAGCTTCCTCGTCCATTTGACCGACTTCCTACATGGTGGCCAACTTCATGGTAGAGAAGTGCTGTTAAATGCTCATCAGATGAATCTTGAGTTTGATTGATTCTATTTCCTTCACGGTCTACAGCGTCGGGGTGGCATCTTCTCGCCAAATTTAAATGAGGAGAGTTATCGAGTCTATAATGTCCTGGAAGACATAGTCCTGCAGGATTTCTTCTTAATCTTAAATGGGGAACAAAGTTTACACTAAGACCTGATAATAAATTTCTTCCAACTTCTTCACCAGCCACATCAACAACAGATGAAACCATTCGAGCGACCATTTCGGTCTCATTTTCTTGAGCACTGCTTGTTAGGCTTACTCCCATTCTTTGCATGAGTTCGCGATCATCAGTTCCTGATAAACAGCTTAAGTTTGCCACTCTTGGGTCTTGAACTGTTCCAGGAGTCTCACTTAAAGGTAGTGCTGGATAACGATAACTCGGAGTCGTAGCCGGTCTTCTTTCTCCACACTCATGACCTGGTCCTTCCATTTGTCGGTTGATCGCTGTAGCGGCATCACCTCGACAAAATAAGTTAGAGATAGACCTTCTTCTTGGTTGATTTTCACCAAGTCTAGAGTCAACTTGTTCGCGGCAGCTAAAAAGCCCGCTACCATCGCGACAGCCAAAACTGGTGGCCAACACTGTGGTCAGTAGTATGGTATAGATATTTTTATTCATACATTTGATTATCGACGAAATCTGTTGTGGCCTATAGGAATAGTTTATTAAAAAAGTTTATTGCTAGCGATATTAATGATTTATCTTTGACGTTAACGAAGTCTTCAGTATTTCTACTACCAAGATTTATGGGCAATATTTAAAAATTTAGATGATCATACTTTCTCAAAATCATTGCACTGTGTGCATTCAAATAATAAATTAAGTCGTATGATGCCCTCTCACTCAAGGAATTTAGATGAACTGTCCAAAATGTAATTATGAGTACCCCTATCCAGATGGGGAAATGATGATTTGTCCTGACTGTCAACATACGTGGGATCCTGAAGCTAAAATTGAAAATGAGAAAGCTGATATTGTCGATGCTAACGGTAATATTCTTTCTAATGGTGATACCGTGACTGTGATTAAAGATCTTAAAATTAAAGGCTCTTCTAATTCTGTGAAGGTGGGAACAAAAGTTAAAAATATTCGCTTAATCCACGACAGTGGAGACGGACATGATATCGCTTGTAAAATTGATGGGCTTGGCTCAATGAATTTAAAATCAGAGTTTGTGAAAAAGGTATAACTGTGAAAAACGTTTTTGAAAGTGAATTGGATATTACAAAACTTCATGAGAGCTTTAAAGAAACATTAGAAAAATCATTTACTCAATTGAAGGATGTTTTAGAAGTCATCGATGAAACAGAAAAAGATCGGGTTAAAACAATCTTGCAAGAAATCGATAGTGTGCATACGGCAATCAATAAAATTGATCAGTTTATAAAAATAAATTATATGCCACCTACTAATTGGTCGAAAATTGACTTGAGAGAACCTCTTTTAAAGTCGATCGAAAATAATCGTGATCTTGCAAAATTAAAAAATATTACATTTAAGACAGATATTTGTCAGAATGAATGTCGTGCTTATGGAAATACAAAAATATTACAAGAGTTTGTTTTTGATCATCTTATTAATAACGCAATAAAATTTAGCCCAAATGATTGTGTTGTTGAAATCAAATTAAAAACAGAAAAAAGAATTCATCATTTCTCTATTGAAGATCACGGAATTGGTATAGAAGGTCAGTATCTTAAAAAAATTCGTGAGACAAATTTGAGGTATTATCACCCTGATACAGAAGGACATATCGGAAGTGGGCTAAGTATTCCGATTATCAAACGTATTATGAAAAAACTGAATGGATCGATGGCGATACAGTCACAGACCAACTCCGAGAACAGAGGAACAACGATTTCTCTAAAGTTTCATCAGTTTTAAATTTTAAGATGCTTTCAGACTGATCTCTCTAACTGGAGATAAGTTTTCGACGTAAACTCGTAATATTTATAAAGTTCCAAATACTAACAAAAAATAAATTAAAACGTCCATGTTTTGCGATAACCAATATCGGGTCATCCTGCCCCGACCCTTCGGGCAAGTATTGGTCATCTCCTAATTTGAAACAAGGGATATTTAAAACTTGCCCACGAAGTGGGTGCGACCACGACGGGAGCATTTTAAATGTCTAAAAACAGGGACGTTTTTATAGGATTATCAATAATAGGTTAAATTTCAAAAATAAAACAGATTCAACTGTGTATATCAGATTAGGATGCTTTTTTTAAATAATTTGGCATAGGCTCATAAATAATTTCATCAGCTTTATCTCGTAAGGAACATTCTTCAGGTCCTGCTTTGTTGATGATCACTCCTTTAAAAGCTTCATCAATTTTAAGCCAAGCAATTTTTAGTTCATCGGGAGCTTTGAGTTTATCAAAAGCTTTCACTAATAAATCTTCACGATATTGCCAAATTTCTTCATTAACCCAAACTTGTGGGTGAGCGTCTTTAGGGGAGCGACCACAATACATTTTTGGCCCTCCCAGTGACTGAATCATAAATTCGATCTGCTGGGCCGTAATGACTTCTTGTTTTATATTTCTAAAAATATTTTTAAACCATGGGTCTTGATAAACAAATTCATAAAACTCAGTGGTGACTTCAGTAACCCAATATTTTAATTCATCTTGTGAGAGGCTTAATTTCATAAGAATTTTATCGGCATTTTTTAGATAGAAATTTATTAGAGAATAAAAATTAAACTGACTCCAATATTATTGAAGTTCTCTTTAATATTATAGGTTTGCCCTGTTCGTTGTTGAAAGTCGTCAGTGTGACTCCACTTTTCAAAACCAAATGAGAGAAAAGGTGACATTTTTACTGTCTTATTAAAATGGTACATCATCCCGAGATAAGTCCATCTTTGATAAATCGTATCGCGTCCATAGTTGAGAGGAAAATAGATTTCATGTTGAAGATAAAAATTCATATAGGGGGAGCCATTTTTAAACCAATAAAAACTCAGCCCTGGTCTCGTTAAAAGTGTTATATTATCGTTAAAAAGGTTTTGTTTTCCACTGATTCTAAAGTTGAAAACCCATCTCTCTCCAGGTAAAAAGTCGAGCAGAAACTTTGGCGTAATCTCGACAATGATATTATCTTCTTGTCTTTGCTCAGTATTTCTCCAGGTCCAGCGATTATTTTGAAGAACCCAGTCTTCATCATGTCTGGCCCCTTTTGCTAGTTGATAAAAGGCGCCAAATTTTAAATTTTGAAAAAGGCGGAAACGCCCGCCAAATGTATAAAACGTCTCGTCTGTTCTTTTTTCATTTGAGCGGTACTTAACTTCGGCCATGGTGTTAAAGCTTGCGATTTTGTAAAAGGCCCTGAGGTTAAACTCTTGGTTTGATGTATTGGCCGAGCTTGGAGCTGAGGCCAATGTTTTTAGTGAGAAAAAATAAAAGACAAGAAAAATTCTAATCATAATCATGTTCGAGCAGGTCTGTATAGGCCTCCTCTATCGATACTTTATTTGTAAGATCGCCTTTTTGATTATCCATTTTCCAGTTTAGATTTCGTGTCCATTTAAGAGGTTTCGGGTTTGACGTTTTTTTGCCGTTTTTAACAACAATTCCTTCACCGGCCTTAACAAGAGTCGACTCTTTCTCACTATTGGATTTAACCACCACTTTCCCTTCATTTACACACATCCAAATATCTGAAGAGTTTTCTTTTCCATCGGAGACAAAGAATTCTGTTCCACGGACACCCATGGCAACGGACTTATATTTAACGACAAACTTATGCTTTTTCTTTTTGGCTTTTTGATTGATAAAATTTTTCTTTAAGACTCTAAAAAAGGCGCTTCCTTTTTGGACGTTGATGAGAGACTGAGTTGAGCTTGCTTTTCCTATCGAGAGACTCGACTTTTCATTGACTTTAATATTAGAACCATCATCAAGTTTTAAAACAGCAAGAGACCTTGCACCTGTTGTGATCGTGTCATTTTTCTTTACTTCAATTTTTGAAGTCATTTTCTTTCCATTATGAAAGACGTCTCCTTTAAAAAAGAGCACACGTCCTTTTGCAAAGGTTAGGGGAGATAATAGTAGAGTAAAAAGAATGATAATATTTTTCATAAAATGACCTCGGTTTTGTTCTTATTTTAAGGAAAAGCTGCATTAAATGAAACCTTAAAACAGTTTTACTCGGGTATAAAAAAGTTCTTATTTGTCTTTGAATATTTCCGATAAGATTTTCATGTCATTGAACGGTTTATTTATTGGTAATAATTCAAATGTTTATGCTCTTTTTGCTTCAGTTGGAGTGGCAAGGATGAATTGTCGTTTAGAGCAGGCCATAAACTTTAAAGAAGCTCAAGACCTCGTCGTCAATAGTGAAACTCAATATGATTTTTTTGTCATCTATTTACCTCAAGAGGGTACACCAGAGTTTCTTAATTTTCTAAATGAAACAGAGGCAGAAATTCCTGTTTTGTTTACCGCTGATGAAAACACCTTACAGAGAGTTCATAATCTTCTTCCGCTTCATCCTTTGACCACAAGAATTTGTTATAATATGGGTGAAAAAGTAATTTCCAATGCTCTTAGAAGAATCATTAAGGTTAAAGAAAAGCATGTAAAATCAAAAGAAGATTATTGTCCGCTTCCCATTAGCTTTTTTACAAGTCTAAGTAAGGCATCTTTTGATACCTATATCAAACTATCTGATGAGAAGTTTGTTTTACTTTTTAGAAAAGGTCTTCCTTTTGATATTGAAAGAATAAATCAATATAAGCTTAAATCATGTCAGTATCTTTATCTTAAAGACTCAGACTATTTAAAAGCATCTGCCGATATCTTTGAAAAAATTTCGGCAAAAATTAAGCCTGAAAAACTTAATACAGAAAAACTTGGATCACTTGCTAAATTATCTCTTTCAACTGTTCATCGAGCGATTAACCATTTAGGAATTAGAGAAGAAGCGCTGATGATAGCTGATGTGGGTATTAATGCCACAAAGGAGTTGGTGGGTAGAGTTGATAAAAATCTCGCTAAACATTTAAAGTCAGTTTTATCTGGTCGAGATTATCATGCTGAACATACTATGCTCTCTATATTTATTGCTACCGCTGTTGCGAAAGAATTAGATATGGTGACAGCTGAAACCAGAGATAAAATCATTTTTTCACTTTTTTTCCATGATATTTGTACTGAAGATGAAGAACTTGCTCAGTCTGATGATCCCCGAAATATTTCGGGAATTTCTGAAAGACGTTTAAAAGAGTATATTATGCATCCACAAAATGCTGTTGAGCTTTTATCAAAGGTAAGTAATCTTCCTATGGATATTGATAGAATTATTTTACTTCATCATGAAAAACCAGATGGTTCAGGTTTTCCTAAAGGTCTCGATTGGAAAAAGATTTTTCCTCTGGGTGCCGTAGTTATTTTTGCTCATGATTTATCTAAACTTATTTGTGCTTCTGGAATAGATGGAGCGTTTCTTGATGACATCTTTGATGAATATGAAATGACTTATAATAAAGGAAATTTCAAAATGGTTTTAGAGGGTGCAAGGCGAGCGTTTGGTATTCGTAAAAAGCATTCTCTAGGTGAACCAGTTAAAAAAGTTTCTTGATATAATCTTGTTAAGATAAAAAACTTCCTTGTTTTTTTATGGACTCGTTAATGATTAGAAAATTCTATTTCATAACCCTGAAATTTTCTAATATTGATAACACCAGAATCAAAAATAAGATATTGTCCTTTAATTCCTTTCAATACTCCCTTTACCAGGGGATCCTTATTAAAATTAAAAGAACTAACTTTTTCTGGGTATTGATTTACTGGGTATTTTATAAAAGTTGGAGCTTCTTCTACTTCTTCGACATCAAAGTCGTCTAACATATCGGCCAGAGAGTCGAAGATCATCTCTTTATACTCTTCAAGAGATGGGCCATCACTTTGTTCACCTTTAAGCATTTTGCGCCAATTGGTTTTATCGGGCACTATTTTTGCTATTTCAACTTCAATGAGGCCAGAAGTTTTACGATCTTGGACTTTTAAAATGGGAAGGGCCTCTGTCGCTCCTTGGTCAATCCACCGAGTGGGGACTTGTGTATGACGAGTAATTCCCACTTTTATGTCGGAGGTTTTAGAAAGGTAGATATAGTGGGGGATAAAGCAATGAGTTTCACCCCATTTTGGTTCGCGACATGTACCTTTGTCGTAATGGCAAAGTTCTGGCTTTACGATGCAGGTATCACATTGAGCAAGTGAGATAAAATTCTTGTAGGAGTAACCCTGGCCAAAACTTTTTTTGATTGGGGCACCATCATGAATATCAAAAATATTACCTGTAAACTTAAGAGAAATTTCTTTTTCTAAAAACTCATTGAGAGAGATTAGTTTTTTTTGATTATTTTTTTGATTGAGAACGAGACTGTATTTTACCGGTGAGTCCAGTTCTGTTTTCATTTTACTGAGGTGACCAATTTCCATAAGAGAGTTATACTATGCTTATGTACAGATTAATAGTATTGATCACAGTTTTGTCCACCATCTCTTTTTCAACATGGTGCTCTGCGAGATCTTGGCCCGTACGATTTGAGTATTATCCAGAATGTCCTTTTGTGTGTAAGGGAAATCGTCCGGGTTTTGTTACAGAAATTGTTCAATTAGCGTTTAATAAAATTTGGCGTGATTATTATTTAGTTCTTAAAAATTCAAAACTTCATGAGTTTAATACCAATAAATTTAATGGGCGTATTGATTTAACTTATGCACTTCATAAAAATGATAAACGTTATATTTACTCTAGACCTATTGGTTCGGTCGGTTTTTGTGCTTATGGTATTGATACAAAACCTTTTAGTTATGAAAGATTATTAAAAAATAAAGTGGTCTATAAAAAGTCAGATCTCTATGCCCACAAATTTCCAATGTTTGAAAATCTTATAAAAGAAAATAAATACTACCTCGATCAATTCACTCCCGATGCTGATATTCATGAGCTTTTTAGAAAAGTAGTTAAGAAAAAATACGATTGGATTTTAACCTACGATAGCATGTTTAAATTTTATATTGAGCAAGGGGCCTTACTTTATAAAGACGTAGAAGAAAAAGGCTGTCTTGGTAAGGTCAATATCTATTTGGCCTTTGATAAAGCTTATCTACGGTCATGGGAACTTCGAAACGATATGAATAAGTTTCTTGACTCCTTTATGTGGAGTGAAGATCAAAAATCTCTTTTAAATTTTTATAAGATAGAAAGGCCTCTTAAGTAAAGGCCTTTTCTTTTATCTCATCTACAATTTCAGGATTCAGTAGAGTTGAGGTATCTCCAAAATTATCTCTTTCTCCTGCAGCAATCTTACGAAGAATACGTCTCATGATTTTTCCTGATCTGGTTTTTGGTAAACCACTGACCACTAAAACAGTATCGGGCTTAGCAATTGGTCCAATTTCTTTGGTGATAAGTGCATTGAGTTCACTGCTAAGGGCTTCAGTGTTTTCAATTCCCTCTGGGCAAATAACGTAAGCAAAAATCCCTTGTCCTTTGATGGCATGAGGCATTCCCACCACAGCAGATTCAATGACTTTTTCATGAAGGTTAATCGCGTCTTCAACTTCAGCTGTTCCAATTCGATGACCTGAAACATTGATCACGTCGTCAACTCGTCCCGTGATTCGATATCGTCCATCGCTATCTCTTTTAGCGCCATCTCCGGTAAAGTATTTTCCTGGATAGGTTGAAAAATAAGTTTCACGATAACGGTTATGATCTCCCCAGATGGTTCGGGCCATACCAGGCCAAGGAGAAGCAATACAAAGATTTCCTTCTGCAGGATTACCGGTAACCACTTTTCCTTCACTATCAACTAACATGGGATTAACTCCAGGAAGAGGGTAGGATGCATAAGAAGGTTTACAATCAGTGATACCAGCTAGAGGTGAAATCATAATTCCACCCGTTTCTGTTTGCCACCATGTGTCGACAATCGGGCATTTTTCTTTGCCAATATGTTTGTGATACCAAAGCCAAGCTTCTTCATTAATTGGCTCACCTACAGTACCAAGAACTTTAAGACTATCAAGTTTATGTTTTGTGACAAAAGAAATATCACAGGCCTCTAAGGCGCGAATTGCCGTTGGGGCCGTATAAAAATGCGTGACTTGATATTTGTCGATGACTTCCCAAAAGCGTCCGGCATCAGGCCAGGTTGGGACACCTTCAAACATCACGTTTGTCGAACCATTAAGGAGCGGTCCGTAGCTAATATAACTATGACCTGTAATCCA
>JAUHVL010000088.1 GCA_030425045.1 bacterium
ACTACAATTCAATTACTTCTCGCCCACTAATTTCTAAAATGAAAAAATCCATAGATGTATAAATTTGATTTTACACCCAATTTTGTTATTTTTACAAAGCAGGAAGATCAGACAAAACCATAGCCTTTCCCCTATACCCAATTTCGTTCAACTGAAATGTCTGCATTAAGGTAGCTTGCAGTGTTGTTGAAAAGGTTGGGAGGCGCAGACATTCCTTTGAGTTCGATGCACAAGCAATAAAAAATAAAATCATGGCAAGAGAAACAATTAATCCCAAAAAGCTTTTCAATTCAACTCAATATGGTTTTTCTCAAATAGCAATTTCGACTCCAGGAAAATTGGTATTCATTTCTGGGCAAGTGGCATGGAATGAAAACCTTCAAATAGTGGGCGAAAATAACTTGGAAACACAAACTCAGAAAGCAATTGAAAATTTAAAAATTGCTATTGAATCTGTTGGTGGAACTTTAGAAAACATTATGATGCTAAGAATATATAAGGTTGATTACCAACCAGAAGACGGGCCGATTATAAATTCTATACTTAAAAAAAATTTCGGAACGATAAATCCTCCTGCGAGTACATGGGTTAGTGTGAAAGGACTTGCAAACGAAGGATTTATGATTGAAATAGAAGCTCAAGCGGTTATATAGAAAAAGACCAATGCAGAAAAAAGCAAAACTATTAGAATTAAATGAAACCTGTGCCCAACGGAGCGAGCGATATTGTTACGATATTCTCGTTCCGTTAAGCTTTAGACTTGTCCTAAAGTTGGGTTGTGCCTTCTTTACGCTTTGGGAAAGGTTCAGTCGTTGGGCACGGACTACGACTGTCGAATTTTAGAATTCGCCTTCCATAAGGCAGAAGGCACTATCCGCCAACACTGTGTACAACGCTGGCAACGCCCACTATTGCAGGTTCACAGTTACTTACATTTTTTAAAGGTACGGACCTTAGCAGCAAGCTTTCGCTACACGTGGTCGTGGGTGCGATTAAGTATACAATCGCTCCGTTAGGCACAACCAAAAAGAAAAAAACTCACACTCAATAATCAATCGTAACAAATTTTAAAATCACGAGTCCAAATAAGAACTGCAAAAAAGAATGTAATGTTTAATCTTTCTAAAAGATAAATAATGGATTTAAATTGGCGAAGACAGGAAAACAATGTATTTTCGTAGAGCTAATATATTTGAGAAAGGTGCAAAAGAAAAAATAATAACACAGATATGAATGAAAATGGAACACAGATAAGAACTTTATTTTCAAGAAATCACGATACAGTTTTTCCGAAATTAGGAGTATTTTTAGGAGGTCCAACTCCTCCAAATGGTGAAATGAAAAATGGGTGGCGAAGAAAGATAATAGGCGAGTTACTACAAGATTCTCGTTTGGATCCAAGTATGATAATTGTAGCACCAGAACCTAAAAGTGGAGAATGGTCTGAAATAGATAATTTAAACCCCAAGAATGAACTGGAGGTAGTAAGAGATAAACAGATGCCATGGGAATTACAATATTTACAACAATGCGATATTACTGCTTTTTGGTTGCCTACATACTGGAGTAAAGAAGAATCCGGGGTGTTTTCAGCGAATATAGGTCCGACAAGTAGATGGGAATTTGGATATTTTTTTCAAGAGTACTTAAAAAATCCAACAAGGAGAGATTTCATTATAGGGAGTCCTGATGATGCAGAAAGTATAAAATGGGCAAAAAAGATAACAGATATACATGGAATTAAATGGCATTATTTAAACAAAAAAAACAAATCAGAATTAGTAGCTAAATCGTTTATAGAGGAAATAGCAAATACCTTGTTAAAGAATAAATGGAAATATTAAAAAAAGGCTGTAGCCAACAATGTGTACACTCTGGCAGCACCCACTATAGCAAGTTTACATTACTTTCATCTTTAAAGGAGTTCTCTTTAGCAGTGAGCTTTCGCTACTCGTGGTCGTGGGTGTGACTAAGTGTACAATCGCTCCGTTAAGCTCAATTTAATGAAAAGGAAAACAAAGAAAATACACATCGAAGGAGATACTCGAAATATTCAAAGAGCAGCACCGATTGTCAAGTCCTCTTGACCCAGAAGCAGAACCATCAATTGAAATAAAAATGGAGATGAGCATCAGGGATTGGAGATGTGCCAATGACCTCCTTCCATAGAAAATGCTGTACAAATTTTTGAATCAAGAATTTAGGGTGAATATCAGCGAAGAAGAATAGAAAAATGCACTCGAACCTGCCAAGAAAAAGAA
>JAUHVL010000055.1 GCA_030425045.1 bacterium
ACACCAGACTTGATGGCAATACCGGTGCAAGTGGCGAGGGCATTGGTGGACAATCGAGGGTATCTGCCAAGCTTAATGTAACGAGAGAAGTTGATAAGTGGACTTATGGTATTGGTGGTGGTTTTTCCAGTGAGTACGACTATCGATCTTTCAATGGTCAGATGAATCTTGCCCGGTCCTTTGCAAAAGATAATTTCACTGTTGGATTTGGTCTTCAATATTATGGTGATAGTGTAAAGCTTTTTAAAGATTTAACACCGGCGGGTAGTGCTGTCATTTCTGACTTTTTACCTCGAAATATTGTGGCGACAAGTCTGACCATGAGCCAAATTTTGACAAGAAAAGATATCGTCCAATGGGGACTAACCTATGTCAAAGCAGAGAAAAATCTTGAGTCTACTGCTAGTACAACGCTGGTAAATAATATTCGTGAAGTTGAAGTCTTACCAAATTCTCGAGAGCGTAAAGCTATTTCGACAAAATGGGTTCATGGTTTTGGTGAAGCTTCAGCTATGCATTTATCTTATCGCTTTTACACAGACGATTGGGATTTAGACGCACATACATTGGAGGTCAGTACTTTATTTGAAGTTAATGACGATGAAGACTTTGTTGAAACAGCGATTAGGTACCATAACCAAAAAAGTGTCAGTTATTTTGCAGATAGTTTTAATGGAACGGAACAGTTTCGAACAAGTGATTCAGATCTTGAAAAATTCAGTTCAATCGAACTGAGTGGTTTTTACCAAGTGAACCTCGCTGATAGTAAATTGTTTAATAAGGAATTAGAAAATCTTAATTGGTCAAATGGTATTGTTTTAGCAAAAAGAGATAATGGAATGTTTTATGGATATATTCAAAGCTCTTTTGGAGTTGAGTTTTAAATGAAGGTCTTATTTTTAATAATATTCAGTGTCGTTAATAGTGCAGAAAAAATAAATGAGGTTAGTTTACCCATTTATAATAGTGACAAAACTTATCATTTAAAAAATGATAACGGTGGTAAAAAAACAGTTGTTAACTTTTGGGCCTCCTGGTGCACAGCCTGTATTCAGGAGTTAGATGAATTAGAGCAATTGAAAAAAAAGCATCCCGAGTATAATTATCTGGCCATCAATGCAGGTGAAAAGAAAAAAAAGATCAAAAAATTTATGAAAAAGTATAAATTTAGTTATCAAATCCTTTTGGATAAAAATAAAAGATATTCCAAAAGTATGGGTGTGCTTGAGTTACCTAAAACAATGGTTTTCGACTCAGACTTAACGATCCTTTATAATTCTAAGGTTCCTCCAAAAGAGTTAAAATGAGTCTAGAAGTAGAACACTCATTTCCTGCTATGGGTTCAAGGTTTTATCTACGTTGTTACCCTCAAAACCACTTATCAAAAGAAGATTGCCTTGATTTATTTCATGGCGCAGAATCTGAAGTCAATCGGATAGAAAACCTGCTGACGGAATTTAAAGAAAGTCCTTTTAATGAGATCAACAAAAATGCCGGGCAACAACCGGTCGTCGTTTGTGATGAGATTTTTCAATTGATAAACAAATGTCAAAAGCTTTCAGAGGAAACTCAAGGCCTTTTTGATATCACGAGTTCAACTCTTATTTATCACCATAAAATTGCCCAAAGAAAAAAGATAAAACTAAAAGGAGAAGAGGTAAAAAAACTAAAAGCCTTAGTCAATTATAAAACGATCGAATTAAATAATGAGAAGCAAACAGTCTTTTTACCAAATATAAATCAAAGAATCGGCTTAGGGGGAATAGGTAAGGGTTATGCGGTTGATCGAGTCTACGAATTATTAAAATCAAGTGGAATGTATAACTTTTATATTAACGGTTCGGGAGATATTAGAGTACATTCTCACAGTGAAGCTCCTCGGAAATGGAGAATTGGCTTACAAAATCCCTTTAACACAAAAAATATTATAGGTTTAATACAAATAGCGATGGGAGCGGTTGCAACTTCTGGTTCTTATAAACAGCAAGGTCATATTTTCTCAAAGAAGCACCAAGAATTAGTTTCAACAACTGTTTTAGCTGATACAGCAGAGCAGGCGGATACATTAGGAACCGTTTTAATGAATATGAAAAAAGAGTCGGCAATAACTCTTCTCGATGAAAAAAACTTAGCTGGAATTGTGATTGATAGGGAGGGGAAGAGTTACTTATCAAAAAAAGCATTAGATCAATTTGGAAAATAAAAAAAAGGAGGCATCCGCCTCCTTTATCGATAATTAATATCTCTCCACAAAACGTTATTTCTTACTCACACATTGGTAGGTAACTGAAAAATAACGTCCCCTTTTTCAAAATAGACTGATGTTGCTTTAAGTGACCAGGTAACATAACCGGACAACCATATGATCTATAGTATCCAGAAAGACCTTCCATTAAAACGTTCTCATGAGTTACAACCCCTTTACTCTTAAGGTCGTTGTTTCTTCTCTCTAATCCATACATAGCAAGAGCTTGTTTCTTAGGAGTTTCTGTCGTGATATACGTCCAGTTTCTCTTTGGATCATACTGATTTCTCCAGTGATATCCTTCAACTCGTGCATATCCTGGTCTCGACGTATTTGTTCTTGACCCATTTGCTCTCGTACAACTTGTTGGCTTAGCATGCTTTCCTCTTGGTCCATTTCCTGAACCGTGGGCCATATACTCTCTAATCACGTTACATGTTTGAAGATCTAATAAGAAATATCTCTTTTTGCTAAAAGGCATAGAGTAGTCAGCAAAAGATACATATCTTTGGTTTTTAAATTTACTTTTATTTCTTGCAAAGTACTCAAGAGTTTTGTCCATAGGAACGACTGGAACATCTTTTCTTAAAAAGCTATCACGACATGCTGTTACAGATCTTGTTAACCTTGTATCTGGATTATGAGCCACTCTTGGAGTTTCTTCTACATCTGTTCTTGTAATTTCTGCAGTGGTAAGACCAGCTGTAATTGTTCTTGAGATAAAAAGAGTTTTTCTGTTGATTTGATTTATTCTACTTTGGCTTACACCAGGAACAGTCTCCAGCATAATGGTACGATACCATCCACTTCTTGAGCGTGCCGTTGCACCATTGGACTTTCTATAAGTTTGTGGTCCTACACTTCTCTTAAAACGAAATACCGTATCTTTTGGTAGCTCGATGAGTTTTTCAAGTACTCCACCTCTTTGTTCTCTTAGTGTTGCAGAAACATCGAGTTTCATGGTGGTCCAGTTCATGGCCATGACTGTTTCTACAGCTAAAATCAAACCTGTCATTAATTTGATTGCTTTCATTATTTCTCCCTGTTGTTATCGTTCATCACTTAAAAAAGCTTTGATTAATTCATTATCAGTACTAGCAGCATAGTCGCTTGCTGTTTTTCCTGAGGTATCTTTTAATCCTTCATTCGAGCCCATTGCTACGAGCATGCGAACTTCTGGAAAATTATTATTACTTGCAGCTAACATGAGTGCTGTTCTACCGTTTGGCCCTCTTTCATCAATCTTTCCTCCATGCTTAGCAAGAATGGGTAGAACTTTTGTTGAGCCATTAGCCGCGGCCATCATAATTGGTGTTAGGCCTTCAGGTAACTTTGTTTGTTTAGCACCAGCTTTAAGAATTTTTTCCATAATTTTAGGATCGTTAATCTCAACGGCCATATGAACTGCCGTTAGACCCTGGTTATCTGTTGTATTAAGATTGGCCCCAGCTTCAATTAATGTGTCGATAATATCGTTAAATTCACCTTCAGCTGTACTTCCCATAATGGCATTCATTAGGGGAGTCGTTCCGTTATTATCGGGACGATTGATATCGGCACCACTTTTAATGAGGTAATCAACAGATTTCAAATCTCCATTCATGGCAGAAGCTGAAAGAAGAGAGACGCCTTCATTATTTTTAAGATTTGGATTTCCTTTATCTTCTAAATAAGAAATTAAAAGATCATTTTGTCCATTATCAAGGCTAACAAAGATGGCCTCATCTCTAACCATACTTGGTTTTTTGTACTCTTTTTTATCTTCAATTGAATCTTTTGATTGTGATAGGGAGTTTTTTTGAATGTTGTTCACAACTGCTTTTGCCTGAAAGTCTCTCTCGTGAATTTCATCTCGAGCTTCGACTTTTGTCGGTTTGGCAACAGCTTGCGTTTCATTAAAATGATCACTAACTTTAGTGTCCACTTTTGTATACACAAATAAAATGGCACAAACGATTAGGGTTAGCGTTAGTAGCCTCTTCTTCATCAATCCTCCTATGAGTCGAGGAAATTTTGCAATGGTTTGAAATTTTTCTCAATGAATTCTAGGGGCTTATGAAATTATTCCCTGTGGCAGCAAATAAGGTGCTGTTTTGACATCAGTTATATAAATGTTTGAAACTATTAGTCTATGAGGGAGTGTAGCGCTTTGAGCGCCTTTTTGAAGTTGCCACTGCCATAAAGTGACACCAGTCTGTCTAAGATGTCATCTATATCTTCTTCTCTAAATTTATGCTCGTAGCATAACTCAATAAAGTGATCAGCGATAATATAACAGGCAGAAAGGATATTGATAGCAGGCCCTCTGATACCCACAGGGTAGCCAGAGCCATCAGGTTTTTCGTGATGTTGTTCAATAATAAGAACAGTCTCTCTTGAAACTAAATTTTGATTGGACGCTTTATTAATGAGTTTTACAGTATCCTTAGGGTGATTGAGAATTTTTTCTGGAAGTGACTCTTTTGGTATACCAGCTCTATTTTTTGCCGCTTCGATTTCGTCACCTTCAAGAAGAACATCACAAAGCATTGTGGCGAGTGCTGTTTTTTCTTTAAGGACATCACTACTCCAGTCAAATGTATCGACAATGGAGGTAAAGGTATAACTGGTTAACATAGATTTCAAAAACTCAGGTCCAGCGTTCTTTTTAAACCTGGTAAAAAACTTAAATACATTTGGCGTGGCCTGCATAACCCGAAGAGATTCTTTATGTATTTCTTGGGCCATCTCAACAGTTGTTTCATTTATACCAAGATTTTGAAAGGCTTTTTTCGTTAAATCATAACTACGATCTAAGGCCTGAACCATATCTTCTGGCGGAACTTTTTTTTCTGGAGAGAAGAATTTATCTTTTAAGTTCTTGCTATGGGCCTTAAGAAAAGCAGTATATTGCTCTTTATTAACGAAGACCGTTTTGAGTCCCTTTTCTTTGTAGGCCGTAAGTCTGTCTTTGGCATCATTGTCCTGATGTTCTAATTTGATCGTTTTCTCACCAAGTTTGATATAAATATCAAAATTTACTTGATCGACGACGGTCAAGATATCTGAAATAGAAACTGCGCAGAACTTATTACTCATGATACATAGTATTCTAATCGATAATCGAAGTAGCTCCAAATATTAAAAATTATTAGTTTTCTCACTGTTTATCGTACTCAATCGACTAAATATTGATGTAAAATCTAAGATAGATTTAATGATATATGTCATAAACTTACTACAAGACTATTGTTTGCCAAGTTTTGTGCTCAAGTATCGAGATTGGAAAATTTACCTAGCGAGAAAT
Organism: bacterium; assembly: GCA_030425045.1. Lineage (GTDB taxonomy): Bacteria > Bdellovibrionota > Bacteriovoracia > Bacteriovoracales > Bacteriovoracaceae > JAUHVL01. The sequence goes on from JAUHVL010000055.1 coordinate 5,532, forward strand.
GTACAAAAGAGAATCACAATATCCATTTGCTTACTTCTTTACCATCACCATCATTCTGGGTTGGGCGCTCCCCCTTATTTCGCTTTTTTTACTCTCTCGAATGTGGATTTTACCCGTAAGAGAGCTATCTCCCGAAAACTGGCATGGGCATGAGTTTACCTTTGCTTTTGTCTTTTCTTTTTTGGTTGGTCACCTCTTAACTGTCTCAAGTAGTTGGACTAAGAATAAAAACCCGAGTTTAAAGTTAATCTTTACGCTGATCGCTCTTTTTTTTATTGATCGTTTTATACCGTTTTTTTTCAGATATTGGTTTTCCTTTATTTTATTAACTCCTTTTTTTGTCTTTATTATTAAACGGGTTATGAGTAACTCTGCCAATTTCTTTTTCATCTCAGTTATTGCTGTAGTCTTTTTAATATCAAAGGCGCTCTTTTTTATTGAGGGTTATGAACTGTACGCAAAAAATCTGATGAGTGGAGGGATACGTTTTTATATCGTTTTAATTATCAGTCGTATGTGGAGTGTTTATGCCAAACATTCTTTTTCAGATATTCAGTTTGGTACACCAAAGTGGTTACATCAATTAACCATTGGAATTTCTCTTTTATTAATTCTTCCTTTCACCATGCAAAGTCATCTTTATATTAGAATGTCGTTATTAATAGTCGGTATATTGATTTATTCGATGAGATTTGGCCTGATGAAGCCACACCTCACTTTTAGAAGGCCAGATACGGCGATTTTTCTTTTTTCTTTTGGTTGGATTATTTATGGTCTCATCTTAGAGTTGCAGGTTTTCTTTGAACATCTCATTTTTTATTTTATCTCTTATAATCATGCCCTTTTTATGGGGGGATTTGCCTTATTTGCAATGGGCATGATGAACCGATTCTTAAAGGGGATGACGGGGGAGTCTCTACCTGATAAATACCTTTGGCTTATGATCATTTTAATTATGAGCTCTCTCGTTTTTAGAATTTTGATTCCTATGTATGAGGGAGTGTATATGGCCAAAGTATATTTAATGGTGAGTGCTTTAAGTTGGTCTGCTTCGTGGGGAACCGTGGGGAAATTATCGTTTTTGAAGTTCTTAAGAGGAATGAAAGCGTGAAGACTCGTTATCTCTTTTATTTTATTATGGTGATCCATATACTGACGGCGATTTTGAGTCATGGCTTCTATCAATACGACGAGCAATATCAAATTCTTGAATTCTTAGGCTTTCTTCAAGGAAAAACACCTTCAATCGATTTAACTTGGGAATACGATAAGCAAATGAGAGGCTGGCTTCAGCCTTATTTCTATTATGTTTTGTTAAAGCCTTTTGATTTAGCTGGTCTTTTACAACAAAGCACCTCACAAGCAATTTTTCTACGATTGATAGGGGCATTATTAGGTGCAGTCTCTCAGTTTTATCTGTCGATTGCCTTTTTTAAATATTTAAAACGTGTTGGCTTTAAGTTTAAAATTTTTAACGAGTTTACATTTTTAATGGTAGCAAATTTAGCTTGGTATTTACCTTTCTTACACACCAGAACATCATCTGAGAATTTTGCCGGCATCAGTCTCGCTTTTGCGTTGATTTATTTTTTAAACGAAAAGAAAAATCATTTTCTCATTGGCCTATTTTGTGGGCTTTCTTTTTTATTTCGTTATCAAATGGGAATCGTGGTGGCCCTCTTTTGGTTTTGGCAATGGGGGATCAATCGAGAAACCACTAAAAATCTTTTTGTTCAAGCAGGTGCAATTATTTTATGTTTTATTTTAGGAATTGCTGTTGATTATATAGGCTACGGAGAGTTTTCTTATTCTCCATGGAATTACTTCTATGAAAATTTAGTTTTAGGAAAACAAGCAGGCTATGGACATGCTCCTTGGTGGAAGATGATTGAGTATATTTTCTTAAAGGGAATTCCTCCTCTTAGTCTCTATATTCTTGCCGCAATATTTTTTTTCTGGTTTCGAAAAACCAAACATTTTTTATCTATCATAACGTTTAGTTTATTTTTTATTCATATCTTGGCTTCTGGGAAGCATATTCGTTTTCTTTTTCCAGTCTCATTTTTAATTCCTTTTATGATTATGATGTTGCTAGAAGAAATACCTCTCTTTAAAAAAAGGGCCATGGTTTTATTTGGAAAAGTAATGCTCTTTTTAAATGGCGTCCTTTTATTCGCGATGGTTTTTAAACTCCCCGGTAAAGATCTAGGTGTACTACGTACACTAAACTCACACCAAAATATTAATGAAGTCTATTATTTAGGAGAGCATCCTTTTATCAAAACTCCGGGTCCGTTAAATTTCTATCTCGACAAAAAAGTGCGTTTTATCAGATTTAACCAAAATGTGACTCAAGAAAGTTATTATTTAAGTGTCGATAGACTGAAAGATTTTAAGACTTATGAGAGTAAAGCAAATTGTGAAGTACTCTACAAACCGCGATTTAGCTCTCTTCTCATCAATTTTAAAAAAGATAAAAACAGACATTGGGGACTTTTTAAGTGCTCAAGCTCTTAATGTTGTTTTCTTAATTCACTTTGTTTTTCAGATAACCAGTTCATCACCTCTAAGGGGGTTAGCTCGTAAATATTGAGCTCTTTCATTTCACGCTCGATCTTTTCAGAAAACAAACTATTGGTTTTGGGAACTTCTTCCTCAAGAAAACCTGGGATCACAAGTTGTTCTTCGACTATTGGCTTTGATTGTTGTGTTTCCAAGTTGTCTAAAATTGAATTGGCCCTATGAAGTAGAGTTGGGGGAAGACCTGCTAGCTTTGCTACGTAAATACCAAAACTTTGAGAAGCGCCTTTTTCCACCAAACGATAAAGAAACTGGACATTGTCTTTGCTGCCAGAAGTTTCTACAGTTAAATTCTTGGCCGCTGTTAGTTCTGTCGCGAGGTCGATAAGTTCATGGTAGTGAGTGGCAAAAAGCCCAATGGCCTTTGTCTGAGCGACTAAGTATTCAACTAAGGCCCAAGCAATACTAAGACCATCATAAGTTGAGGTTCCTCTACCAACCTCGTCAAGAATGATCATTGATCTTTCCGTAGCATGGCGAATAATCTCTGCTGTTTCAGACATCTCAACCATAAAAGTTGATTGTCCTTTTAATATATCGTCACTGGCGCCAAGTCGGCTAAAGAGCTGATCACAAAGTCCTAGCTTTGCCTTTTCGGCCGGAACAAAACATCCCATTTGAGCGAGGACTTGAATGATGGCCACCTCTCGCATGACGGTTGTTTTACCTGACATATTAGGCCCCGTGATCAGACCAAAATAGACTTTTTCACCTAGTAGTAAATCATGATGAATAAATTTACCGGCAATATTTGATTTAATCATAGGGTGCCAAGCACCTTTGAGCTCAACTTGTTTTTTGGTGGTCATGCTTGGCTTAACAAAGTTTTCTCTAAAAGAAACCCAAGAGAGAGCGGCAACGGCATCGAGTGTTCCAAAGAAAAGAGCAAGCTTTTGAATGAGCTTTGCTTTTTCGTTAATTTGATCGAGCAGCTCTTGATACAATTCTCGATCTAAGGCCAAAAGTTTGTCTTTTGCACTGATAATTTCTTTTTCAAATTGAGTTAACTCTTCTGTCGTATAGCGCTCAGAATTGACGAGAGTTTGTCTGCGATCAAAATACTTGGGAACTGCATCACTTTGAGCTTTTGAAACCTCGATAAAAAAACCAGCGACATTATTATTTTTTATGCGTAATTTTTGAATTCCTGTCTCTTCACGATATTTTGTTTCAAGTTTAATAAGCTCTTCATCAACATTTGTCGAAAGTCTCGCGAGCTTATCTCTTTTTTTATTAAAACCTTTGTTAAAGAAGTTTCCTTTTTCGAGTGTTACACCGATTTCATCATTAACTGCACCTTGAAGTAACTCTTTTAAAGTTGTGAGCTCTTTTTCATCTTTTTTCTCAATCTGAGGTAACGTATGCTTTGGTAACTTCTCAATTTCTTCATGCAGATCATGGAAGATGGCCATCGCGCTAGAAATGGCCAAGAGGTCTGATGAATTAGCTTTTCTGGTGGAAACTTTTGATAGGATACGTTCTAAATCTCGAAGTTCATCCATTGATTCGCGGATGACAAAAAGAGAGTCGGAGTTTTTAAATAGATACTCCACCAAGGACTGTCTCTGTTTGATTTTTTCAAGATGATAAAAAGGCTTAATGATGAGTTTCTTTAAAGTCCGTGATCCCATGCTTGAACGACAGCAATCGAGATAACCGAGAAGAGAGTCTTTATAAGAGTCACGAGACTTTGGAAGGATCTCAAGGCCTTGTAATGTGTAGCTACTGACTTTTAGCGACTCGGAATCATTATGCATTTTAAAGGGACGTATATGAAAGTAATGCTCAGCTTGCCCCGTTGAACATAGATAATAAGCTAATGCTCCTATGGGCGAGAGGACTTCTGGATTTTCATTTAAAGTACGGTCTCTTTTAAAACCAGGAATAAGTTTTTCTAAGTAAACGTGAGTGTTTTCATTTTCAAAATACTCCATGCTTAAATGAGTTTTTAAAAGAGAGTGATGATCGGACCACTCTTTAAACTCTGGTAAGCTATCCCACTGACCCATATAGGTAATGAGCTCTTTTGGGGCAAGTAACCTGACGGCATCTAAAAACTGCTCTTTAAAGTCGAAACTTTGTCCAAAGAAATCACCGTTAGTGAAGTCAAAAGCGATCAAGAGAAATTTTCCCTCAGAAAAAAGAGTGGAGATAATATAATTATTTTCTTTTGCTCCCGTTTTATCGAGGTCAAATGGGATCCCTGGTGAGCAAATTTGTGTGACTTCTCTTTTGACGATTCCTTTTGCTTTTGGATCTCCAATTTGTTCACAAATAGCGACCTTTAAACCCGCTGATGTAATGCGATCGATATAAGTTGGAGCGGCATGATGGGGAATTCCGGCCATCGGGATTGGTGTATCTCCTAATTTACCTCGATGGGTGAGGGCAATGTTTAAAATTTTAGAGGTGGAAATTGCGTCCTCAAAGAAAACTTCGTAAAAGTCACCCATTCTAAAGAGTAGCAGATGTTCTCGATGTTTATTCTTAATCGCAGCATATTGTTGCATCATTGGCGTAAGTTTAACGCCTTTAGCGATGATCTGATCGAGAGTGCTATTTTCCATAAAGACTGCCCTTTATACTGAATCGTAATACTCAAGCTTAACGGGGAATCTTACCTTCGTAAAGCCGCTAATCTATTGAAATTATGATACTAATAGTTATTATTTGAGGGTCATCTTATGTTACAATTAATCGATGAAATTCTTTGAGTTGCGTCACACCGTGACCGTAATCCTCTTTCTCATGTTCAGTGTTTTTTTGATGTACTTTACCAGTATCAAGACTTGGGATTTAGCAAAGTTTAGACAAAAAGAAGGTGAAAAAACTCCGCAGGGAAGAGGCTTTCAAGAAAACTATTTTAAGTCGATTAATTATTATATTAGCCAAGAAAAAATGCCTGCACTTTTTTTAGTGGCCGATGAGTTACTCCATAACGGTGAAACAGGTTATACATCATTCACTTCACCTGATGGGCATTTCTATACCCAAAATAGAGATAAAATTTTCTATCGCGGAAAGACCGGAAGCTTTAATAAAAATAATTCTCATTTAAATTTAAAAGAAGAAGTTAAGGTGACGATGGATAAAATTATCACAACCGGCGATAAGATGGACTATTTTCTCAATAAAGATAAGATTCATGTCCTAGGAAATGTTGTCTCCATAGGCGATAGACCGGAAACTCACGAAAAAATCGAGATCACCTCGGAACAGGCCTATTTTTGGCCTAAAAAAAGACACTCCAACTACCTCGATAATGTGAAAGGTAAGGTCAAAAGAAAACGTGTCTATGAAGAGAGTATCGACTTTAGCGCTAACAAGTTGTTTTTAGATGAGCCAAATAATTTCATGAACTTAAATGGCGATGTCGTTGTGAAAAAACAATCGCTTACGGCAAAAGGACATCGGGGAGAAGTTTATCTTGAAAACTATAATAAAAAGCTCAAGTATTTTGTCCTTTATGACGATGTGAAGGTTACAGAGAAGATTTTGCTTGAAGGGAAATCTTATATCAGGCGAGCTTATGGAGAGCAGCTTGACGGATATATGAACGAAAATAAAATCGTTCTAACAGGTTATCCAAGGGCCTATCAATTTGATGATGTTATTAAAGGTAATATCATTACATTGAGGGAAAATAATGAAGTAGTGGAAGTCGATGACTCCAATACAAAGTTTAAAATAAGGTAAATTGTGGAAGCGGTACAATTAGAAGCAAAAAATTTACATAAGTCTTATGGTGGCCGTGAGGTTGTCAAAGATGTGAGCCTGACAGTTTCTCAAGGAGAGATTGTTGGTTTGTTGGGACCTAACGGTGCTGGAAAAACAACGTCTTTTTATATGATGGTTGGCCTTGTGAAGGCCAATATTGGAAATATTTCTCTTGCGGGAGAAGACTTAACAGAAATGCCGATTCATAAAAGAGCATTGCTTGGTGTGGGTTATTTACCTCAGGAAGCTTCTATCTTTAGAGATTTGACTGTTGAAGCAAATATTTATTCCGTGATTGAAAATAGAAATCTTCCTACAGTAAAAAGAAGAACACTATTGGAAGCATTGATAGCAGACTTCGGTCTCGACCATGTTCGTAAGTCCAATGGCGGGGCCCTCTCTGGTGGTGAAAGAAGAAGGGCCGAAATTGCTCGTGCTCTCGCATTAGAACCAAAATTTATTTTATTAGATGAGCCTTTTGCAGGCGTTGATCCTCTCGCGGTAAGTGATATTCAGGGGATTATTAGAGGATTAAAAAATAGAAATATAGGCGTGCTTATTACAGATCACAATGTGAGAGAGACATTGGGAATTGTAGATCGTGCTTATATTATGAATTCAGGAGAACTCTTGGTCAGTGGATCGCCTGATGAAATTATTAACAACGAAAGAGCAAGGAAGTTCTACCTCGGTGAAGAATTTAAAATGTAGAGGTGGAAAATGGCCATTAAGATTAACCAAAGTTTAAAGCAGTCTCAGAACTTGATGATGACGCCGCAACTACAGCAGGCGATTAAACTTCTGACGCTTACCCATCTTGAAATGACAAATATGATCGCGGAAGAGATGGTGGAAAATCCAATGTTAGAGGAGTCTGAAAATTCAGGAGACTCTGAAACGAATCACAAAGAAGAAAAACTAGAGTTACAAAACCAAGAGGCGACAAGCGATAATTTTCGTGAAGACTCTGTTGTCGGTCAGGATGATTTTGACTGGCAAAAATATATTGATTCTTATAATAGCTCATCCAGTGCTAGTCCTCCATCGATGACGACCGTCGACCCCGATGAAATGCCCAATTATGAAAATATGGTTTCACAAGGACAAACTCTCGTTGATCACCTTGAGTGGCAATTAAGAATGGAAGAGTTGGCAGAAGCAGAACTAAGTTTTGCTATGGAAATAATCCATAATATTAATGACGATGGTTATCTCGATTGCACATTTGAAGAGATTCTCTCCAATTCTGAATTTAAAAGAGAGGATGCTTTTGAAATATGGGATATTGTTAAAAGGTTAGACCCCGTTGGCTGTGGTTGTGAAAACCTAGTTGATTGTTTGTTATCGCAAGCGCGTATAGCTGAAGAGAGATCTCCTCTACTTGAAACAATTATCAGAGATCATTTAAAAGATCTTCAATCAAATGATTATCATAAGATTGCTAAAGCAGTAGGAGTTTCGGAATCTGCTGTGAGAAACTCCGCTGAAATTCTCAAAGAGTTTCACCCAAAACCAGGAAGACTTATTGTCTCAGGAGAAACCCATTATATCGTTCCCGATATTTATGTGGTCGAAGTCTCTGGAAAATATGTTGTAAAAATTAATGATGAAGGTGTTCCGCGCCTTAAAGTATCAAAGCTTTATCAGCAAATGATGGCAGAGCATGCAAACAAAGAAGCTCAAGAATATGTAAAAGAAAAAATGAATTCAGCGCTATGGCTAATAAAGTCTATTCAAAATAGACAAAAAACGATTCATAAAGTTGCTGAGGCGATTGTCGAGCAACAACAAGACTTTTTTAAAAGAGGACCACGCTTTTTAAAGCCTATGATCCTTAAAGATATTGCCAATGAAATCGGGATGCATGAATCAACGGTTTCTCGTGTGACAACAAATAAATATATGCACACTCCTCTTGGAATTTTTGAATTGAAGTATTTCTTTGGTTCAGGAATTGGAGGGAAAAATGGCGGTATTGATGTTTCCTCTGAGGCCTTGAAATTTAAGATTAAGGAACTCATTGAAAACGAAAACCCAAAAAGACCTTTATCTGATCAAAAAATAGCGGATCTTTTAAGCCGAGATGATGTGAAAGTGGCCAGGCGTACTATCGCAAAGTATCGTGAGGCCCTTGGAATTCTATCTTCGGCAAAAAGAAAACGTAAGTAAAAACTCTAACATTCACGGAGAACGTTTATGAAGATTTCTATTTCTTTCCAGAATTTTGACCACACAGAGACTCTTGATACGAAAATCAAGGAAAAAAGTGAAAAGCTTAACAAATATGTTGGGCCCTCTGGTCATATTCATTGGCATTGCTATGTTAAAGAGAATAAGCATTATGCTGAAATTAAATTCGGTAATACCCATGCCAAAGCAAACTCCGAAAGCCTCTATAAAACGATTGATATGGTTTTAAAGAAAGCGGAAAAACAACTAGTAAAACAAAACGAAAAAAAGAAAAACAAGATTCATCGTAAAACGGGTGAGGCTCAGATTATGGATGTTGAGCAGGCGTGGACTGATTACGATGAGGATTACTTTAAAGACGTAGCCTAGAGTAAAATAAAGATGAATAATTTCATTAGGGCCACTAGCACAGAAAAAAATGAGCAGGATGCTGTTGATGAAGTTGCCAAAA
>JAUHVL010000056.1 GCA_030425045.1 bacterium
GAGGACGAAGGAGTGATCGAGCAAGGACAAGTCCAATCTCTTTTAATTAAAGGAACGAAAGTTTATGACTACTTCGAATATCAGATGGTTTGAACTTTTTTTCTTTAAAAAAGGAAGATTGCTGGTACTGCTTTCATTTGTTTGTTTAATCATCGCAGCTGTTCTCGGTGGTATCTTGCCAATTCGAATTAAAAATTTAGCGGCATTGTATGACGATAAAGAGAAATATTTTTCTGAAATCTTTGTACTGGCCTCAATTTTTCTTGGAGTCTATTTCAATCGCGTTGTTTATCAGCTTTCGATTAATAAATACGTTAAATTTCTCATGCAAAAAGCGAGATCAGAGTGTTTTGGCCGTTGGCTTCATGTCTATGACTTGCATACAGGAGATGCTGATCATCGCGATGAATACCCCCAAGGGGAGGTGATGGCGAGAATTATTAACGATACAGAGGCCATACGAGAACTGATGACATCTGGGAGTTTTGGTATTTTGATTGACCTCTTCTTTGTGATTTCTTGTCTCATTAGTTTCATTACTATTAATCAAACATCAGGTTTATTCCTAGGTGGTGTTGAAATTATTGCTGCTGGATTTTTAATTTGGGGATCGCGACATATGCGAGATATTTTCTTACTTGTTAGGCAATCTCGGGGAAGAATGTCTCGAACGTTGGCCAATTTGGTTGGGGGAATAAGGGACACGTTTTATACCAAACACGATCATTACGCCGTTAAAAAAGGCACGATAGATTTTGATGATTTTCTTAATAAGATTCTTTATTCAAATGTATGGGATGCTGGATATTATTCCATCGCAGAATCTCTTTATCCGATTCTATTGGCCTTAGTCGTTTTTATCTTTCCTTATTCTGAAATTACTCAGGCCGCAGTCATCTTTGCTATTGTCGATTTAATTCAACGATCGATTGGCCCGATAAAAGATATTTCGGCAAAGATTGCTAATATTCAAAGAGCGTGGTCTGGGATAATCCGCATCCAGGAATTTTTGGGAGATTTGGCCAAAGGACATTCTACATTTAATCAAGTAATTGACGTTGAGCTGGCGGAAGTTGAGTCGCTAACAGTTAAAATTAACTCATTTGAGTACCCCAGTAGAAAAAGTGATGATGATAAAGCTTTTAAACTAGATAAGATTCAGTTCGAAGCGAAAAACGGACAATTGATAGGTTTAGTTGGTACTTCAGGCAGTGGAAAATCAACAGTCTTTAATATTATTGCCGGAAATATTGTGGTGAAAGATGGCAGCGTTGTCGCTCATCTTAAAGATCAAAAAAAGCGGAGCTTTCCTGGAGCAGGTGCCGAAGATATCATTTCTTATCGGCAGCTGGTAGGACTTGTTTCTCAAGAAAGTCATTTATTTAGCGAAACGATTGCTTTTAATTTAACGTTAAAAGAAAAGCCTGATGATTCTTTTTATCAATTTTGGAGTTGGGTTGAAACCCAGATCCCTTACATCAAAACCTGGGGAATCAAACCTGAGGATAAAATAGATATAAAATCGATATCACTTGGGCAAAGGCAATTATTAGCGGCCATCAGGGCCTGTTATCTAAAAAAGCCGATTGTTCTTTTTGATGAGATCAGTTCGGGACTAGACTCTGAATTAGAACTTGCCCTTAGAAAAATGGTTCTTCTCATTCAACAAAAAGCGCTGACGATGATCGTTGCTCACCGCTTAGAAACCGTCTTAGATTCAGATCTCCTACTTATAATGGAAGAGGGGAAACTTGTTGATGCAGGAAGACATCAAGATTTGGAGAAAGAAAGCACAGCTTATCAAAAGTTTTTGCAAGAGATTTCACATTCCAATAGTTTATAGGCTATCATTAAGAAAAATTTTTTTGGAGTCATTCTATGAATAAGAAGTTTGTTTTAGGTTCAATCGTTTTTTCATTTCTAGCATTTTGGGCCTGTACAGAAAAAGCAGTTTCAAAATCTCAGTTTATTTTCAAAGAAGCGCCTAATAAAAATGCGGTCGCTAAATTTAAAGATAAAGTAATTACTCACGATGAACTCTATGGTGACATTAAACATGAGATTTATGACTTAGAAAAAAAGATCTTTGATCTCAAAATGAATAAGCTAAAAGCTATCCTTTTAAAAACAATGATGGAAAGTGACCCAAAGTACAAAGGGCTAACTAATGACGAATACCTTAATAAGTATATTGCTAAAAATATAAATATTTCGAGCAAAGAGATCATGGCGTTCGCTAAAGAGAGAAGAATTCCTGATAATCAATTAAACGATCAGATAAAAGACCGGATTAAAACATTTTTAACGGCACAGAAGAAACAAAAAGAAGTTGAAAACTGGATGAATAAACAGCTCAGTAAAAACCCTGCTGAAGTTTATTTAACTAAGCCAAAGGCACCGATTGTTGAGATTGCTGCAGGTGATTCTCCTTTTGCTGGTAAAGCTGATGCAAAAGTTACGTTGATTGAATTTTCTGATTTTGAATGTCCTTTTTGTTCAAAGGGAGCAAAAATTGTCGATCAGCTAAAAAAGAAATATGGAAACAAACTTAAAGTAGTTTTTAAGAACTTTCCTTTACCTTTTCATAAAAATGCAATGAACGCTGCTAATGCTGCTTTATGTGCAAACGAGCAAGACTCAAAAAAGTTTTGGAAAATGCACGATCACCTCTTTGAAAACCAAAGTAAACTTGACGAAAAAAGTTTAGAAGAAGCCGCCAAAAAAGTTGGACTTGATATGGCCAAGTATAAAGAGTGTTATGCTTCAAAAAGACATCAAAACAAAATTGAAGCTGATAAAAAGCTTGGACAAGACTCTGGTGTGAAATCAACACCTACCTTCTTTGTAAATGGAAGAATGGTCAGTGGGGCAGTCCCTGTTGATAAATTCTCTGAGATCATTGACGAAGAGTTAAAAAAATAACCAACTGCTCTACTCGGATGCCATCGGAAAGAATTGCCATGGCATCTTTCTTTAACTTTTAGCGTTACAATGGAAAGTGTAGTGTACCTAAAAAGGGACTCGTGTTTTCCATGGAAGTAAATAGAAATAATAGTATTGCCGCCGCAAAAAAAGATTATCAGCAAGCCGCTGAGAAACTAAGCGATCAGTATAATAAGCAGCTACGTGATGTGGAAGAGAATCATCAGGCACGAGAGGCCAATCAAAGAGAAAACTATCTCAAGCAAAAAGAAGAGATGGAAGAAACTAGTGAAAAGCAGCTTAAAGAATATGATGAGAAATTAAAAAAAGAAGTCGCAGAAAGACAACAGCGTTATCTTAAAAATATAAAAGAGATGAAAGACGCTAATGTTCAAGAAAGAAATAATCAGGTTGCTAATCAAAAGTATGAACTTGATTCGCTAAGGTCTTCTTATAAAACAGCAAAAGATGAATCTGATCGACTTCAGGCCTATGAAAAAGAAAATATGGAAGATCGCTTTACCAAAGGATTGACCAGAAGAGAGAATCATTTCAATACTAAGCTTGGAGATATTCAAAAAACTAATATTGAAAAAATGAATGAGTTTAGAGAATCGCAAGATCTCGAGAAGAAATATATGATGAGTGAGCATGAAAATGAGAAGAAATCACTTATTCAGCAAACAAATCTACTTCGTAATGAAACAAACTCTCTCCATCAATTTGAAAAAGAAAGACTTCGCCAAAATCACGATGAAGATACCGCAATTTTAAAAAATAATGCTGAAAATCAGGTTGCTAATACCATTAAAAATAAAGATATTCAGCAAGAACAGCAACGTGCTAATTATGAAGAAGTAACAAAAAATATCAATAAAAGAAATGCTGACGCTTTTAAAAGTGCCAATATCGAAAATAAAAACGATAAAAGAAGATTGGAAAGAGAATACTCTCAAAATAGAATGGAGCTACAAAAAGAGCTCAATAAAATAGCCAGTCAGCCAATCGAGGCTGAATATATAAAGAAAAAAGAGAAATTAGAAGATCATTGGCAAGAAAGAGTGGAAAGGGCCAATGATGAAACGTCTCGAGTTACTAAGTCTGCTGAACAACAAATTATTAAAATGTCTGACGAGCAAAAAACGGAAGATGCTCGCCGTGATTTAATCTTCTCAGAAAAAATGAATGAGAAAGATAATGAGATTAGGCGTCTAAGAAGTGATGAGATCGGAAAACTTCGCGACGATTTTAAAGATCAAATTGATCAAAAAACGTCTCAGGTTAGAACTATTCAAGATGAAGCAGATAAAAGAGATGTTGTGCAAAAAAAGCAACATCAAAATCATCTTAATACCCAAAGACAGCAATTTAATAAAGAAATTATTAAATTAACAGAAAGTAAGGAAGCTCTTGCTTCTGAGTTAAGAGAAGACATCGCGAGAGAGAAAACGCAGTTCATAGAAAGTGCCAGAAGGCAATCACATCAGGAAAAAGCTGATATGAGAGAGAATATGAATGAGCAGTTTATGCGTAAAGAGTTTGCTCTGAATAAAAAGATAACTCAGCTAGAATCAGATAATAAAAAACTGGTTGATACCTACGAGAAAAAATTAGATGTTCTCAATAAAAAACATGCAAAAGAATTTGAGCATTATAAATTAATGCAAAATGATATTAGTGCTGCCAATAAAAGATCAGTCCGAAGAGATATGATTAGAATGCAGCAAAATTTTGATAAAGAAAAAATGGCGCTTAAAAATGAGTTTGAAAGAAAGATAGGACAGGCCAAAAGTGATTCAGAAGTCCATATTGCAAAACTTACAGAGCGTTATGAGGGGATGCTTGCTAATGAAAGAAGTGAGCATCAAAGAGAAATGCAAAGAAAGACGACGATGCTTTATGATGAGTTAATTCGTTATAAACAACAATCGGATTCTGAAAAAGCGACGATGGTTGCTCAATATGAAAATAAGATGAATGAGATGGAACAGGCCCATCGAGCTCAGATCGAAATTAAAAATACCAGAAAGACCATTTCATAATTTATTCCCCTAAAATTTTCAATCGCGTTATAATAGAACTATGAAAAAAGCAAAGCTAATAGGCACGCTTGGTCCAAGTTCAAATGAAGTGGAGACCATTTCAAATCTCATAACGGCAGGTCTTGATGTGGCCAGAGTTAATATGAGTCACGGAACTCATGAAGGACATGCTCAACTTTTTCGCAATATTCGACAGGCCTCAAAAGTGGCCGGACGTGAGATTGGAATCTTACTAGATTTACAAGGACCTAAAATAAGAGTGGATAAGGTAGAACGGCCTCTCATTATGCATGAAGGAGAGGAGTGGGTAATAGGACCTACCGATAAAAAAGAGCAGTATCAGCATTATAAAAATTATATTCCTACTATCTATGAAAAGTTAGTTGATGATTGTCATGATGGGGCTCGCATTTTATTTGATGACGGTAATTTAAGAGCACAGGCCATTGAAAGAGATGGCGATGTTTATAAAATAAAAATTACTACTGGTGGAGTGCTAAAATCCAATAAAGGAATCAATCTTCCAGACTGTGAAGTTTCCGCTCCCGCTTTTACACAAAAAGATAAAGCTGATCTATTGTTTGGTTTAAAACAAGGTTGTGATTATATAGCGCTCTCTTTTGTCAGAAAAAAAGAAGATATCCTCGAAGTAAAATACTTACTTCACTCACTTAAAATGAATATTCCCATTATTGCAAAGATTGAAAAACCTCAGGCGCTAGATAATATTGACTCCATTTTAGAGGTCACAGACTTTATTATGGTTGCTAGGGGAGATATGGGAGTTGAGCTCGGTAATCATTTGGTGCCTGCCGCTCAAAAAGAGTTAATCCAAAAATGTAATGATAAAAAAGTTCCTGTTATTACAGCGACTCAAATGCTTGAATCGATGACAAACAGTCCGACTCCAACAAGGGCCGAAGCAACGGATGTTGCTAACGCTATCTGGGATGGAACAGATGCTGTGATGTTAAGTGGTGAAACAGCTGCTGGACAATATCCTGTAGAAGCGGTTGAAATGATGGTGAAAATTATTGAAGAGGCAGAAAAAAAACCAAAAGAAAGACCTTATCTTCGAAATATTGACCTTTCTAATGTTCAAGCCTCTGTCATGGTTGCCGCTTCGATGATTGCTGAAAAGGTGAACGCTAAAAAAATTATTTCCGTCACAGAATCAGGTCAGTCTTGTAAAAAAGCATCTCTTTTTAGGCCGATGACCCCCATCCTTGGGGTTACCAATAGAATTGAAGTTGTCAGAAAACTATCTTTGTACTGGGGAGTGATCCCTTATTACTTAGAAAATTACGATGAAGAAACGTTTGATTTCCAAGAGGATGTTATTGATAAAGTGAAAAAAGACCTTTCCCTTGTTAATGGAGATAAATTAGTAATTACCAGGGGGGATGGGAGTTTCTTTTCAAGAGGATCATCAAACTCTGTTAAAGTAGAAATTATTAGAGACAGGCCTTCTATTCCTGGTGGATCGGATTCATTTATTGAGGCCAGTGATGATAAAAAGAAAATTCTTTTGGATACCAGTATATGCTCCTCATGCCATAGCTGTATAAATATCTGCCCCCATGAAATTTGGGCGATGGATCCAGAAAATAATAATAATACAATTATTAATACAAATAGAATCAAAGAGTGCACTATGGATAATGAGTGTATTCGTGTATGTCCTACTGGTGCAATTGAGATTATTCCAAAGTCATGATTCATCTAGATCAATCCTTTTTAAAAAACCTTGGCGTTGTTGACTGGGGAACGACCAGTGAGCTGAGTCCCGTTTCATTTGATCATTACGATAGCTGGGTTAAAAACAAGATGCATGGGGTGCTAGGGTATCTTGCCGATGAAAGAAAAGAAAAAAGAAAGTCATTAGATCATGTCGTTAAAGGAACTCAATCAGCAATTGTTTTTTTATTTAGTTATAAAGAAGTAAATTTTTATTATAAAAATAAATTTAAAGAAAACCGGATGGCGAGTTATGCGCTAGCTTATGGAGACAATGATTACCATTACGTAATAAAAGAATACTTAGCGCAAATAATTGATGAGCTAAAAAAGCAATTTCCAGATGAAAACTTTACCTGTGGTATTGATACTTGGCCTATTTTGGAAAGAGATTTAGCTTATCGTGCAGGCCTTGGTTGGTTTGGAAAAAATTCGATGTTAATAAATCAAAAAGAGGGAAGTTTCTTTTTTATCGGCTCTATTTTAACAAGCCTCAAACTAGATAATCCTAAAAAGCTTGAAATAGATCACTGTGGACATTGTCATGACTGTGTCGTCGCTTGCCCCACGTTGGCCATTGACCCGGAGACGAGAACATTAAACGCTAACCAGTGCATCTCAACCTTCACGATTGAATTATTTAAAGAAGCTGAAGCTCCCGAGGGAATAGATAAATCAAATGGTGAAATCTTTGGTTGTGATATCTGCCAAGATGTCTGTCCTTGGAATATCAAATTGTCAAAAGAACCAATCTTAAAAGCGGTTCAAGATTCCAAACTTTTTAATTTTTTTCTCGCCAGGCCACTAGAGAAAGTTTTTGAAGAATTACAAACATGGTCAAATAAGAAGTTTGTTAAAGAATTTAAAGGCTCTGTTGTCGAACGCACAGGAAGAATTGGTCTTCTTAAAAATATTAAATTTTATTTAAAATAGTCTTTAATGAAACTATAGATGTGACCCGTCGCCATCTCTGGCAGGTGGTGGGGAAGTCTAGGGTAGACAATACTTGTAACCTGATTACCTCTATTTTCAAGAAGGGTTTTCATATTATCGATACCAACTTTTCCTTTAACAACGACGTCGTCTTCACCCGCAATAAGATGAATTCTTTTTTGGGTGACATCTAAGAGCTTTTTTTCTTTTTGAATCATGGTAAAGACATCTTCGGGATTAAGAGCAGGAGAAACAATCTGCGATCTTACGATTAAAGTCTTTCTAAATAAGGGTGTTAAGAAAAAATGTGTATCTCCCTCTGGCAGTAAACCAAGACCGACACATATATTGGTAGCCTTCGCTAGCTCAGTAATATTTAAGGCCTTAATAGCAAAGAGAGCTCCTAAGCTATGACCTAGCGTAAAAATATGTTCTGGTCTTTGCGAGAGCTCATGATGAAGGAGCTGATAGGCGCCTAAAAAGAGCTCATGCCCATGGTGCATAAAATGATGAAGATCTGTTACTTCAGAGAAGTTTCCAAGGTAATGACCAGGTAGGTCAAATAGCAAGACAGCATGTTTCATATCAGCTAGACGCGATGCCCAGTTTAAAATGGAGCCTTTATGAGAGGTGTATCCATGGGTCATCAACGACCAATGTTTAATTCCTCCTTCAGGAATAAACATCAAGGCATGAGTTTGCTGATCACGATAGGTCAGAGTTTTTTTCAATATTTTCATAGGCTTTTTATCATATAACACGAAAATCTCATTGACGATTTTTCTTACACCAACTACATTGGGAGTTACTTTTTTATGTGCCCTGATAGCTCAGTTGGTAGAGCAAAGGACTGAAAATCCTTGTGTCGGTGGTTCGAGTCCGCCTCGGGGCACCATCTTAAGAACCCTTGTTTTTACAAGGGTTTTTTTATTACTAAAAACTAACTTTCGAACTTTGAATTGTGTATTCGATTTTCTTTTCTAATATCTATGCACTTGTTAACGCAGTCTTCACAAATAAACAATTTTCTAGGGCCTGCAATAACATAATCAACTTCTTTTTGTGGTCTATCACAGAAAGAGCAAAAAACTTCTGAGTTAATGTATTTAAAAATAGATTTTAGATTTTTAAAACTCAGTTCTCTTTTCCCTTGTAAAAAACTTTTAAGAGTTGTTGAAGCAATACCAAGATCTCTGGCAAAAGCATTTTTGGAATATGAAGAGTTGAACTTTTTTTTGATCTCTAGCTCTCCTTCAAGAAAGGTTTTTAATTCATTTAAGTCGGTTCTCATTATTGCTCCCTTTTAATAAGTATAATTAGATTTTCGTCCAATAGGGATAATTTTCAATAGATGAAAGTTGTTAATGGCCCATAATTGGTTTAGTTAATAAGCATAAAGGGAGTATTTAATCTGAAAATTCTTTTATATTGAAATAAATTCAGAAATTTCTTAACAAAATTATATCAACCTCATAACTCTTGAAGTTTAAAAACTTTGGAGGTTATATGGAGATTCAATTAGATCAAATTCAAGACAAGATTTATGTAATTAGGGGCGTTCAGGTTATGTTAGACAGTGATTTAGCAGAGCTTTATGGTGTTGAGACTAGAGTTCTCAATCAATCTGTGCGAAGGAATTTAAAAAGATTTCCTGATGATTTTATGTTCAAACTAACTAAGGAAGAGAATGAGGCTTTGAAGTCACAGTTTGTGACTTCAAAAGAAGGAAGAGGTGGAAAGCAGAAACAACCCCTTGTTTTTACAGAAAACGGTGTGGCCATGCTATCAGCAGTCTTGAAAAGTGATCGTGCAATTGAGGTCAATATCGCAATCATGAGAATATTTACTAAACTGAGAAGCTTCTATGCACTTGAAGAAAGGGTGGAGAGAAAAGTCGGTAGGCTAGAACAAAGTGTAACTCAGGTATTTAAAGTCGTTTTTGAAAGACTTGATAACTTAGAAGATAAGTTACCATCCTATAATAAAAGCCGAAGAAAAATAGGCCTAAAGAAATGAGTGATCGAGATCAGTCATTTGAATTCTTTCTATTGTACCTAGAACAAGTATTCTCCCATGAGATTTCTTGCTTAGACGAGTGTCATAGAAGAGTTCAATGTTTATTGAAAGAATGCCCTGATCAAATTGAGGTTTTGTATTTGGATTATCTCTTTCAGTGTATTTTAACTAAATAGAAAACTACTATTGTCTGATATTTGAAATTGCAGTTTGATAGTCGACCAAGTAGGGTATCACTCAAATACTAATTTTTTACAAGGGATATTTTATCTCTTAATATCAAACCTCAAACTACTAAAAATATTATGACATTGAAACTTAATCATTACTTCACGCTTGTAGATAAATCTTTTCCTCTAAGGCAAGGTTTACTTAATCAAGGTTTTAGACTTGCGGGTCCTATTTGTCATAAAGGGCAAGGAACGAGTGCTGAGTTTATACTATTTCCGAAGAATTATGTTGAGTTCATTTGGATAGATGATTTAGAAGCATCTAAGAATAATCTTTTGAAGCTTCATCTACGAAATCAAAAAGATGCTTGTAAGTATGGGCTTTGCTTTACTGGTACTCTTCCGGAAGAACATATCAAGGGTTTTATAACCTATAATCCTCCATATAATCCAAGTACTAAAATTATGGTCCTTGAAGAGTCAATAGATGACCTTTCAATGCCATTAATCTTTTTTCTCGCTGATTCAACTGATCCTAAAGACTTTGAACCTCAGAATAATAAAAATATTTCTATGGAGTTGATTAACCCCGAACATAAGTTCTTCATACCTGAAGATATAAGAAATTTTAAAATACCAGAATACTTTAAAGAACTCATTTGCTTTTAATTTCGGCTGAGGATATTTCTCAACCCATCACCTCATAAGCTAAAACCTGAAAAGGAAACAATAGGGCTAAAGCCGGGGCATCTTTTACATTAAAAAAACGATATTAAACTTACTTGGATTTTTTATAAAAGTTATAAACTTTTTAGTTATATTAGTTATTTCAAGTGAGGATTTGTAAATTTATTTTCTGTTAATTTCTATAAATTGCCACATGATTGCGTCAAAAGCTTCTCGGCTGATTTCCAACTCTTCATTGCTATCTCCAAGAATTAAAATTTCTAATCCATTTTTGATTTCTCTTGGGATATTACGGCCAGCTAAAAGGTCGGTAATTTTCAGATGGGCCCAACCAATAATGGCAACACCCCCTATAATGGTAAGTCCACAAATTTTTTGAAAGTGATTACCACCTGTAATTTCAAATTCTTTTAAAAAAGTTGTCACTGAACGACTATGTTTAAATTCAGCAATGGTTCCAGCAGTTAACCTTCGGCAGGTATTCTCTTCAAAAAGTTCTTTATATTCAAAAGTTGTGTGCCAATTGACGTAAGGACTTTGTTCTTCAGCAAGATCTGAAATATAGAGGACTTCACAGGTATAATCATCATAACATTTTGAAGTAAATACTTGTCTTCCGTCAGTGATCGTCCCAGCAAAGGAGCTAAGGGATAAAAATAATAGTAGTAAACTAATTATCTTATGCATATTGATGTCTCTCTCTCTCTCTCTCTCTCTCTCTCTCTTATTTATGTGGCTTAATCTACCTCAAAATAGTGTTGCAAATCAATTTCTCTGTAATTTTTTCCATGTAATAAATAATTCTAACTTAGGAGAAATGAGTTTCCCTAGATTAGAGTGCCCATAGCTATAGTGGAGAAATCCCTTTTGAAATTCCAAGTTTGAAAGATGATTTTAAAGTATTTGGTTTCTTTTTTTATGATGAGAGTATTTCTTTTACGAGAGAGTCTTGGAGAGGGCGAATAAGAGCTTGTCGAGGTGTTGGCGCTGCTATGACTCCTGAAGAGGTTGAGAAGTTTGACCGTGAGCATGCCAACCTTCTTGAGGAGATGACTGAGCAAGAGAGCTTTTCTATTGTTCACAGAATTGATGCTCATCTTATGCGCTCTCTTTAAAATGGGATTAATTTGACCTTACGCTTTTAAATATTAAGCGTAAAAATCGTATCTGTTTTAATCTCAAAGCCGTAAGAAAGAAGCTCTTTGATTAGGAAAAGCCTTTTGTTGATAGTCGTTGGATTTTCAACATTTGCATTTCTTTGAATTTCCATTCTTTCTCTTGTTGCATTTCGAAATTTTCTATTCATGAGGTTTTCGATAGACTTATTCGTACATTCAAGGTTTTCTATTCCAAGAGTTTTATTCAACTCACATACAACAAAGCCAGCATTACTAGATAATGAGATGAGACATAATAAAGTACAAATAAGTTTTTTCATGGTTTCTCCAAAGTCAATTAATACTCCTTATTCTATATGCGGTGGGGTATATTTATTATGCTTGATGTAAAAATTTTCAAGCATGTATAAAGATTGAACACACCTAAGTTATTGATAAGGTGAAACTATAGGGTATGATGATTTACATAACGTTAATGAATAGGGACACCGCTGAATAAATTTATTAATCAGTTAAAAATGGATAAGATCGTAGATTAGATGAGTATAGATAAGCCACTAGAGGGTTACCTCTGCACCATTCCTTTTACCCGACTTGAAATTCACGAGGGATATTATGGCTACGCCTGCTGTCCGAGTTGGCTACCTGAAATAATTGGTAATTGTGAAAAGGAAGGGATTGCTGAAGTTTGGAACTCAGAAAAAATGCAAAAAATAAGGGCCAGTATTTTAGATGGTTCTTACTCTTATTGTAATAAAGAGATTTGTCCAAATATTCAAAATAATAAGCTCTTTCATCATACTGAACTTGATGGCATGAAAAAATGGATTAAGGTTTATGAAAATAAACTTACGGTAATGGAGGAACCGCCTGAAGCAATTGAACTAAATTATGATTTTTCTTGTAACCTCTCTTGTCCGAGTTGTCGGAATGAGCAGATTATTGATAATGCTGGAGAGAGTTTTGAAGAAAAAGAAAAGTTTACTGAGAATGTATTAGAGTTCATTGATAAAAATTATATTAATGATGATGTTTTAGAGCTTCTGGTGACCGGCTCAGGTGATCCCTTTGCTTCTCCTGTTTATTTTAAATTATTGCAAAAGCTTCGCGGGAAGGATCTGCCTTATTTTGATATTGTTTTGCATACTAATGGTGTTTTATTAACACCTCATTCATGGAGTAAGTTAACTCATATTCATAAAAATATTAATAATATCTCCGTCTCTATTGATGCCGCAACTAAAGAGACCTATTTGAAAGTTAGAAGGTTATCTAATTGGGAAATGCTTTTAAAAAATTTAGAGTTCATGGCGACATTGTTAGATCGAGGTGAAATAAAACTCTTAAATTTTAATTTTGTCGTTCAAAATGATAATTATATTGAGATGATTGATTTTGTAAAATTGGCAAGACGTTACCATTCAAAAATTATTGTCTTTTTTACGTTGATGCAAAACTGGGGAACTTTTTCTGAATCAGAGTATCAAAAGCAGATGATTTGGGACGAGGGACATGTCAATTACCTTCATTTTTTAAGAACACTTAAAGATCCTGTCTTTGACGATGAGTACGTCCATTTGGGAAGCCTCAAAAACTTTAGAGAAATGGCCTTAAAGAAGACAGATATATGAAAGTATTAGTCTTATTATTCTTTTTCAGTTTTCACTCTGTTGCCAGAGACCATTGGCAAAAACCTAAGCTTATCTTTGAATCTATCACAACTGGTAAAGATAAGCGTAGAACATTTTGTGATATTGGAGCGGGAGAAGGGTACTTTACAAAAAAAGCAATTAAGCGATTTAAATATGTTTTTGCTTCAGAAATTGATTCATCATCATTAGAGAAACTTCGTTCCTTAAAAAAGACTAAAAAAATAAAAAATCTTACTATTGTCGATTCAAAAACGAGTGACCCACTCTTTCCTAAAAAATGCGATATTATCTTTTTGTCCATGGTTTATCATCACCTTGAAGATCGTATCGCTTATATTAAAAATTTGAAAAAATACTTATCTCCAGGTGGTAAAATCGTAAACCTTGATAATGTAGTAGATGAAAAAAAGTATGAAGGAACAGGTAAAAGGCTTCCCGATAAGAATTGTCGTTTTGCTAGAGATAAATTTCTCACTGAAGTTAAAAAAGCTGGTTACCAAAATATAAAAGAGCATAAGATTCTACCAATGCAATACTTAATCGAGTTTTGGTAGATTTCTAACCTTTTAATTTGTAGAGAAAAAACTGAAAGAATTCTTTGATTTGGTTATTGGAAATGGGCTCGCGTCTATTTGTTTTTTCGATGATGTCACTCCAAGGAAGGACACTTTCAATTTTTTCTAAGTCGAGATCATTTACTTTTTGAAAGGCCATAGACCAGTCTTTGAAAATTCTCTCGTTAGCATATTGCTTTAAGACAACTGTAGGTCTTTCGTGACGAAGATCAGAGGCAATTTTTCCGTATAAATCGACGATGTCTTTTTCGTCGCCCTCTAAAAGTTGCAAAAAGGCTCCGCCTTTATATAAAAGAATGCCTGTGATCTCATGCTCTTTATTATGTTTATTGGCACATTCTAAGATATCTTGAATTTCGCCATCAATATCGTCTTTCATTTGATCTGATTGAAAGCTTAAATAGGCAAGTTGGAAAATCATGAGTATCCTCCTATTGTTTTGATATTATTTTAGTAGAGAGCGATAGATATTCATAGCGTTGGCGAAAACTTCTCTT
>JAUHVL010000057.1 GCA_030425045.1 bacterium
GCACCGAAAAGTAAGGCTGAGTAACCAAGGTGTGGTAGATAAGAATCTTCAATAAAAGGAGCAAGAATACGTGTAAATGAGGCTATTGCTATAAGAGCTCCTACGAAAAGGTATGGATATTTTCTATACTCATAATCTAAACTTTCGTTACTGTGAGCAATAATAACTCTACTTGCTACCATTAAAGTAAGCAGAGAATAACAACCTATATAAATCATATGTTTCAAATGGGTTGTGTATTGATTAGAAAAGCATAAAACCCACGATCCTAAAACTAAGAAAAAGCACGAAAGACGCAAAATTTGCCTATGCCATTTCAGTAGCTTGGGTTTTTTATAAAGTTGCCAATATTTAATACTAAAAAAAGTTACAAGGAATGCTTTGATTGACCAGCTATAGCGCTCGAATCCTTTAAGTTCCAATATAATAGCAGTAATTAAAAAAAATAAGGATAACCATATTCTTGTTGGTATCATTTTGAAAAAAGGAGCGTTTTTTTCATAAATATTACGTTGTCTGTTTACCACTTCAGAGAAGCCAAGAATACCAGGTATTAGTCGACCGCCAACACCTAAAATTAAAGAAAAGACAGTATAGTCATAAAAGATTATTGTTCCAAACTTTTCTAAAGAGTGAAACTCAGCTGGACTTATGTAAGAAAGCGACATAATTAATGAGCCAAGTGCTCCTAAAATAACCCCCAGGCCAACAAAAATGAAAGTATAAGGAGGATTATTTTTTCTTTCAGAAAACCTTTTTGCTGCAAAGACGATTAATAGAAAAAAGAGAATATGTATTGTCCCCCAAAAAAAACCTATCTTATCAATGAGGAAGGTAACTATTGAGAAAAGAATAGCTAAAGCAAACAAAAAGAGCTCATTTTTTGTTAAAAAATCTGTAGAAGTAAAACGAGGGATAGCAGTTAATAAAAAACCTATGACTGAGAAGCTAAGATAACCACCTAAAAAGAGCATGATATGTTTTTCATATGGGAAATCACCAAACTCAAATAATCCATATAGCATCCATAGAATTAATCCATAGAGTAGCGACATAGCACCCAGTGGAAAGAAAAGTCTGTAAGGATCTCTACATAGTCTCTCAATCATTTTTTTATTTTAGATGATTTTTTCACTAACGGAGCTGATTCTAATCATGTTTATTCAAATAGATAGTTGCTAAACCCATTTATATGGATAAATGGAATAGAATCTCGTTAAAAGATCAGACCAAACGTATACTGAGTGAGCTTAGTAAGAATAAAAGCTATGAAAGTGATTACTTGTTAGGCATTCCTGGTTCTTATTTGGACTCGAGAGTTTTTCCTAGAAGTGATATTATTAGTGGTAACCCTTTTCTGACAACACTATCTTCAAATCCTAATCACATTGGTGTTCACACAGAAGGAAGCTCTGAAGCTTTTTTCTCAGGGACTCAAAACTTAGAAAGGGAAGTATTAGCTATATGTGCAGAGTCTCTTCTTAAATGTGAAAGTAAAAAGTATGATGGTTATGTGGCTTCTGGAGGCACAGAGGCTAACATACAAGCGTCCTGGGTTCTCAGGAATTTCTTTAGAGAAGGGGGCTTAAAAAATAATGAAATTTGCATCATGGGCTCAAGTGATACTCACTACTCAATACATAAGGCAGCTAATATTTTAGATTTGCAGGTTTCAATTGTTGAGGTGAATACAGAAACAAGACAAATCGATAAAAATGGCCTTAAAGCTATCCTTAAAAAACTACAAAGCGAAGGTATAAGAGGAATTATCTTCTTTTTAAATATGGGCACTACAATGTTTGGCTCAGTAGATGAGATCGGATCTATAGATGGTATTCTATGTGAATTTAATTTTGAATATCGTTACCATATTGATGCTGCTTTTGGTGGATTTATTTACCCATTAACAAATCCTAAGCAAAAATTAAATTTTCTTCATCCGAAAGTAGCATCAGCTACATTAGATGCTCATAAGATGTTACAAGCCCCTTATGGGACTGGGGTTTATCTTTGTAGAAAAGGTCTCATGAATTATACCTCTACCGATAAAGCTCAATATGTAAGAGGATTTGATAGTACATTATGCGGTAGTCGCTCAGGAGCAAATGTAGTTGCTGTTTGGATGATTCTTCATTCATACGGGTATGATGAAGCTAAAAAGTTCTGTGAAAAATTGGTTGATAGAGCGAAATACCTTTGCAATGAACTTGAGCGTTTAGGCATTTCTTTTTTTTATCAAAAATATATGAATATAGTGACAATAAAAGCGGAGTGTATTTCAAGAGAGATAATTAATAAATACTCTCTTGTGCTTGATAGCGCTGAAGATCCTCAGTGGGCAAAGATTGTACTTATGGAGCATGTTAAAATGGCAAACATCAAAGACTTTCTTGAGGATATCAAGAGGGGAAATTAATATACATAGTCAAGGTTGGGAATATTTAATGATGAGGGTAAACATTATATTATTTGTAAAAGATCAAGAAATAAGCACTCATTTTTATGAGAAAGTATTTTTAAAAAAGCCAACCCTTAATGTTCCCGGTATGACTGAATTCGAGATTTCTAAACATTGTGTGTTGGGGTTGATGCCAGAGAAAGGAATTAAAAACATATTAAAAGATAAGATACATGATCCTGAAGAAAGTAGTGGCATTTCTCGATGCGAGTTATATCTAACGATCGAAAATCCTGAGCTGTACATTCGTAATGCGGTAGAAGCTGGTGGTGAGCTTATTTCTCCCTATCAAAAAAGAAACTGGGGCGACAATGCTGGTTACGTAAAAGATTCTGATGGCCATATTATAGCATTTGCAAAGAGGATATGAGTTACCTGTTGCCAGAAAAAAACCTCTCGGAGCTTTTTCATAACCACTTAGGCTAAAACTCAGCTAGGGGTTTTAATGGTGTGGTATTGAGATCACTAGATGAACTTAGTTTCCTTAACTATATTTTCATTTTCGACCTTTTGGTCTAGATAAGTACTTGTTTTCAACAAAGTTTTTACAGAAATCAAATTTGAGTTCTGTTCCTAGCCACTGGCAACCAATGCCGCTCATGATTGTGCTAAATGAGTTAGAGTTTAGACTTATGTTATTGACCGAACTTTAGAAAGAGTTACTTTCAAATTTATGGGCTTTAATTGGTTTTGAAGTCGTGAATGCCGCGCCTTCGGCTGGATTCACTTTGATCTGGAACACTTCGCACTAAAGCTTGCCACTTATTTTGGATGCTCTCGGGTCACAATTAAGAGAAGACTCAACAGTCTTGGTATCTCAACATGAAATGAAGGTATTGAGTATGGTGACCACGATTATTAAGGATTTAGTTTTCATTATTGTTTATGTTACTGGTTTAGCCTACGGAAGTTCTTACGGATTAAAATATGTTTATTCAAAGGTTAAGATTATGGCCTTGGAAAAAGTGGCCCAAGGTCTTCCATCTATGACCTCAATCTCCCAAAATTTAACCTGCTGGAAATATGATAATAATATGAAAGAAGTTAAAGTGATGACTGTCTATTGTGGGAGATATTGGAGAAAGCAAGCTTTGAAAAACCACCGCTAAATCTTCTTAAAAGACAAATTATCTTGAACATGGTCAATTTTCAGTTAGTTAGCGTGTTTTGGTAAAAACTGCGGTACGAAATCATTAATTATTAATACTAAACCGTCGATTAGCATAAATATATGCAAAGCCATTGGTATAAGTAGTAAGTATATAGAGGTTGATGAAAATGGAAAAAGTCAGTGTTTAAAACTATTATGTTTATTCTTCTTTTTACAAGCAAAATAGAGGCTAACGAAGATTGTTCTCAAGGCTCTAATACGTTAACAATTCATCTTTCTGAAATTGAGACTTTAGCTAATTCTGTGACAACTTTAGAAGAGAATAGCGTTGCTAATCACTGTCAAGAGCACGAAAGAGAGTTTCGCGATTTTGTATTGGCAAAGATTGGTGAAAGTGCAGAACTTTGGAACTTAATGAGAGCATGTTCTGATAATAATAGAAGACCAGAACTAAGTTGTGATCAAGCTAGCCAAAGGAGAGAACAATACATTAATAGCTTGATAGGATATAGAATTATTTCGGAACGTATCTATCGAAGCCTAGTTGAACAATGGTATAATGATTTAGGTCCCGCTCAAAAAAACTTGGCTAATAATTGTTATTTTGAAGATGAAGAACCGTCAACGGTTCAGTTTGATAATCATTTGAGAGTTCTAAAAGTAAAAGATGGGGTTCAGCCTAATCTATGTGCAGGAGTAAATACTTTATGGATGGCCTCTTTATCTGGCGGTCTTGTAAATGCTAGGACAAATCCAGAGCTTGTAGGATTAACTGATAGAGAGATGAGTTTTTACAGTAATTTTGAAAACTCTCTACCTGCTCATTTGATGAGTGATGAAACAAAAATGAATCCCAATTTATCTATGGATGAGTTAATAGCAAGAGTAGATGCTGATATTGATAGTACGATTGCAGGGATAAATCGTTTGCAAGAGGGAGTTCGTGAACTTTCTGAATCACGTTTAGATCATCTTTATGAGTTTCAAAATTTATATCAAAATGAGTTTTTACCAAGCCTAGATGGTGAGCAGAGGTCGAGTCTTTACCCACTTTGTTATAATAGAAGTGGATGGAATACATGTTTAAGAGTTACATCCAATAGAGTTCAGGGACATCAAGATATAACTCGTTGTTTATCGCAATTTGGTGATTTGGGATTAGAGCTTATTCCTTTTTATGCCATGTATGACGCAATGAGGGACTCTCGCAATACTCAAATGGCCCACCTGTCAGAAGTTATTACTGATGATGAAAGGGCACAATTGCAAAATCAACATGATGCTCAATTTATTCTTTCAGTTCCCATCTTAGAAGTTTGGGGACTGGGTGTTAGTCGATTGGCTACAACTTCATTAAGAAATACTTCAAGAGATATTGCTTTAACTATATCTCGAAGAAATCTTATCAACTCTACTGGAAATAGTTTTAATTATTCCGAAGCGGCGAGAAGATTAAGAAATCTAAGTGGGCAAGCAAGAGCTCAATGGAATATTGAGAATGCTCGATTTATTGAAGAGTCAAGACGAAGTATCGAAGAAGCTCTACCAATGTATTTAGAGGCTAAAAGAAACGGACATCCTCATATTGAATGGCTTGAGTCTATGGGCTTCATTATTGAAGAAGGAAATGTTCAAGTTCCTGAGCTAACTGAAGTTATTGCAAGAATGTATGACCAGTATGATGAGTTAATTGTTTCGGGCAGAGTAAGTCCTAGAGATCTTATGCGTCCAGTAAGAGTTTACAGAAGCCCTGAGGGAGAAGTCGTAACTTTTGAAATCGGTGAAGTGATTCCAGAAGGATATACCCCCCACTATGAGGTTTTACATGTTGCCGCTACTAGTAGAATGATGAGAGATGGCCTATTTCCCATGGCCGAAGCTATTGGTATGGGACCTCCTGGTTATGAAAATACATTAACTTTTTCTTTGCATGATTTGGCCCATTTTGGTGGGTGGATGGATAACCCAGAGTTCTTTCGTCTTAATAGAGAAATGGGAAGTCGCTTCGCTGAGGCAAATGTTGTTTTTCCTCGATTTCACAGGCCTCATGAAACTTGGGAAGTTGATGAGCTAGACTCGTTAAATGAGTTTCTACCTGAATCTATAACAAGATATAGAAACCAAGAACAATACCTTGAAAGAGTAAATAATTATTTTCAAAGTTTACCGGTTGAAGAAAGGCTGGAGATTATTTCTGCACATCGCCAATCAACAAACCCATTAAATGAAAGACAAGTATTGGGATTAAGAATGGCAACATTTTTAGAGACTGCTTCATATGTACCTGAAAATCGTGCTACTGCAATGTGGAATAGATGGACCTCTTCGAGGGTTGTTCCCCCATTAACAAATGGTAGAAGATTTACAGTGGAAGATATACGCGCTCATATTAACGAGCAAAATCTAAGTACAAGGCAATTACTAGAATTTGCTCAAAATGCACCTGAAGAATTTAGCCGTGAAGTTTTTCATTTTGGAGGAGCTGCTAACGATATAGTCGCTTTTCCGGCGCAATTCGAATATGGAATTACTCATGCTTCCCATTATTTAACTCCAGATTATCTAAGTTATCGATTGCGTGAGCTTGGAAGACAAAGTGAAGATACTGTCGACCGAGAGGAGTTAATTGAAGCAATTTCAAGAATGACAGTGGGAACGATTGAGTCGAGACATATAACACCGGAGATATTACTTGATGCGAGCACTAATCCACAAATTGATCCAAGTTCTCCTGTTTTCCATTGGTTTTGTCGTTCTGGAGCATTTTATCGAACAGCGTCTCGTGATGCCTTTTGTTATTAACTCTGATTTTAATAAGATATAAAATCAGCGCTTTTCTCGGTAGGCAGTGGTTAGTGAGCTTTATGAATTACGATTTAGGTTATTTTGACTTGGAAGATCGGAAGCTAACAGCACTTGAGAATCCTTTTGGCCCAAAAGTGTTACCCATGTCTTCGGAATAATCTGTAACCTATGTGTCCGGAATGGACCGTTGACAAATGGTGGGACAAATAGGACTTGAACCTATGACCGTCCGGTTATGAGCCGGAAGCTCTAACCAACTGAGCTATTGTCCCACATATCAAACGTAATTGTGACATACTACGTATTTTGACTCTTTTCTTCAATATTTTTTGATAAATGTGATGCGTCTAGATGAGGGAAGTCATCAAAATTTAAGCAATTACTCTCTATAATAAAGTGAGGGGAGGATGGTATGGACCTGCATGAATTGAAAACTTATTTATTTTATTCATTTCTCTTTAATATGGTGCTTTTATTATGGTGGGCAGCATGGTTGAAGTTTGCAGGGGATCTCGTTTATCGCCTTCACTGCCATTTCACGCCCATAACCAAAGAACATTTTTACAGCATTCATTACGCGGGAATGATGTTATTTAAACTTTTTATCATTGCTGTTTTTTTGATGCCTTGCTTGGCCTTAACTTTTATAGGTTAGAAGAGTTAATTTTATTCACGACTCTGAAAAAGTTGTTATTCACACAAGATTGATAAGTATAAGAGAGAGTATCTTGGAGGTTGAAACAACTAAGAGTAAATGTATTTAACTTATTACTGACGCGGCTGAAATTACTATTCACGCAACTTTGATAAGAGTAACTAACACCATCACCAATATGAAAACAGTTGGGAAGAAAAAGGTTGAGCTTTCTTGCTACATTATTGAAGTTTGCATTCACACATGATTGATAAGAGTAGCTAAGTTTTTTATCTGCACTCAAGCAATTTAAGTAAGACATACTGTAAATATTTGACGAAAAAACTAGGGATAAAAAGATTACTCTATACACAGCCGCTCCTTGGTTGTTTAATAAATAATGACAGCAATCAAGTAAAAAGACAAAAGAATGGATAATACAGTATTATATTGGTGGGTTTTTCTCACCGTCTTTAGTTGTATCAACTATGTTTTATGGTTCGTCATTAATAAAAATGAGCTTAAAAATAAGCAAACCAATCTGATGATCTGGCTTTGTTTAATTTATGTTGTAGTCTGCTCCTATCGATCGATCCTTCCAAGGGCCGACGTTCAAAGAATGATGTTGTTTGACACTTGGTTTTCGAGTGTTCTTCTCGGGCGGACTGCTGCCACGATTGCAGAAATGGCCTTCGTCTTTCAATGGGTGATTCTTCTAAAAAAGTTTGGTGAGAAATACCAAGATAGCTTAGTTTTAAAAATATCTTCGTTGCCACTGATCTTGATTGGAGTTGCTGAAGTCTTTTCTTGGTATGGAGTGACCATTGGCTATAATCTTGCCCATGCTATCGAGGAAACTCTATGGGGAATTACCTTTTCTCTTATCATTATTTCATTTCTTAGCTTACTCTCAAAGCTCGATGCCAGTATGAAAAAAATTGCTTATCTCATTATAATTGGCTGCTCTTTTTATGTTGGCTTTATGTTTCTCGTTGATATTCCAATGTACTACAACAGGCATCTTGCAGATTTGGCTTCAGCAAAGGTGTATCCTGAACTTATCGCTGGCTTAAAAGAGATCTCTTTCAAAAGAATCATTTCTTGGGAGTATGAACTGTGGAAAGATGAAATTCCTTGGATGACGGGTTATTTTACACTCGCTGTTTTTTCTTCATTAGGGCTTTGTGTCCTAGATAAAAAGCTCAATAAAATTTAGCTGAGAGCTCGAAAGCCCCGCCAGATGGGCATTACAGAGGCTGCTTTTTTTATGACCTGACATAAAATTGACAAAACTTTCCGTTAAAAATCTAAAGAAAAGAGAAGACATTTCGAAAAGTAGGTATGAAAAAAAATACCTATCCCGCTGTGAAGTGGTTAATATTGATCGTCGCTCTTTTCTCTTTTGCTTCTTGTAAACAGGAAGATCCTTGTAAAAAAGATGATACTGGTGAAGTTGTTTCAGAGACCAGTAGTACTGACTCTTTGAAAACAAGTGAAGACTGTGAAGCTGAGTCGGAGCCTGAAACCGAGCCGGAGCCCGAACCAAGTCCTGAGCCAGAGCCGGAGCCCGAACCAAGTCCAGAGCCTGAACCCGAGCCCGAACCAGAACCTGAGCCAAGCCCGGAACCGGAGAATACAGTTGATCAGATTTCGGATTATATTATCGACAAGATCGACTATCGAAAAAATAATGATGAACTAGGAAAGTTTAGAGAAGCAAAAAGTTTTTCTAAGGGTGATGTTTGTCATGAAGAGCTTGAAAATAAAACTCGATTTTCAGATGCTATTGCCTATTTTATCAACGATCTTTCTGTAAAAAAGAAAGTTCAACTTCAGCCAATTGCTTCTTATTATGGAATGGAAAGTACAGATGCAAACTATGTACCTATTAGTTTCTTTTCTCACCCTATGTGTCGTGTGACCTATGAGACTTTAAATAATACGATTAAAAAAGTACCTGGTCCCATTACGATTGGACTCGCACAAAGATTTGCAGACGATTATAACTCATATCGTAGTCGCTACCTCGCGGGAGATAATAGCGCTAAAATTGATATGCAAAAACTTTGGGGTAAGTTCTTTGGTTGTCTTGCCTATACAGAGAGTTTGACGACTGCTGATACCTCAAGAAGTTATCAAGTTGCAGAAAAGTATGCAGCGGCAAATTATCGAAAGCCAGCTGGGGTCAAGTTTTACGAAGATCCTTATCAACCACCTGCAAGTAAATTAAATATTGGTTTATTCCAGTTTACTCCAACATATTCGGGTAATATTATTCCTTGTATTAAACAATGGAATAAAGATTATTCTTGCCCGATCCCGAAGGGAAATCAGCAGGAAATGATTCCTTATCTGGGCTCTTCGTTACAGCACTTCAATAGCTTTTGTGGAGTACATAAAATTCTGCAGACTTTTGCTATTCAGGTAAATAGTAGAAAGCAGAGAAATACTCATCCGGATAATCACTCTGGTAGTGGCAATAAAAGTCCGAATAATAGATGTGTAACTACTCACTTTTATTCTGGATGGGCCTATAACCACTATGGACCGCTCCAAAACAACACAGGGAGCAATATGAATGAGCTTTACCGGTGTATTTATCCTAAATAAGATTTGATACAGATCATTGCCTAATCACTAGCTTTAGAATATGAAATTCATGTGAAGTATTTAATTCCCTTTCTCGTATTCGCTATTGGTTTGTATTATTTCTTAATGCCAAAAGATGTCTTTGTTTCTCACAACTGTGATTTGGCCCAAGGCCGTTGTGTCATCAACCAAGAGGGACTTAAGGCAGAGGTGTTTATGAAGCCAGTACCGCTTGACCCTGCGAAAGATTTTAAATTTCAAGTTAAGTTTAGTGATGGAAGTATTGAGAAAGTTGAAGCTCTTTTGATTGGGCTTTCTTTCAATCATGCTCCAGTTGAGCTTCCTATCAAAAGAAAAACACCGATTTTTTATGAAGCCAAAACACTTTTTCCCGTCTGTACAGAGCAGAGAATGAAATGGCGAATACACTTGGTCACTCATATTGATGGGAAAAAATATAAAACTAATTTAGATTTCGAGGTGGATCGTGATTAGAGTACTCCTTGTTTGTTGTCTTGTTCTCTTTTCTTGTAAAAAAGAAAATCCTTATGGGGATTTTGGAGGTGACTTCAGTCTTGCCAGTCAAAAAGGTAAGTGGAAACTTTCAGATTCAAATGGAAAGGTACGTATTTTGTACTTCGGCTTTACTCATTGCCCTGATATCTGTCCTCTTTCGCTGAGTAAACTTAAAAGAGAACTTAAGCAGTTAAATGAAAAAGAGCGTGCTCAAATTGTTCCTGTCTTTATTAGTGTTGATTATAAAAGAGATACACCAGATACGGTTCAAAAATATGCTGAGTTTTTTTCAGATGACTTTGTCGGCTTAACGGGAAAGGAAGATGAAATAAAAAAAGTGACAAAGCAGTATGGTGTTTTCTTTGCGCTCACACCACTGAAAGATTCTGAAATGGGCTACACTGTTGATCATACCTCACGATTTTTTCTCATCAATAAAAAGGGTGAGTATGCAAATAGCTTTTCTAAAGTTCAGGGAAATGAAGATTTTATTAAAGAGTTAAGAAAACTCATTGGAGAGTAGATGAAAATATTTTTAATAACGATACTTTTAAGTTTTGGGGTGATGGCCGAGGATTATGAAACAAATTATGAAATTCTGAATCCATGGATTCGAGAAGTTCCTCCTGTTTCTAAAATGAGTGCTGGATTTGTGAAAATAAAAAATCCAAGTAAGAAGGATGTTAAGCTTGTTGCCGTCAATAGCGACTTATCTAAAACTGTAGAGCTCCATACTCACGGAATGGTTGATGGGGTAATGAAAATGAGAAAGGTACCTCATATAAACGTTCCAGCTATGGGAGAGGCAAACCTCAAACCTGGTGGTCTTCATATAATGTTTATTAATCTAAAGAAGAAAACCATTGAAGGTGAAAAACACAATCTTGAGTTTGTTTTTAGTGATGGCACAAAGATTAAAAAAGAAGCGGTTGTTAAATAATTAATAATCAGCAGATTGGAACCCTAAATTATCGAGCTCGCTGAAAATATCATCAGGGGACAATCCAAGATTTCCTGAGGGGTAGACAGCGGAGTTTTTCTGCCAAAAGTTTGCATTAAAATTCATTGGTGAAGGAGCAATTCCCAGAATGAGAGCAATTAATTCGGCATTATAAAGTGTACGATTAGACCAATCAAAGTCTCGATCATAAGTGACATCGACATATTCTCGAAGAGCATTTGACGATAGGTTTAAAGAATCGTTTTCAAAAAGAAATACTTTTGCTTTGTAGAAATTCATCTCTTTGATAGAGTCCACGGCCTCAACTTTTCCTTTTCCTGGGTGAGCGTGTAGCCAAAACTCACCATTAGAAATGGCCACGTGAGAGAAACGACCACCATCTTCTACTTGTATTAAGTTTCCGTGATAATCGTAGAACTCAAAAAAAGCAAGATAAGTTTTAGCCTTCGCGGTACTACAAAAGAGAAAAAAGATAATCAGTAATGTTTTCATTACATTCCTAAACGTTCATAGAGATAAAGGTACTGCATAGCTTTGATACTCGCTCTCTGTTTATAATTTGAAGAGCCAGCATGTCCCCCTTCTGTATTTTCATAATAAATAACGGGGTGTCCGAGATCTTTCATTTTGGCGACAAATTTTCTCGCATGCCCAGGGTGTACACGGTCATCAAGTGTTGAGGTAAAGACAAAGGGAATAGGATAGTCTTCATTTTTTCTTAGTTGATGAAAGGGGGAGTATTCTAAAAGATATTTTCTTTCCTCTTCGTTATCTGGGTTTCCGTATTCACCAACCCAGCTATGACCAGCGAGCAGTTTATGAAAACGTTCCATATCAGTTAAAGGAACGGCAGAGATAACAGCATTGTATAAGTCTGGTCTTTGAGTCATGGCCACAGCAGTTAGTAGTCCACCATTAGATCCACCTCTTACAGCAAGTTTTTTTGGAGAGCTAACTTTTCTCGCTATCAAATCTTCAGCAACGGCATAGAAGTCATTAAAGGCATTCTGTCTATTTTCTTTTAAGGCTTGTTTATGCCATTTTGTACCATACTCAGAGCCTCCTCTAATATTTGCTAAAACAAAAACACCACCTTTTTCTAACCAATGTT
The DNA here is from genome assembly GCA_030425045.1 of bacterium. Taxonomy (GTDB): domain Bacteria; phylum Bdellovibrionota; class Bacteriovoracia; order Bacteriovoracales; family Bacteriovoracaceae; genus JAUHVL01. Next base: position 12,186 of record JAUHVL010000057.1, read on the forward strand.
TTCCAAGAGTTCCGGAGTAAAAAGGAAGTTGAGAATGCTGAAAACCTCCATAAGCATAAACTTCAGTTGGGTTATTACCATCTCGTTTGATTCCCTTTTTACTAACTTGAAAATAGGGAACTTTAGCTCCGTCTTTACTTGTCGCAAAGTGCTGTTCGACTACTAAGTTATCAGAGTTAAATTTTGACTTCTGCTTTCGAACAAACTCAAATTTGCCGTTATTGAAGTAGTAAAGGGTATAAGGTTTGGTAAAACTTGCTTGAGTGAGAAAGAAGTCATTACGCGTTTTTTCCAGTGAATTAATATAATTCGTGGCGAACTCGTCTGGAAGCTCTAGCTTTTTCATCACCCACTTGGATCTCTCTAAGGTGAGAGTTCTCATTTCTTGTTTCACATCATTGAGAAGAGAGATGTAAATAGCCGACTTCGAGCTTCGAACTCTTTGAACAGACTGATTCGCAGCAGGTCTAAAAACAAGTTCAGCATCAACATAATTTTTTTCAATCTTATCTTCATTGATACTTACGAGATCCCCAGGAAGAAACGTTTGATCGTTCACAGTCCATTTCTCACGAGTGGTAAAGAGTAATCTATTTTTAATTCTACTTTTTAATTCTAAAAATAGTGGTAATGGCATCTTCGATAAAATTTTTTGGTTCTTAGAATCGAAAAGGTAAAATTCTTTTTTATACCATTGTGGTGTGATGACAAAAATTGTCTTTTTGGCGACATGGTCAACATACGGCCATCCCGAGCTATAGTCTTCAGGAATTTCATGAACAAGAGTCGCTTTTTTATAGTGAGTTCCTCTTTTCCAGTAACGTGTCTGTCTAGGGTATCCTGCTTTCGTTAATGTTTCTTTTCCAAAGTCAGCACTGACATAGACGCGATTTTCATTAATCCACGTAATCCAGTTTTTCCCTTCATCTTCAATATTAAATCCGTTTTTAACGAAGCGTTTATTGACGAGATCATACTCTCTTTTAAAAGAGGCATCTTTCCCACCGATTGAAAGGGAAATGATCGCTCTTCTGTTTTTGGTGCTTTCATAGTTTGCATATTTCCAAACCCAATTTTTCTTTTCTATTTTTGCCAGCTTGTCTAAATCGATAAGAACTTCCCAGTTTGTTTTACCTTTACGATAATGTGTAAGCGGCATTCGTCTCCACAGACCTCTTGGGTTCTTTTTATCTTTCCAGTAGTTGTAGACATATTTTCCATGAATTGATCCGTAGGGAATTTTATCGGGATCATTAAGATCAGAAAGAATATCTTCTTTAATCTTTTTAAAACGAGGATCATCTTGGTACTTTTTCTCAGTGATATAAGAAAGATTTTTTGCAAAGTCTATTGATCTCTCACTTTGAATTTCCTCAAGATAGAGATATTTGTCATTCATTTTGTTTTCGCTTGGTATACTTGCACACCCTGCTAAGACAAAAAGTACTACTAAAAATCTAGTCATAAAAACCTCTCTTAAATTTTGGCAATATTATGCCCAACGATATAACCACTGGTCCAGGCATTTTGAAAGTTGAAACCACCTGTAATCCCATCAATATCAAGGATTTCACCGGCAAAATAAAGTCCTGAGACAAGTTTGCTTTCCATTGTTTTGAAATTAACTTCTTTTAACTCAATTCCACCACATTCGACAAACTCATCTTTAAAACGATTTTGACCTAAAATATCTAACTCTAGACGCTGACAAACGTTGTCGAGTTGATCGAGCTCTTTCTTATTGATGTCGGCCCAGTTTTTATCTGATTTAATATTGAGATAATTCAAAATCTTAAGCCAAAATTTTTGAGTGAAAATTTGGGGTTTGGCATTTTTGAGAAGGTTTTTTGTATGTGTTTTTTTGAAGGAGTGAAGATCTT
>JAUHVL010000058.1 GCA_030425045.1 bacterium
TTCAGAGTTAATAACTGAGTTTTTAATGTATCTGTTTCGTCTGTGACTGTTACGCTAAAATTATTACTCATCTTAATCTTTCCAACTAAATGTTACTTTTTTAGGGTCAGGCATCTTCTCTTGTAATTCTTTGTAGAAGTAATGATCAGGGTTATTAATTTTTTCTTCAGGATTAACAACCATATCGTGATACTTTTCTTGAACGACGTAATCTTTACGAAGTGGGAAGCCTTCCCAGTCTTCAGGACATAGAAGTCTTCTCATATCAGGATGGTTTGTGAATTTAACACCAACCATATCGTAGCACTCTCTCTCTTGAAAGTTTGCCGATTTCCAAACAGAACAAACAGATGGCATTTCAACAATATCTGTACCAGTTGCTCTAGGAAGTTTAACTTTTAAAAGTACATCGTGGTTTTTTCTAAAACTGGTAATAGCATAAGTAACTTCTAAACGATCCTCATAATCACAACCAGTGATAACCTCTAAAGAGGTAAAGTCATACTCAGAAGTTTTAAGGTATTCACAAACTGCTTCAATAACTTCGGCATTGACAGTAATCGATGAATCTCCTACTTCAGCTTCATGTAACTGAGCATTTGCTCCTGAAACATTTTTATTAATATCTTCTGTTAATTGCTTAAGCATTCTTCACCCACTTATCTGTCACAAGACGCTCACTAGCGATCTTCTTTTGAAGTGTCATAATACCTTCAATTAAAGCTTCTGGCCGTGGAGGGCATCCCGGTACATAGACATCGACAGGAACAATTTCATCTACACCTTTCAATACGTGATAACCATGCTGCCAATAAGGACCACCTTTGTTTGCACATGAACCCATAGAAAGAACATACTTAGGCTCGGCCATTTGCTCGTAAAGAACCTTGATTCTTTCTGCCATTTTTAGTGTCACTGTTCCTGCAACAATCATCAGGTCAGCACGTCTTGGAGTGGCCATAAAAGCTCCACAACCAAAGCGCTCTAAATCGTATTTAGCCGCCCCTGTTGCCATCATTTCAATTGCACAACAAGCCAAACCAAAGGTCATTGGCCATAAAGAGTTCTTTCTTCCCCAGTTTAGGAAGTCATCTAATTTCACCAGTACAACACTATCTTGCATGATAAACCTTTTTGTAGATTGATTTTTAAAACTGGTTTTAATGTACCTTAGTGATAAAGTTTAAGTCAACGAAATCTAAAGGTTTAAGACGGAAATCTCAAGGATTGAGCGCGACATCAGCGGGCAGAAAACAGCGCTTATTGTATTGTGTAATGATGTCTTTATAGTTGTTTCTGATAGATAAATCTGCAGGGGCACGTTCTGGAGCATTTAACTTAGCTTTAATAATATCCAATCTTTTACGATCATTTTGGCAGACTCGATCCATAATGGCTTGATATTCTTTCAATGCTGCTACGGGATAAGGTAGACCATATGCAGAAGATATAAAAATGGGGGTTTCTTCTGATAAACTGGAGAACTCCTGAGTATCGAGATTATACCTATTTAGACCTGCTCTAAATTGTTCCATAAAGGGACCAATTTTATAAAAATATTGAATTCCAAGCTCTTTACTAAATTTACCATTTTGATCGTAAACATATTCACAATTACTATGCTTTTTCCAGCTACTTGGAAATAACTCTCTTAGAACTTTACACTCAATTAAAAAAGCATCGACTTCTCCCCCTTTACCTTCGACAGTCGACATAACAAACTGATCCGCAGTAAAGTGAGATTCGTAAGGATTAAACGTATCTCTCATCGTAAAATGAGTCAGCTCATGGGCCAAATCTAAGATTGCGTTTTTCATATTAAGATCACGATTTATCACAACTTTTGAATGGGCCTCATAAACAACTCGATCAGGACGACTAGGTGAAAAACGTCTCACTAACGTTGTATCTGTAATAGAGCCTTCACCTGCATTGAGGACATCGAGAAGAGTTTTTCCCTGGAGTGCTGCTTTTTTCTTTGCCTTAAAAAGTAGCAATTTCCCTGTCTTAGATTTAACTAAAACTTTTACCAACTTCATTAAGTCTTCTTTCTCATCACCACCAGAAAACCATAGATCCGTAAGACTCTTTTCTTGATCATTAAAAAGCTCTCTTGCTTCTCTTGAAAATTGTCTGGCAAAAGTGGTTTGTATAAGAAGAGTGGCCGTTAAGAATATTACTATTTTCATAGTTCTCTTAACGTCACTAAGAGAACAAGAAATGATTTCTTTATTTAACTGAGTTTTTTACGGCAGTTTTTTCCGCGCAATGTTACATAACCGAGTATCATAGACAAGTTTAAGGAAGCTTGAAGTTCCCACAGAGAAAGCTTATAAACTAGTCATAGAAATTTTTTAAGGAGTATTATTTATGGAACACAAATTACCAGAATTACCATGGTCAAACGATGCCTTGGCACCTCATATTTCACCAGAAACAATCGAGTTTCATTACGGCAAACACCACAATGCTTATGTAACGAAACTTAATGCTGGAATTAAGGGAACTGAATTTGAAAATATGTCACTTGAAGAAATTGTAAAAAAATCAAGCGGCGGACTTTTTAATAACGCTGCACAAGTATGGAACCATACTTTTTACTGGAACTGTTTAGCTCCAAATGCTGGAGGAAACCCAACCGGTGCTATTGCTGATGCCATCAATAATAAGTGGGGATCTTTTGATAAGTTTAAAGAAGAGTTTTCTGCATCAGCAGCAGGAAACTTCGGGTCAGGCTGGACTTGGTTAGTAAAGACAACTTCTGGAGATTTAGAAATTGTTAATACTGATGATGCAGATACTCCACTTAAGGGAGACAGCACTGCACTTATGACTATCGATGTTTGGGAACATGCCTATTATGTTGATTATAGAAATGCCAGACCTAGTTATATTGAAGCTTTTTGGAATTTAGTGAACTGGGATTTTGTTAATAAAAATTTAGCTTAATTTTTATATGGGTGAAGTGATCTCACTTCACCCTTCTCTACATGACCACTCTCATAATTTCTTCTAAACTCGTTAACCCTTCAGCGACTTTTTTTAAAGCGTGAATTCTGATCGGTATAAACATATTAGCAGTAGCTTTTTGTAATTGTGTTAAGTCCATTCCAGACTGAATAGCATTTTTAAGTTTCTCATTTAGAAAAACCATTTCATACACACAAATTCTTCCACTATAACCAGTATGCTTACAATCGTTACATCCTTTTGGAACATAAACTTTTTCAGGAGTTTTAAAGTTATAAGGATAAGCAATCTTTTTCCATGCATTTTCAGGAACAGTTGATTCTTCTTTACAACTTGGACAAAGAACTCTGACAAGTCTTTGAGCACATATCCCCTTAAGCGTAGCGATTAATAAGTGGTTAGGTATATTTAATTCTAATAACCTAAAAACAGTTGATAGGGCATCGTTAGTGTGAAGAGTTGAAAAAACCGTGTGACCTGTTAACGAAGCCTGTACGGCCATCTCAGCAGTCTCTTCATCTCTGATCTCTCCAACCATAATAACATCAGGGTCTTGTCTCATGAAGGCCCTAATCGCCCCCGCAAATGTAATTCCAACTTCTTCATTAATTTGCATTTGATTAAACTCATCATTAATAATTTCTACTGGATCTTCAGCAGTACAAATATTTATTTCAGGCTTAGTAATATGCCTAAGTGAAGCATGAAGAGTTGTTGATTTACCAGAACCCGTAGGCCCTGTGACAAGTACCATACCAAAGGAGCTATCAGAAATACTTTTCCATTTCACAAGATCATTTTTTTCAAAGCCAATTTCATCAATAGAAGTGTCGGCCATATTTGGATCAAAGATTCTCATCACCATCTTTTCACCATAATGAGTTGGTATACATGAAGATCGAATTTCTATTGTCGTCTCCTCTGTTAACCTTCTTTTGATTCTTCCGTCTTGCGGTTTTCTTTTTTCATCGACTTTCATATTAGACATAATTTTTAGACGACTTAAAACAGATAATAAAATTTCTGGGTCAAACTTATAAACAACTCTAAGCATCCCATCAATTCGAAAACGTATAATCCCTTGTCCTGTTTTTGGCTCAATATGTATATCGGTTGCTCTTTCGTCGTGAGCATACTGAAATAGCCAGTCAACGATCCCTGAAATCCCAGATTCATCTCTTGCATCAAGGCCTGCATTTTGACCTAGCATTTTCTCAACTTCTCTTAAACGAGCAGAGTCTTTACCGCCCATACCCGTATTTCGAGAAACATTTTTTACTGCTTTATGTACAGCATAGAAATCATCAATACAGCTGGTGATCATATCCGGATTTGCTAGAACGATATTAATTTCTTTCTTTATAATTCTTTTTACTTCTTGAACCCAACCAGTAAGAAAAGGTTCGGCCACAGCAAAAGTTACGGAGTCATCATCAACTAAAACCGGAAGAACTCCTAACCTCTTTATATAGGCTTTCGGTAAAACTGCTGTCACAGCAGAAATATCAATTTTTAATGCATCAATGTAGAAATATTCAATATCAGATCGAGCAGCAAGCCACTTTACAAGATCCTCTAGACGGATCGGGCGATCTTCATTTCTTCGATCTGTAATATTACATTCATAGATTGAGACAAGAGGATGTTTTTGACTTAACTTCTTTTTTTTACGAACAAACTCAGCTTGAGACTTATCGATCAACTTATCTTCAACTAAAAAATCTAAAACCTCATCGAGGGTTAGTTTTCTATCGACTTTGTTAAATTTGTATTTTAAGGCCATTTAAATATATCTCTCCAGTAGCCTTTACGGAAATTTGTTAAGACGACTTAAACACTAAAATATTTATTATTTATTTTTTTAATAAAGTTATCTTTTTAATATCTCGATAAGATGTTCATGGAAGCTCGTAAAATTAACCCAGAATTCATAACAGATGATTTGGAAATAATTGACATATTTCGTCTGATTCTTAAGAGCAAAGAAAAACTGTGGACTTGGCAACAAGTTCCCAATAAATCTGGGCAAAGACCAGTTCACTTCTCACTTATTAAGAAAGTTGATCCAATAAAGAAAACAATCGAAATCGAACCTACAAACAAAAGTGGTTACCGCTTTAGTGAGCAAAACGATATTTTTCTTTATTCGAGAAAAAAAAATGTCGCCATAAAATTCAAGGCGAAGTGGATTGATAAGCAATACATAATTTTTTCTATACCTCAAAGATTAAACCAGCTCAGTAGAGAATTAGCAGAAAAAATTTCTATTGTTGAAAAAGAAAATGAAGAAGCAAATAAGCATAAGAGAACCGCCCCAAGAAAAAAAACTGAGGGGGGATTTGTTATGCTCATTAAAAATTATGATGACCCTGCTTCTCACAAAGCGATTCTTTATAATCTCTATGATATTAGTTCTGGTGGCATGGGAATAAAAGTTCAAGACCCAGGAGAATTCATCAAAGGTATGAAGGTAAAAATCATTAGTATCAATGGTAAGAACTTAGGTAAAAGTATACTCGGTGAAGTTATGTCGGTGAGAGAAATGCCCGAAGACCAATGTTTTAAAATTGGTGTGAAGTTCGAATAGACTTTTGCCATTCTATCATAGGCATAAAAATCGTATCGATTTGCTCACCGTCATAATGAATTTCTTGAAGATTACCATCTCGCATTTTGAAATCTGACGTTACAAACAAACAATTAGCAAAACTATCTAACTGAGAATAGTTTCTGATGAAGGCCATTTCCTCTAAAGGATTTTCAAGGTTGATAATGGTTACAAAGAAAGTTCCTGAGCCTTTTTTCTGAGGTATCCTAGGGATCATAAAAGATAGTCCATCGATTCTATTTCTTAATTCAATGGCCCTTTTATCAATCTCATCAGGAAGGTCCCTGTTTGTGATCATATAAAATGTTAACTCAATTCCAAAACGTTTTTGCTCCTCGGGAGATACTGCTAAAAGTGCAATCGCATCCGATGGGTCTGAAATAAGATACTTTTTTGTAACTTGATCAAAAATAGGAGCAAATAAAACCTCTTCAGACATAAGAAGTCTTTCTTTTTCCTTTCTAACCCAAATTGGATTTACCTTAATCGTTTGTGGAATATCATGCTCTCTTAGTGATTCCATCAAATGGCCAAGCATTACCTTTTTCGTTTTATAATCAGTTGTGAAATGAGAGCAATGTTGAAAATACGTCGTTTTAAGCTCTTCGCTATTAAATTCTTGTTCTAACTTTAAATGGCCGTTCTCTTTGGTAAAAATACAATAGTAACCTCTTTTAGAGTTTTCTGGATATAGTTTAAGAAAGTCCCCATTACCATCAATAAGAGCGTGAACAATTTCATAATAATTCAAATTATCAAGGATATTTGTTTTAATCCCATATGTTGAAATTAGCTCATTATTAAGTTTTTGCCATTTAATTGCTTTAAACATCATCCCTCCGAGGTAGAGGACAATCTCTCACAATAATGACAAGTTTCCAATACAGGAGCGTAAATAGCTGATTTTATGTTAAAAGCCGAAGTCTCCCGAGCTTTGACCAAAGGTATACTTCTTTTTATTTCCATTGAGATCGACCGCAAGCTTCATATATTTTCTCAAAAAACGAATCTCGCCAAGAGCGAAAAGCTCAATACTATGAATACGACATAAGTTAAGCTTGGCAACCTTCCCTACATAAACACAATAGAGCTTTGCTCCCTCAAGTGGACGATCCCCACATTTGAATTTCCAATTTTCATTATCAAGATTACAGACATCACACATGGATCAACCTCTTAAGAAATTTGAATTTGGCAAACGTATCGGAATATTTACGATTTTCTTAAAGAAAATTTATTTTATTAAGGATTAAAAATGATGAAAGTTTGCCGATAAGTTTTCTAGAAAAAGGAAAGATCTTTTGAAATTTTATTTTAAATTTTTAAGTATTGGAATGATAGCTTTTACTGCATATTACATGGCAAAGAAGCCCCATCCAGCGAGTATTTTTGAAGGACTGAGTACAAATACTTTTTTAAGTAATATCTCAATACCAAAGAAAAGCATATTATCTAAAAAGAAAAATGCCGAAATTTTTTACTATAGTTATATTGACGGAGACAACCTTGTTCATACTCCTTCAAATAGTTATATGGCCGAAAATAATATTGATCTCGTCAAAAATGATGAGCTTTTTACAGGTGCCGGATCACTTGCAACGCTAACATTTATCAATGACTCAAAGATTACTCTTCGTAATGGAACAAAGTTAAAGATTAAACAATTACCTCGTAAAGATAAGAGTGGGTTATATATTTTTGAACTAAAGCGTGGAAAAATCATGATGGACTTCTCAGATGAGTCTTCTAAATATGCTATTAAATTTGTGATTGGCAAAGTTCAAGTCTACACGAGAAGGTCCACACTCTTTGCATCTATTGAAAACGGAAGAGTTAAAATTGCTGTCGATTATGGCACAGCAAAAGTTAACCTCAATGAGGAATCTACATTTTTAATTGAAGGCCAAGGAATCATCGTGGCAGGAAATAGCATAGAGGAAAAAAGTAATCACAATTGGGTAGAAGGTCTTGCTTGGGATGAATATTTTCACGATTTAAATAGGACTGGCCGCTCTGGCCCTTTTAGTATGAAAAAAGAGCTACTTTCAAAAAGGTTCGAGAAAAGAACTCGAAAGAAAAAAACAAAAAGAAGTAACGTAGCGAGAGCAAAAACAAAAAACAATTCCAATAGAAAACTAAGCTCAAAAGAAACGAGCTCAAAACTCGACGAGGCCATCAAAAAAAGTGGCGGTGGTCTACTTGAAAAGATTCCCGTATACGGAAACAAAATCAAAGACATTAAAGATCAAATAAATCTCAATACAGAAGCGATGCAAGAGCGAGATAAAATGCTCGAAGACATCGAAGAGTAAGCTTTAACTAACGAAATTAATTAAAAACTTTCCCTTCAAACGTATTCTCATCATCATTTTTACCAAGAACTTGTACATTTTGAGATGTTTCCATATCAAAACCTTCCGGTAAGAATAATCCATCTTCAATTACATAGGATACCTGAACAGTCTCATCAACGTCATTCGTACCCATAATTTCATAAAAGACTATTTCATTGAATTTTTCATCAAAATACCACTTTCCACCAAGCTCTTTCATCCCACCAGGAACAACTTCACCTTGGAAAGTAACCTTAATCGTTTCGACTTTAGGCTGATCTGGAATTAAAATTCTTGCTGCTTTTAACTGTGCAATAATAGACTGAGCAACATTTGCCATCTCACTACCAAAATCTGCACTACAAGCTGAAAATGCTAAAGCACCAGACAAGTCTTTAATTTCTTCCCAGCGAGAACCTACATAGTCATCGATCACACCCTCCGAACAAGGAGGTTGAAGACCTTTCTTCGCTGCAATTGCAGTATAAACTTTGATAAGGTCACTTTTTCCACCTTTCATATTTACGAGTTCATTGAAGTAAGTTTGAGCTGAAAGACCATCTGTTTGCTCAGGCTCGTCAGAAATCATAATAATAGCAAGAAATGCATCAGGTCTTACAAACTGATCACTACTCATCCACTTCAAACTTGGCCCAAAAAACTTCTCAGTATAACTACCGTTTGTTCCAAGCTGATTCACAGCATCTTGAAATGTTGCAACAGGGTTTGGATCGGTATAATCAAAAAACCTATTATTATATTGAGCAAACCCAAGATATGGCTCTTCTGACTCATCAGAAGATATCAACCCCATCCTCCAATCAATTCTACCTGCAGATGTAAATTCGTTCATAAACTTATCAGTGTGTCGAATCACATCATTTTGATACGACTGCATACTACCACTGTTATCAATAACCCATAGGATATCAACTCCACCACTCTCTCTTAATAAGTGATCAAACTGTCTAACTTGAATTACTCGCTCTGCAAGAGCTTGATACTCAGGATAAGGTAAAGTTGGTCTATGTGGTTTCTCACGGTAAAGAAAATCATTCTCTTTGCTACAAGAAACTAATAATAATGCTATGAATGAGTATATAAATATTTTCTTCACAACTACTCCTATTTCACGCAATGGCTAGTAAAATCAGACTTTAATCTGAATAGCTCATCAGGCCAAATGACTCCATCGTGAGGAAAACGAAGTTCATCATTTTTCTTTCGTATTCCTAGTTCTGGATTGTTTGACGTTAACACTTGATTAGCTGCAACTTTATTCGTTTTATTTCTTAAGGCAGCGGTTTTTGCCATTGCTTGTCTTGTCATCATTTCAACTTTCACAAACCTCATCTTTCTCACTGTGTTTGAAAGAATGATTTTTCTATTGTTCCAGTATCTTGTGTACTCTGTTTGAACTTGGGAATTAGACAAAGCAATTTTACTCTCAAGTTGCTCAAGTGATTTTTTCCAAGTCTCACTTTCAACATTAACAAGAGTCTTTAACTGAGTTAATTCTTTAGAAAGGTTCTTATTACCTTTCTTATAAAGTTCAATAAAAATGTCATAAGTATCTGTATCAACTTTTACATTTGGTTTAAGGGCATTATTAACTTTTGAAACCCAAACCTTATTTGCAGCAACAAAGTTATTAAAGTTGTACTTTACTTCTGGAAAGCGACATAACTTTAAGTTTGAAACGGCCCATAAAAGATGAAGCTCTGGCAAGAAAGAATCTTTAAATAAAGCTGTTTCAAGGGATGCCAACTCACCTCTTAAGTTTTCTTGGTCATTTTTCCTAATTAGAAGCCATGCCATTTCTACTCTTGCTTGCACATATTCAGGAACAGAGTTAGGAATTTTACGGTAAAACTCTTCAGCGGCATCGTATGCTTTAGCTTGGTATAAAAGTCTTCCAAGAAGCAAATAGTAACGAGATAAAACCCTTGGGTCTTTTGAGTTCATTACTTCAGGCTCAACAATATTTTTCATAACATAGCCTGCTGTTGCTAGCTGGCTAGTTCTAGCGAGGTCGAGAATAACCGTAGTAGAAAGTGGCAAAATAAATTTATGTCCACGGGGTAAACTTTTTAGATAACTCAACCCTGTTCTTCCATCTCTTAATGATGCCCAAACTTTCGATGTACTGATGAAAAGACTTTTTGAACCATCTAGTTCAGCGATCACCTTTTTGTCGTTTTCACTTAGTGTAATGGCATTATCATAAAACCAGTCAACAGCTGTTAGTGCAACAGTTTGATCTAACGTAATAAACTCTTTAGTTGCTCCAAGCTCTGACTGGGCAAGTTCAAGCCAACCATCAAAGAAAGTTTGAGATAAACCAAGCTTATAGAGTAAGTACAGTTTTGTGATTGAAGTGATCTTAGCGTACTCACTCGGTGCACTCGTTTCAATTGCCGTAGTATTTTTTAATGCCTTTTTAAAATCATGCTCTAAAATACTTTTAAACCATGTTTTAATATTTTGAGGAAGATTCTCATCAGACTTCCACTCAGTAAAAAGCATGGCCAAAAAAGCGTCATCAATCTTGATTTTACTCAAGTCATCAACTTTAAACTTCATCGTCTGTTGATTAAAGTTATGATTTTGATTAACTCCTTGATCTACATTTTGAAGAAGAGCATCTGCCTTAGAATTTTCGTTTGCAGAAGCTCCAGAACAAAAAGTGTAAATAAGAGTTAAGGTTAATAAATATTTCATTTTTACTTGCCTCCAAAGAGGATACCAATTCCTAAGTAAGTTACGAGATTGTGATTTAAAGATTCACCATCAAGAGTTTGCTCATTATAAAGCTCGTTTCTTACACCTAAACGAATACTTCCCATCGTCCCCATCCAGAACGCGAGACCAATTTCAGGTGAAATCATTTGTGTGTTACCACTAGCTAACTCGGCAATACCAGCACCAAGTGAAAGATACTGATCAAAGTAGAATACTCTATTAAGACCTAATCTAAATTTCCCATAAAACAAGTTATAAGAAACATGTGCCTCATATTGTTGAGAGACGTAGTCCTTAGGGTTAACAATTCTTCCTGCTCTAAGTACGTCTTTTCCATCAGTACTAATCTCATTAAAAACTTTATAACCACCAACACCAAACGAGAACTTGTCATTAACGTGATATCGATAAGTACCACCGACTTGTTCAGAGTTTAACAACCCTCCAGCATTCATATTTTTACCTACATTTAAGGTAATTTCATGTTTTCGAGTTAAAGGCATTAGCCTTGTTTGAACACTGTAAAGGTTTTCAATCGAAGCATTAGCTGGACCTTGATTCACTGGCATATTCAGGCTTTCAAGTTCTTTTTCAAGATTTACATCTTTTTCAATCTCTGTCTGACTCTCTTCTGTGGTAGCTACATTCTCTTCAGCGTATCCAAATTGAGAAGTAAAGCAGAGTAACAATAATACTAATTTTGTCATTTTACTTATTTTCATAACTACCTCTAGTTCGTCGTCGTAATTGTTTCATCAAGTAGATACTTTCCACTCATGAGGGATTTTACCCAATTAACATTAATATTTTGATTTTGTGGATCTAGGCTTGAAATATCTCCAGGCTCAAATCCAATAAGTGTTAAAACTCCACCATTGTCTCTTACACATTGAACACCAACAGTGAAACTATTAAGAATTGTCTTTCTTAAGCTAAATAGAGCACTACACTTTGAGCCAGCTAAATCACCGACAATAAATGTCATCGGATCATTTGAGAACTCAGTAAGTTTTCCTTCAAGTGTAACTTTCGTTCCTTGAGCAGGAGTCTGAAGCTTAATGTCTCGAGGAATTCTTAAGTCTAATTCATTTAGAGGTAGTGAGTTGTTTTGCTTACTTAGGTTTCCAAGCATGGCCACGTCGTATTTTTCAATTTCTTTTCGAATTGGCTCAGGAAGGTTTTCTAAAGATGGCGTCATGATTAAAATGTTTTTAACTTTTTTAACCATTTCAACAAGCTCTAGAGAAAGAGTTGGGTCTTTTAGTAATGCCGTTCCAGCTACAAGCAGATCTCTCTCTTCATAAAGTCTATCATCTAAAGTCATAATGGCAGGGTTAACAATTTTAACCGAGTTACTAGCTTGTTTAAGAATTCCTAAATCTTTATCGTTTTGAGACTCACCCATATAAAGATTTTTCTCCCATGCAAGAGGAAGACCTTCAAAAACAAAGCTTTCAGTACTTTTCATTCCATAACGTGAAACAACGGTTAAAGTGAAATATTGTAATCCGTCTGTTTTAGACTTTAAAACAAGCTCTTGATTTACTCTATCCCAACGGATGTCACTTTCAGAATTTTTGTTTTTAGTAATTTCTACACTTTGAATAGCGTCGTCTTCATCTAAAACTGATATAGGAAGTTTCACTCTCTTTGTATCATTTCTTTTAATATAAATGACATCTTCAAAGTTCCAAGCATCTCTTGCAATAACAGGTGCTCTTCTCGCTCTTTCAGTGAATGTCACTTTAACTGTTTTGCTCTCACAATAATCAAACTCAGGTGAAGCAGCATCATTAGCACTACTCATGACACAAGCTCTAAAAGTAAGTCTTTCAGATTCTCCAATAAACTCTTGAGTAATATCTTCATACCTAAGAACCATTGATTTTCTAAAATCTACATCAATATCTGCTTTCTTTTTCACCTCTTGAAACTTTGGTGTCGAACCAAATGTTGTAATAGGATTGACAAGAACAACAGTAGGTACAATTTCTTCATTTGGATCAATGACATCGACATTGAAACTAATCTCTCCGGCCTGCTCTATCGTCTTTGGAACGACGATAAGTGGGTCTTGACGTACATCACGGATTCGTACCTCAAGTTCCTTTTCAGAAATATGACCATCGGGAGCTCTTACGTAAAACTTCTTTGGAAAAGAAATTTCACAACGTGAAGATGGGTTTCTACAAGACCTGTTGTCTTTTGCATTCCCATTTAATTTAACGGCTCCATAACCAGGATCTAAATCAATATAAAATTTCTTAGGGTTTGCAGGATCTGACTTAACCATTGTCGTATAATCGATATCATCAGCATAAAACTCGAATGGTCCATCTGGATAATCCGTATCTTTAATTTCAAAGTTCTTTCTTTTCTTTTGACCTTCTACCAATCTAAGACCATCAGTCTCACCATCATTTTCGATCTGAAGAGGTCTTCTATAGTTAACAACTTTAATATTAACTGTACGAACTCTTGAAATTAATGGCTGAGCAGAACTTGTAACAACAATATCAAATGAGTACTCACTTGAATTAATTTTCGGGTCTGCATCTTGATGGTTACCAGTAGGAACTTTTCCTAGAGGCATGTTGGCCGCATAATAGCCAGGTCTCCAAATAATTTCACCTTTTTCAGGGTCATATTTGGCACCAGGCATTTTCTCTAGCCCTTCAATCCTTAAGATTGCGTCGCCTTCACTAACTGTATAGGAGAAAGGAATAGCTTTTGTTTGACCTTCAATAAACGTATGAAAATCATCAACTGATATTCCGATAAGATCTTTTATCACATCAGGGTCTTCTTGAAGTGGACGAACTGGTCTATCAGGTCTTGATGGCTTTGGTCCCTGCTGGTCTTCAGCAGTGACAAGTCTTTCATCGTCTTGCTGTGCGTATCCACCATCTTTTTGCTTTTCCAAGTCATCGTATGGATCAGACTTACACCCTAATAATGCCAGCGATAATAAGCATAAAATAATTAATCGAAACATGATGTTATCTCCTATCTCCCTAAAGAGTCATTTTTTGAGGTTTTAATAAAAATGGGAACGCTACTGGTACATTGACCCCACCTCTCGGTTTTGGGAATCTCCACGAAGGCATTCTTTTTAAAATACAATTAAGCGTGGCCTGACTTCCGAGATCAATATCGGAAGCATTATATTTTGCTAATTGACCATTGGCTCCAATTATAAAATCTAATTTAATTTTACCTAGCAGGTTTGGATCTCTATTTAGTTCCTTTTGG
>JAUHVL010000059.1 GCA_030425045.1 bacterium
CATTACCTGTAACACTTATGCCTGGGTCAAAGTCTGCTAACGGAGTTGGTTCTGGTAGTAGTGGCTTTAGTCAACAAACCATCATTAATAGTTCGGATTTAAAAAGAGATAATGATGTTCTTTATGTTTCATCAACACAAGGTGTACCGAGATTTACTCAAGCCGTGGCCCCCTACGTGCAAGGTAAAGAAAGGGTTATCCAACTTTTTTATACGGAAAACGCTATCAAAGGTTACGTTATTGAAGACGATAAAGAGTTTCAAGACAACGTACTCAACAATGACCCTATCGTTTCTATTCCAGTTAAATATAAGTCATTTCGTTGTCGTGAAAACGCCAATAAAGAATGTACCAATATCGAAGAAGAAAATACTGACGCCAACCTTCTTTGGCATCAAAAAGACTATGTTCTTCCTGAATATGAAAATATTGAGCTAAGAGAATACGATAGTATTGGCGCAGACAACTCCTGTTATTCAGAAGTAGAAAGTGAACTTGTTCACCACGAAGTTAATGCTGACCTTATGTATTTCGAAGTAAAGAAAACCTATACCAGAAATATGAAAAACTTCTGGTGTATCATCAGCCTATTCCGTGGTGTTCGTGAGTGGGATGATTATATGCAAAAGCTTGAAGAAAATGATGGTTACGAAACAATCATTTCTTTTTCAGTTATGCGTTTAAATAAAATTGCAACTCCTCAGTATCAACCTGTTGAGTACAAAACCTACGATCAGTATTTCTACGGTTTTTTCAAGTCTAATGAATATACTAAAGGTATCAACCAAGAGACTGAAAAAGATAGTTATATGAACCGTTGGGCGCCGGCTGATAATAATGGCATTAGAACTGTTCAGTACTATATGTCCCGTGAATTTAATAAGCCTGAAAATGCTTACCTAAAAAATGCAACGATAAAAGCATTCGATCAAATGAATGCCGCTTTAGAGCATGGAAACGTAAACTTACGTGTTGCTATTAGACCAATAAAGCCGAGTGAAGAGTTACAAATTAGACCAGGTGATCTTCGTTACACAATGGTTGTTCTTATTGAAGATATTGCCAACTCACTCCTAGGATATGGACCTTCTGTTGCCAATCCTTTTACCGGTGAGATCGTTAAGGCCCATACAAATATGTATAAAGGAACTCTTGAAAGAGCTGCGCCTAGAGTTTACGACGGACTTATTGAACTAGAAGAACTTAATAGTGCTAACGCTTCTGATCAGCAAACGGCGATGGCCAATGCCTTATCTGTTGTCATGGCAGGAAATGGTGGTGGAGCAACACCTCCAAACTCTCCTCAGATGAAGATGAATATCAATGATCAAACAAGATTAAACGATATTATGCCTTCTTTTGACTTCTCTTTCTTAAATGAAGAAATGGCCGTTCAACCAAAGTCTTATGTTGAACTTCGTTCAGACCTAACAGACTATATGGCAAGTAAGTCATGGATCGATTCTATAAGTAAAGGTTTAGATCAAACCAATTCTGTAGAGAAGTTTTTCCAAAACGATCTCAAAGTTCAACTTGAAAAGATTGCAAACAAGGGTGATCCCGTTGCTAAATTTAAAAAGCCAAATATGAGAAAGTTCTATGAAGGAATCTCAAAGTTCTCTGAAAATGCTTTTAAAAACGCTGGTAACGATATTGAAGAGTTAAGAAAAGTAGGAAGTTATTCTTTTGCTTCTGAAAAACTCCAACAAAGTGACCTTGGAACAAACTATTTAAATAAGCATCTTAATACTCAATATCATGAAGAGATGATGAACTTTGATGCCCTAGGAAAAGTTGGTCTTGAGGATATTGAAGTCGTTCCTGGTATTAGAGATGAGAATGGTAAATTGAAAGACTGGACTCTTCTGACAGATCGTCAGCAGAGACAATTAACAGAAATTCTTGTAGTTCACTATTATATTCCGACGCTTGTTCACGAAATTGGACACAACTTAGGTCTTCGTCACAACTTCCTTGGTAGTGCGGATAAGGACAATTACTACACTGCTGAAGAGCAAAAGAAGTTAGGTCTTAAAGGTGACGTTCGTTACAGTTCAATTATGGACTATAACTATTCTTCGCTTAATGGACTCTCAACATTTGGTCCTTACGATCTTGCAACAATGCGTTTTGGTTATAACAGAACAGTTGATACCGAAGATGGGAATAGAGTCCCGATAAATGGAGATATTCTAAGTGAGTTTTTACTCAATCCAAACGCTCCTCGTTTAAAAAGTTACCGTTACTGTACAGACGAAAATGCTGGGGCGAGTATCGAGTGTGACCGTTTTGACGAAGGTTCTGATGATCTAGAACTTACTAATCACTATATCGAGACTTATTACAATCGCTACAAGTACGCCAATAGAAAGAATCGTAGCCGTAACTTCTCAGAATACCAGATTGGTCGTCATATCGATGGTCGTTTCTTTCATATGCTGCAATTAAGACGTGTACATGAGAAGTGGCAAGCTTATTACGACATTCTTCAAGCTCCTTCTGCTGAAGCTGGTCTTCCGTACAATATGGCCGTAGTAGGATGTACTCCTCAATTTCGTGCAGGTAATGCCGACTTATGTGCGACTCTTGATAAGCTCATTCCAGCGAACCAAAGAATTGGTGAGTTCTTTTTAGATATTATCAAAACTCCTCAGTGGACTTGTCACTTTAGACGAACTGGAAAGGTTAATGGTCAAATTGTTCAAGGTGCTGAAGGAAGAGATGAATTCTATGCCATTGATAGCCAGTTTCATGGACAACTTTGGGTAGAGCTTGCAGACAACTTAAGCAAAACTCTTCGTCCAGAAAAAACAGGTTTCACCGTCGTGAAAAGCTGTTTTGATAAAGAAGTTCACGATGTTTTTGAAAACTTTTTTACCGATCAGTTTAAGCAACTATGTGCTCAAAATAATATTCCAGCAAATAGCTGTGAATTTACTTTCGAAATGGTTGGTGAAGCTGGTAAGCCTCTAACTGATGTTGACGCTGCACCTCGATTTGATGAAAGACAATATGCTTCTGATATTGAAGTTCGTGGTATGTGGACTGAAAAACTTTTAGCCGCTCACTTTTTAACTTTCCGTCACAATATTGTGACTGCCGGTTCTGACTTCTTAAGATCATACGTCGATCATCCAAACTTCACTGCTGAGATTGTAAACTTAGTTGAGCACTTAGCTTATGGACGTCCTCTTCAAGGTGTTCCGAAGTTTAAAAATAAGCAAGGTGGAACTTATGAAGCTCCTGCTTTTACTCTCGACTTAAATGAAAGAATCCCTGTGGCAAGTTATACTCATGAGTTGTTAAACTGGCTTTTTGGTACTCCAAATGCTGAAGCAAATGTTGGTGGTTTCGAGCTAGCTCCTTACTTACTTGAGCAAATTGCCAACTCATCTTTTGTTGACCTCTGGGAATTAGAATCTGACCCCATCTTCTTATCAAATGCTAAGTTGTTCCACGACTTTATGTCTGTTCACTGGTTAGGAAAAACAGGATTTGAAGGAAACCAAGACTTTCAAAATCAAATTACTGGTGAGTACTATTTCCCTCATAGAAAGTGGAAAGCGCGTAGTACGGAAGAAAATGGTCTTGCTCAGTACATGATTACTCATCTTGATGTAAAAGATAAGCAAGGTAATGTAACGAAGAAAGGTCAAAGAACATTAAACTTTGAAGCAATTAAGGCCATTGAAACTCGTCTTAATAATCCAGCTCCAGCTGTAACGCCAACTCCAGTTGAGGGACCTGCCGTTGGTGAAACAGCGACAACAGTGACTGAGGAAGAAATGGCCGCTGAAGAAGTCGCCGAGACCGAAACTGCCGCTGCTGCTACACCTGCTTCAACTGCTGGTACAGATCTTGTTTTTAAAGTTTATAACTACAAAGCAATGTTCGAGACTTATATTAGAGAAGTTAGTACGATAATTAACTTAACTCAAAACCCAAATATCACTCAAGATCAGTTCAACCAAATTATTGGTCAACTTCAGCGTGAGTGGGGAATGGATAAGTTTGGTGCTGTTGCCTTTGTTTATAACAGTCTAACAGATCAAAATGTTACTAATGATGAGAAAGCTCTTCGTCAAATGGATGTAATGGACCTGTTCTACTTCCTCATTCCAGATGAAGGAAGAGCTGAAATGGATAGAAGAATGTATAAAGGTCTATACAGTCTTCCAGGTCAAGGACGTACCAATAACTCTGCTATCTTTGATATTAGAATCAATATTGAAGGAGACAACTAGAATCGTCTAAGACTCAAAAATTTTCTATAAATCAAAGAGGACCGTAAGGTCCTCTTTTTTTTTGCATATGGTTATTAAGTGACTTCACTGAGCGACCTAACTTAAGACAAAAATCGATTTTGTGCTTGGCCTTCTCTTTATTTCCAAGTTATATTTAGAGTAGAATTCGTTACTTAGGAGATTTTTGTGAGTACTGGTTTAGTAGCATTTACTGTCGCGGCACTAGCCGCTGTTGGTTTGGTTGTTACCCTAGGAATTTTAAGCTTGTTATCTGGTGGATTTCACTTTCTATTAGCAAGGCCAAAACTTACAGTTTTAAAATCTAAGCATGGCGATAATGGTTTTGCCTTTGCCATGAACTGGAATGCTTCAAGAGAGCCAGCTAAATTTAGCAAAGTAAAAGTTAGACTATTCAATGCTTTTGGATCTCCTAGCCAAGTTGAAGTCTCACACGAATTCCCTCCTCAAGATGAAAGCTTTGCTGCTGATGTCGACATGGGTGCAGGTATGCAAAAGCTTTTGAGAGCACAAGGAATCGAAAAGGCCTTGATCACTGTTGAAGTCACAAGCAGTAATAATGAAATTACTCACTTTAAAGAGATGAGAGGTTCTGAGTTCCTTAAAAAAAGAACAGAATCCAACCAGACTTCAGAAGAGTTTACGCACTCGAATTCAAAAGAAGCGGCTAAAAAATACTATCACACTGTAAGTAGAAGTTTTGTCGCCGACCCCCTTCCTGAAAATGCAAACAAGTCACTTAAGATTGCAACAAACCCTGAATTTGCAGGCGATTTTGCAGCTGCCGGTGGTGCATCAGATGCTCCAGCCGAGAACTTTGCTGTCGCTAAAGTTTGGATTGAGCCAGGCTGCATCGTTTGTAATGCTTGTGAGGGTATCTTCCCTGAAGTCTTCGAAGTAACAGATACAACATGTCTTATTAGGCCTAATGCTCCACTCGATGACGGCTTGAGGATCTTAGAAGCTGCTGAAGCTTGCCCAGTAGAAGTCATCAAGTTCGATAAAGCATAATTCCAAGCCTCTTTCTCACATTATCTAACATCAAATACTTTATACATGCTATAACATCCTGTTTTTATTGATAAAATTATAATTCTCATTATTTAATGGTAAAAATCTTACATTTTAGATATAAGACAATGCTATGAGCCATATTCCCGATCACGAAGATCAGGTTTGTCTAATGCAGCCTAAGTATTTGAAGTTATTGATTTTTTAGGCATTGTTTTTGGGAGAAATATGAAAAGTTTATTAAGTGTTTTATTGAGTAATGTTCTAGTGCTGCTTTTAATCGGATGTGCCAAAGAGCTACCCGATCATAAGTCTGACTCAATAGAAAGAGATGTGAGAACGGTTGCAATTTTTTCTTCAACCATGACTGGTGTTTCAACCGGAGAGGAAAATGCTGGAACCTTAGCAATTCAAGCAGATGATGGTCTGGTTGATTTATTTGCTCTCAATGAAACAAAACTAAGAAAGATTGAATTGAAATCTGGGCCAACTGAACTCGGTCCCTTCTTTGAAGACTTATATCTCCCCTCTAAGTTTCCTGGAGAAGAATTTATTTTCAAAATGAAACTTACTAAAGAGTACTTGGTTGTTTACAGACAAATTGAAAATACAAACGAACTTTCTGCTATGGAAAGAGGAACAGAGTCTTCAAATCTCGTTCCTGTTTTTCAATATAAAATTAATGATTATGGAACTCTCGATTATCAAGAAAATCAAAGAGGTGATCGTAATAATGTTGTGGTATTTCACTCAAGAGGAAAAGATCAGGCCACTCACGTAAAAATCTCACCATCAATTGAAAGAAGAACTTATGCCGGCCTTAGAGAAAAAGCCCCTGAGAAATCTAAAGCCTACCTTGTAAGAAAAAATCTCGAAAAACAAATTTTAACTAAGGATCAACTTATTAATTTATTTGATTCTCAGTCAAACATCGCTTCTTTATTGAGAAGTGAAAACCTTTATAAGTTTGTTGCTGTAGACTATGTTGATACTGCAAAAACAAGTCTATTCATCAATATTGCCGTTTCAAAAAATGAATTAAATGTCTATGAATTAGAACTACTTAAATCTGGTGACCTACGTTTT
Organism: bacterium; assembly: GCA_030425045.1. GTDB lineage: Bacteria > Bdellovibrionota > Bacteriovoracia > Bacteriovoracales > Bacteriovoracaceae > JAUHVL01. The sequence continues at coordinate 6,360 of JAUHVL010000059.1, forward strand.
CAAACTTGTTCGCATGATATTGCTATAAACGCCAATATCGAAGCATCTGAATGTGTTTTAAAACCAATTATGAAAGTTGATGCTTCTAATATTAAGCTTGAAAAGAAACTTCAAGATACGGGTGAGCCAACAGCACTTGTTAATATTATTGAGAATGTTCCCGCTTCTGAAAGTTCAATGGTTAAAGTTAACCTTCAAAAGCAACTTTCTCTCTTAGACTTTAATATCAACTCAGATATTAGAAATATTGATATTTTTTCTCAAACGGTTACTGTTAAAACTACGGGAAGCAGTGAAAGAGACTTATCTAAGTTAGGTGGGCTAGCTCAATTTGCGGCCAGAGCTCAAACAAAGTTTCAAAATATAGAAGTTGTTTCATCACCACCTGAGCTTCTTGCCTTTGTTGATGACTTAAAAATTCCATCAAATGAAACTGGTGAAATTAGAGAAATTGTTTTCAGACTTTATAGAAATAATATGGTTGCCTTTTTAAAGGCCAGAGAAAACCAAGTTGATGACTATATGAAAAGTCTACTTATCGATGGAAACCTCTTACCACTTTACCAAGTTTCTATTTCTGGCTGGGGTGTCTACAAGCGTAAAGAAGTTGCCTTAGGGCAAGCTGCTGCTGAAGCGACTTTTGAAGTTGAAGATAAAGTAAATGCTTCTCACGTAAGAGTCTCAGAACTCGTTGAGCATAGATCAAGAAACTACGCTCACATGGATATTTTTGAGACGAAGAGCCTCATTGTTTTAAAAGATAAACTTGATGGTACTGTTTTAAATGAAGAAGAACTGAGAAAGATGTTCAAAGATCAAGATAGAATTGATTTATTGAAGTTAAACCTCTTAAGTCCTCTCTATCAAGTCAGAGTACTAGATAATAATATGTTCATTACGGTTCCTGTATCAATGGACCAATTAAATAATGATGAAGTATCACTAATCAATATTGGAGATAATAGAATTGTTCAATGTTCTCCTGAAGTGGCGATGGCATCAGGTATTTCAACTGATGAATGTTACTTAAAGCCTGTTCTCGCACTTGTTGGTAGTTTTATCACACCTGAGGTTGAACTAGATGCAGACGGTAACCCCACTGCTCAAACGAGCTTTGAAACCGATCAATCAACAGATGGTAAAAATCTTGTTGTCTTTGATTTTGATCAAAAACTTTATGAACTAGAGCTTAACTTCAATGGAGTATCAAATGAGCTCATGGCCTATCAGATTAATAATACTTTTGATCTTGATGCTGAATATATTTATGTACCAAAGACCATGGGAGCTCCAAGATCACTAGTAGAAGGAACTCCTTTTTATCAAGGTAATGAGCAAATTGTTCAACTAAAATTTGAAGATGGAAAACTTCTTGTTTACGAAAAAGAAATCGACGAGCGTTTTAGAGAGAATGAACTCAATAACCATCCTGTTCTTGAAATCCCAGGAAGACTTTTAAAATTTGAGTGTAAAGATAATTTAAAAGACTGTTCCAAAGGTTTAAAAGAAAAAGATGTTTATAGTTGGCAAGATGCAGATACTTTTATTCCTGATTTTAAAAATGTTAACCTTCTTGAGCTTAACACACTTGATATCTGGAATGTTGAAGGTGACCGTTGTTTAAGAAGATCTGGTGAACCAAAACTTGTCCATACAGATATCGATCCTAAGTCAGGTGTTATTAACTTTGAAATTGAAAGAACTTACTCAAAAGAGCAATACTTTAGTTGTATCTGGAGAGACTTCTTTCAAGATACGACGAGTTGGACAGGTCTTACAGCTTCTTCATTTAAAATGAGATTTTTCTACTCCATTATCAAGCTTGATACATTAGCGACAAGAAGTTATGAAAAAGTAGAATACCCTGTTCCTGATCATTCAACGTTTGGATTCTTTAAAACGTATAGAAAAAGATTTAACGATAACTTCGATCGTGAAAGATACGAAGAAGAATACTTAATGAAACGTTTTGCCGCTAAAAATGGTGAAGTTGTTTACTATATGAGTGACGAATTTAATGAAGAAGGTCAAGAGCACATAAAAGCTGCTACCTATAAGGCATTTGAAAGTATGAATAAGGCGCTAGAAAAAGCTGAAGTTGACTTTAAACTCGTACTCAAAGAGCCTGCAGGAATCAAGGCCGGAGACCTTCGTTTTAATATCATTCAACTTGTTACGGACCCTATTGACTCTGGTCTTTTAGGTTACGGCCCAACAGTTGGAAATCCCCATACTGGAGAAATCCTTCAGGGTCATATCAGTATGTTTAGTGGTGTACTCCGTTCTCTTAACAGAAGAATTTGGCAAAATATGGTCGATCTCTCAGTAGAGGCCAAACAAGAAAAAAGAAATATCCAAGTTGAAATAAGCCCAGATCATATTATCAATCAAGATGTTCTTGATGGTCATTTTGGTCATAACGCTGGTCATGATCATGGAGATCACTCAGAGTTTAAACTTGAGAAGTTCCCAAATATTAATCTTAAAATGCCAAAAGCTATCCCCACAGAGGCCCTTTCAGAATCGAATATTGCTCATATTGAACAGACAATCAAAGGGATGAAAAAGCAATCTCAAGTGGATCTTACTTATGAAGCATTTTATGAAAAGTATCATGGGAAAAAAGAAGAAGTTGAGCTAGCAGCGAGCTTTATGGAAGACAAAATTCACGTCTATGCAAAGAACAATGCTTACTTAGTAGATGCTTTCCCCATTGGCGGAACAGTAAAAATGCTCTTTAGTGGTATTACACAGACGGAATTCCCTGAAGCATTTAAAGAAGATGGTACTCTTAAGAATTGGGATGACCTCTCAGCAGATTCTAAAAAGAAAGCTTCAATTATCATTGAGACAAATACTTATACCCATACTCTCATCCACGAGATGGGGCATAACCTTGGTTTACGTCACAACTTTGAAGGTTCTTTTGACAAGGCGAACTTCTACTCTGAAGAAGAAGCAAAAGAGCTTGGAATGAGAACCGCTCCTGCTTACTCTTCAATCATGGATTATGGATATAGTTCACTGAATGAGCTTGAGACTTTTGGAAAGTACGATATTGCAGCACTTCGCTTTGCTTATAAAAGAGAGGCTGAGCTAACAAATGGTGAATTCGTAAAAGTTGAAGGTTCATTAGACCAAATGGAAGAGCAAGGTCTTGAGTTTAAAGAATATAGATTCTGTACAGACCAACATGCTAGACTAAATGCAACTTGTGATCGTTTTGACGAAGGAACATCAAGAGTAGAAATCGCAAAAGCGCTCATCAAAAGATATGAAGATGGATATAAGTACTATAACTATCGTGATGGTAGAAAGAACTTCAGTACTTACGGCATTTTTAACTACACCATAAGAAAGCTATGGCGCTTTGGTGCTATCAGAAACCTTTTTGAAGACTGGGAAAGATATAGAGATCTCTTCACAGAACTTGGTTATGATGGTGAGACATTGATGACTCAAGGTTGTCCACCGAATGACACTAGTGACTTTTGTGTTAATACGATTAATGACATTAGAGATATGGCACAAATCGTTGGTGACTTCTTTGTTGATACTATTATAGAGCCAGATCACTTATGTGCTGTTCGAGCAACTAAAGATGATCAAGGAAATGAAATTCCTGTGGCAAATCGAGAAATGACGACTCAAAAGCTTTTTGATGTCTATCGTGATGTGAGATTCCAAAATAAATACTATATTCCAAAGTCTTGTTTTGATGCTCCTATCGCAGCGAAGTTAGCAGAAGATGGTTTTGAAGTTATGGGAGAAGCAGGTCGCTTTGTTAACTCGTTCAAAGATTTCGATCCTAATTATCCCTATGCTAACGATCTTGCCGTAAAAGGTGTATGGCCTGATAAAATGATGGCCATGAAATACCTTTTCCAAAGACGTCACCATAAGGGAACAAAAGATGACGGTATGATGGCCTTAGTTGATCATCCCTATGTTGCACCAAAAGTTGCAAACCTTCTTTCACACTTGGTTACAAAGAGTGAGTTAGAGACAAATGTTTCTTTTGTTAACCAAGAAGGAAGTAAGTTTAAAGTTCCTTATGACATCGACTTTACTTACAAGACAGATAATATTGAAGATGTTTATTGGTTCCTCGCTAGGTACTTAGGAATTTCAATCGATGGTGATACATACTTAAACCAGGCCCTCTTGAATTTCGCCAGACGAAACGGTCTTACAAAAGACTCTACTTATGGCATGATTTCAAGAGATGCACTCAATAACTTTGCTGTGAAAAGAGTTGATTCATTTGATGTCTTCTCTTCAGGTGATGGTGTATCAAGTGTACAAATTGATAATGTAAATTACTTAGCAAATAGTGACAGTATGTTTACATTTGAAATTGTAAGTACTCTCAATATTCTTCCTACTCTGGATGCTACTCCTAGAGAGAGACTTCTTGAGATCTTTAATCACAGAGTTAGACCTCCAATGCCAGAGGGACTTACTCCTGAACAACAAGCACTTTATCAGGTACAAACAGGAATCTTAGTTCAGCTAGCTGATATCAAAGCAGCTGGTTCTGGCGTTAACCCAGCGTACTTTATCCAAAACTATGGTCAAGTGCTCGGTCAGCAAATTATAGATGCTTATAATAATGCAACTCCAGAGTCGTTACTTGAAGTTGTGAAGATTAAAGAAGATGCAGCTTTAGCACCAGAAGGTACTTCTGAAAATGATTTAAAAGTTTTCAATGCTGATCTGGCCGTACTAGCAAAATACTTAGATGGTCAAATAACTGAAGATGTTATTGATCACTATACTAGAATTATTCCACTTCTCCCTGAATACATAGAAGTTGATAGTATCTTAAGTAACTTTTAATTTATATAAGGGGGCCCTTTAAGGGCCCTTTTTTCTTAGACTATTCACGTCATTTTTATTCATAAGGTATTCGTTCTAAATTAGACTCATGAAGTTTTTGATCCTTTTATCAAGTCTCTTTATTTCCCCAACAATGCCTTGTGACTTTGGCTATGGAAATAACGGAGAAAACCTTTATTATAGCTGCCATAAAACTACCCCCATAAAGAGGCATAAAGTTAACATTAAAGATAAAAAGGTTTATATTAATAATAAGCTAGCTAGCTTAGAGATTAATACAGCCTATTTACGTTGGCTTAAAAGTAAAAAAGAAAACACTGAGTTTTTAAGAAACAAAAAAGACAGCTTTAATTGTTTTTAAGGATAAGAAAATGAAAATTCTAGAGTACTTGTATAAGATAGCGGCAATAACAATTGTTGGTTTAGGAATTGTATTACCGCTTTTTATTCCAATTGGCGTTGTAGCCGGCTTTTTTATTAATTAAAATCTAGATAAGTAAAAACTTTTCCTTCAATTTCTCTTGATATATCCTCAAGAGGAACATCAGGATAATTCATCGTTATACAGTGAATTCCACCCTGTCCTCTTGTGGCCAATTGACGAGTATTAATCGGCACAATTTTTAAACCTAAGCCTAAAGAACGGTAAGCATCGATTGCTTTTTGATCATGTCTTTCACCAAAAATAGGTACGAAGAGAGTATCGTTTACCGTTAGAGAGTTTATATAAGTTTCATAATTACGATCTGGCTCAGGAAGTAATTTCACGGTAAAGCCATGTGACTCTAGTAGTGAAACATAAGAAGGCTCATCTGTAACAATCAAATCATCAGTCATAAATTTCACGACTTCATCTGAGTGACCAATACCTTTTAGATGCTTTAATCGAATAAGTTTTTGACATCCATACTTTGACTTAAAAATATGATCTGGAATCTTGGCGGTATCAGATGTACCACCGGAGTATCTTTTCTTTCTATTAACAACGATACATTCACCTTTGGCGTTGGCAACGAAGTTACCTCCCTCAAAGAAGTAATTATGTTTATCATATTGAGCATTAAAGACATTACTTAAAAAGCGATCCGGCTCAAAGTTATAATAGTATCGAGCATCAACTAAACCAAAACTTCCATTCTTCCAAACCGGCAAGGGAAGATTGTCTCTTGTCCAAAAATCATTAGAGCCACTTCTTGGAACCTGAAGAATTTTGATTCTTGTTTTATCTATATGTTTTTCATATTTCTTGAAGAGATTCGACAGAAAACCTTTATTTGTCGACTGAGTGTAAACAACCAAGTCTACTCCAGTAGGTAAGTTCTTTGCTAAAGACTCTTTAATCTCTTTGGCCATTCCATAGTAATCACTATCACTAAAAAAGAGATATCCAGTGGTACCATACTCATGAAATGGAACAACATTACTTGTTCTTAAACCAGTATCAACATCTTCGAGTGATTGAAGCTGGTTATGTAAGGCCATTTGTTCAATAAGTTCAGCACTAGGGCCTTTTCTCATTAAATCATTGGCATTAATGTTCGTTAAAAAAAGAAATAAAGTGATTAACAATCCTGTTACTTTCATGACTTAAACTCCATCTAAAAAATCATTAATTAACAGTATGTTGATGTAGCTTGATGCACAAGTAATGCTAGGTGAAGTTAGAAACTAACAGGACAAAAGTATATTTGTCTCAGATTATGACTGAAAAACAACTTTTGGCTCAATTACCCGACCCTCAAGGTCGGCCATCCCGGCAAGCTTTCGTTCAGAATCAATAACCCAAGCTTTATGAGGTATGACCACACTTCCCTGCTCCACTTGAAGAGATTGAGACAAATCTGTACTTAGCCCATTTTTAAAAGACTTTATTCTATCATCACTTAACGTGTAGAGATCCATTGGTAAAAGATCTAATAGCGAAATCGATAGATACTTATCATTTTTAAAAATAGAACTGTGATCTAAATTTATATGGCCATAAGAAGTTCTTCTTAAATCTAATAAATGACCTAGCGGTTTACCACAAATCTCACGCATTATATCTTCAAACAAAACTCGAATATAAGTTCCACTACTACAGGTACAACTCAGCTCAATCACATCATTGTCTATATTTAGTACTTCAATATGATATATTTCACGTTTTACAGGAGGCTTTTCGATAATGATGCCTTCTTTGGCCCATTTATAAAGTTCTTTACCATCTTTCTTTGTCGCAGAAACGGCATGAGGTCTTTGAAGATACTCTCCAAGAAATTTTTCTTTAACAAGCTTATCTAACTCGCTAACGGAGTATTCTAAAATGACGGCTTCACGATCAATTTCTTCACCTGACTTATCACCTGAGTCTGTCTGAATTCCAACTTTCCCTCTAGCATAATACGTTTTTGGAAGAAACTGATGAACATATTCGTTAAGCCTGGTTGCACCACCGACTCCAATCAAGACAAGTCCAGTGGCAAATGGATCTAAAGTTCCAAAGTGCCCAATTTTTTCTTTTTTAGCTGTAATATTTTTTCGATGCCTTCTTATCAGATCAA
>JAUHVL010000001.1 GCA_030425045.1 bacterium
GTTCGCCCCAGTTAGTATCAAATAAAAATTGATTCAAGACGCCACCTAACATAGGACCTCTCCAAATCACTGGCTCACCCTCATCAATGAATAAACCAAAACTAATAAATTTAAGGCCGTTAATTTCGATGGGAAGTATTTTATTATTATCATCTGCTATTGGCTTTTGCTTTGTGGCACCCAGTAAATGTGGAATTGAAGGGCCATAAATATCGGCATCAATAACACCAACTTTATAGCCAGCATTCTTAAGTGATACAGCTAAGTTTGTCGTTACTGTAGATTTACCAACCCCACCCTTACAAGATGAAATTGCTATTATATTTTTGATACTTGGTACTCTTTTTTTAGGACCAATTTGGCCATGACCCGTTTTTAGTGGAGCAGGCTTCGACTGAGGTTGCTCTTTAGTCTGTGGCTGATTACTTGCTTCTTGAGAATAAGGTTTAACAACAATATTTTCCTCACTCCAATCACTTTCAAGTTTAGAGATAATTTGATCTTCGAGATTTCTTTTTTGTGCAGAATTCATTCCCTCAGATAAATATGATATTTTTAATTTACCAGATTCCTCTTGAATTGATTTCCACCTTTTCTCTTCCAGCAAAGTTTTTCCACTATTAGGATTTACAATATCTGACAATTTTTCTCTAACTTGTTCCATTAGTTCCTCACGGGTAAAAATTCATAACATTTTCTACCTAGAATATTCAGCCGTTGCAACAATTACTGAAGTCTTAGACTCGGTGTTTCAAGGGAAAAAATTTGTTACCACTTTTCCAAAACTAGCACATTTCTCCAAAAGCGTTTACTATAGATAAGTACTTATTAATTTAATGGCAAAGGCTTAAATTGGCGTTCCACAAGAGAAGCATCTATTTAATTAACCCTAGATTTCAAATTAGATTCTGCTTATTTGTCGCACTCATTGTCTTTGTTTCTAGTATTATTTACCCCTTCACCATATATGAAGTCATTGATAGTTTTATCGAGTATTTATCAGCAAGTTCGCCAAATGCAATTCCTCAAATTAAGGAAAATCGCCAAAAATTAATCGTTATATTGAGCCTATGGCAATTGGGCTTTACCGCTCTTATCTTTGTCATCTGTATCTTTATAAGTCACAAAATAGCTGGGCCTATTTATAAGATAAAGAAACATCTTGCCTCAATGAGAGAAGGTTTATCTCATGGTAAACTTTACTTAAGAAAAGGGGATTATTTTCACGAACTTGCAGATGAAATGAATGAGACTTTTAGCTATCTTGAAGAAAGACAAAAAAAGGACCTAGTCTTTTTGAATGAAGTTAATGAGTACATCAAAAATCTAAAAATGATTGTTCCTGAAAATAAACAAAGTGTTCTTGAAGAAATATCTAAGCGTTTATCAGAAATGCAAGATCGTTCAAACGTAGAAAATTAAAAACTCCCTTTTTTAAATGACAGGAGGTCATTTTTGAATAGCAAGGGATTGTTATCTATTTCGATAATTATTTTAGCACTCTCTAATGCTTTTGCTTATTCTGTAAACAAGCCTCTTACAAAATCAATTGAAGATTATACAAATAATGCCAATAATAATGACCTTCGAGCGGCGAAGACAATCGCAGAAATTCATAAAAAGCTTCGATCTAAAAGGGAAACTATAAGGATAAACCTTAGTCCTATAAAAAAATCAAAGCTCTTCAACTCCTATTACGATATTGCAAAAAAAGTCCTCTCTAAAGATTTTTGCAGTATTAAAAAGAATGATCTCAAAACAGACCATATTTCAGAAATCTTAGTCAACACGGCCAACAAAAAATGTTTTAGAGAGTTTATTAAAAAAGTAGAAGATAACAAAAATTTAACACTCAATGACTTAACGTACATAAAGGAGAACTTCCACTCTCTTTTGAAAAAACCATTTGATGAAACCCTTGCAAATATTGCCAAATCATCAGACACAGAAACCTCAAGACAATTAAAACAACTTGTTAAGCAAAAATATATACGAAGAGAAATTAAACCCTCCTCGCACTTTATCAATATTTTAGAAATTGATACTGAGCTGACGAGCTTGCTACAGGAAATTAAATATTATTCAAAAATCGACAAACAATACATCTATACTGAATTAAACAAACTTTTCAAGCTTGTTAAAAACAGTATTAAAAGTAATGAAACCGAAGATGCTAGAGTTTATTTATCAGAACTTGTTGAATTTCATTCTAAAAATAAAAAAATAATAAAAGATTATAACTTTGACAAAAAACTTCACCTTATTGCGAGGCTCACCCTCAAAACCCCAGACCTTCAACTTCAAAAAGATGTTTTTAACTTTTCTAAGAAACTGAAAGAAGAGGACAGCTTTAATGAAACAATCTTCCAAATAATTTTTAACTTCATTAATCAGGAAGAACCCTATTTAGCGATAAAATTTATCGCAGATAAAAAACTTCTCTCAAAAGTAGAAAACTTAAGCTCCAAAAATAGATACTGGATCGCTAGGGCTTTTGAAATGAATCGTGAAATCACTCAAGCTAAAGAGCTCTACGTTAAACAAATTGAACTATTACCTTTTTCTTTTTATTCTATTTTATCACTTGAAAGACTTAAGATACTTAACCCAAGTTATGACACTCGCTTTCTCGTTAAACAAAGTTACAAGAAGAATCAATTCACTCCTAGCATCAAGGGCGATTTAGAAATTAAAAAAATGGATGCTTGGCTTAAGACTGGTGAGTATCGTTTTTTCAATGCACAAAGACGGAGCTTTATAAATCAATGTCCAACTATTTTAGAAAATAATCGAGAAGAAGATTTGAATTGCCATCAAGTTCTTGTAAAACTTTTTTCCAAAAATGATCATTTCATCGAAAGTTTTAAACTTGCTTATCGTTTTATGAGTAATGGGTCACTTGAATTAGACGATACTCTCCTCGAAACATTATTTCCTATAAGATATCAATCCCTCATTAGCAAAAGTGGTATCAGTGATAAGATTATTCTTTCATTAATCCGACAAGAGTCTGGCTTTAATCGTTTTGCAAGGTCAACTGCTGGCGCAAGGGGCCTTATGCAACTGATGCCTGCTACTGCAAAAATTTTCAAAAGAAATGTAACAAAAAGAAAACTCTATAACCCTAATTTAAATATAAAAATTGGAAGTCGTTATCTGAAGTATCTACTTAAAAAGTACGATGGAAATCTGACTTATGTTTTTGCTGCCTATAATGCAGGAGAAGGAAATTTAAAACGCTGGATTAGAGATGGTCGCTTTAAAGGAACATCGTTAGATAATATTGAACAAATTCCATTTCACGAAACACGTATGTATGTAAAACTACTTTACCGAAATATGTTTTTTTACAATATTTTGACCGCGCAAAGAAAAGTTAGCTCAATTAATTCAGAAAATAGCTTATTAAATTACCAACTTAAACGTTGAATCTAAAGTGAATAACGTCACCATCCTCAACGACGTATTCCTTACCTTCAATTCTAAACTTACCAGCTTCTTTAACTTTTTGCTCACTACCAAGCTCAAAGAGATCATTGCAATGATAAACTTCAGCTTTAATAAAGCCTCTTTCAAAGTCGGTATGAATAATACCTGCTGCCTGAGGTGCCTTATATCCATCGTGAAAAGTCCAAGCGCGAACCTCCTTTTCCCCTGCCGTAAAATAAGTTTTTAACCCAAGCATTTCATAAGCTTGAACTGTCAACTTATCAAGGCCCGTCTCAGTCAATCCTGCCGCTTCTAAAAAGTCTGCTTTATCTTCGTCCGTTTCTAAAGCTGAAATTTCAGACTCTAACTTCCCACAAATTTTTAATACGGAAGCACCTGATTCTTTTGCATATGTTTTTACTTTTTCAACAAACTCGTTGTCTTCCTCAATGCCTGACTCATCAATATTGCATAGGTAAAGAACAGGCTTAAGTGTGATAAGGTTTAACTCTTTTATCAATTCTAAATCTTCTTCCTCTAGGTCAATTTTTGAAGCCATGATATCAGCCTCTAAAGACGCCTTAACTTTCTCGAGGACAGGCTGGGCCATTTTAGCTCTAGAAGAGATTTCTTTATTTTGACTTTTCATAGACTTAGGTAAACCTTGAATTTTCCTATCGACAACTTCGAGGTCAGCTAAGATCAGTTCAAGGTTAATTGTTTGAATATCATCAACAGGATCTACTTTACCATGAACATGCACAACTTCACTGTCGTCAAAGCATCTCACAACATGAACAATTGCGTTCACTGCTCTAATATGTCCCAAGAATTGATTACCCAGACCTTCCCCTTTAGATGCACCTTTTACCAATCCGGCGATATCTACAAATTCAACAATTGTAGGAACCGTTCTCTGGGGGGTGATGAGTTCTGTAATTTTATCCAACCGACTATCTTTAACTTGTACAATCCCCACATTTGGCTCAATCGTACAAAAAGGATAGTTCGCCGCTTCCGCAGGAGCTGAAGTTAGTGCTTGAAAAATAGTAGACTTTCCAACATTTGGTAATCCGACAATTCCACAATTTAGACCCATAAAAACCTCTAATTATTTATTTTTGCTTTTTTATATTTTCTCATACTCGACTCTAAACCTTTTTCTAAAAAGTATTCCAAAGCCTCGCTCGATAATTTCATATAGTCTTCAAAACGAATCAACTCTTCTTCACTGAATCTCGATAAAACATAATTTGATACATCACCATACTTAGGTCGCCCTATACCAAGTCTCATTCTAATAAAGTTCCTCGTTCCCATCTTCTCCGCTATGGATTTTAATCCATTATGACCAGCTAAACCTCCATCCTTTTTAAACATAATCGTTCCAAAGGGTAGATCCAGCTCATCGTGAATGACGACTATATTTTCTACATCTATTTTAAAAAACTTACTACATGGCTGAACACTTTCCCCACTTAAATTCATATAAGTATGGGGCATGAGATAAAGATTATCTCGAAATTGTGCATAAACACCTTTAAATTTTTCTTTCCATCTTAGCTCATTAGAAAATGACAGATTCTCAAGTAACATCCACGCAATATTGTGTCTTGTCTTGGCATATTCACTACCAGGGTTTCCAAGACCAACTATGAGATAGTTCGACATAGTTTAAACAAAAAGAGAGCTCACAGAATCATTATTAAAAGTTCTGTGAATAGCTTTAGATAGGAGATCGGCGACTGTTAAAACTTTGATTTTCTTAATTTCTTTTCCACCCTCTCTCAATGGAATAGTATCCGTAACAATGACACCGTCGAGTTCATCAGATTCTTGGATACGTGAAAGAGCTGGACCTGAAAAAACGGGGTGAGTTGAACATGCATAAACTTTAGTTGCTCCGTTTTCCTTTAGAGCGCGACAAGCTTCAATGAGTGTTCCTCCAGTATCGATCATATCATCGATAATGACACATTCTTTTCCCTGAACATCACCAACAATATTCATCGCTTTAGCAATATTTTTACCGGTTCTTCTTTTATCGATCATAGCGATGTCGGTACCCATCTTTTTTGCAAAATGACGAACACGTTCAACACCACCAGCATCTGGTGAAACACAAATAGTATTTTCAGTTAGGATTTCTTCTTTCAAATATTTTAGCAGAACAGGACTGGCATAAATATTATCAAATGGAATATCAAAGAATCCCTGAATCTGACCGGCATGCAAGTCCATTGTAATAACTCTAGTTGCTCCTGCCACTGTTAAGAGGTCAGCAACCAGCTTCGCTGAAATTGGTGTACGAGGACTAACCTTTCTATCCTGTCTTGAGTAACCATAATGAGGAATGACGGCCGTAATAGAATTCGCTGAAGCCCTCTTAAGAGCATCAGTCATAATCAGTAACTCCATCAGATTATCATTCACCGGCATTGAAGTTGATTGAATGACAAAAACATCTGCCCCTCTGACGTTTTTTTCCATTTCACAAAAAATTTCGCCGTTGGAAAACCTAACAAGCTGAGGATCAACAAGAGAAACGTCTAAATAATCTGAAATTCTTTTGGCCAGATCACGGTTTGAGTTACCACTTACGAGTACAATTCTTTTCATGATAATGTCCGGTTAGAAGGTGGCAGGGGTGGCAGGACTCGAACCTGCGAATGGCAGAATCAAAATCTGCTGACTTAGCCACTTGTCGACACCCCTACTGTATGTACGCACTATACAAAAAGAGTCTACTGGTGACAAGCCTAGAGTGAAGCCTCTGAAAATTGACACGACATATCACCAAAACGTTTTCCTCTATCGGTTACGAAGTCTTGATAGAGTAAAAATGCAGAGCTACTCCCGTAAACTCGTAAATCTTTAGTATTTTTTACCCCTTCAAAGCCAACCCACAAAATAATCAATTCCGTTCCATCGAACCCCACAAACCAATTATCATAGCCATTATTCGTAGTTCCCGTTTTTCCAAAGAATTTCATATTCTCCAGGTCTTTAGATACAACTTTTCTTATTGTCGTATTTTTGGGATCAGAAAGCTTTTCAATAACCCAGTTATCTTCTTTTCCATTGATACAATTATCGATAAAGAATTTTTTATAAACGCTGTAAAGCTCTTCAATCGTTAGCTCAACTGCACCCAGAAGTTGTGCTGGATATTCTGCTAATGGTTTTTTTATTCCACTGATATAACTCTCTAACTGTTCTTCAACTTTTTCAAAACCAATATTTTGTGCAAGTCTTAGATTCGGTCGATTTAAAGATTTAATCAAAGCCTCTTCGACTGGAATTAATTCTTCTAAATCTTTAACCGCTTCACGTGGCTGCCAAGTCCCAGATTTCAAATTAAAAGTAAGAGGAGCTGTTTCAACCATATCATCTTTGCTCACTCCTTCTTTACGATAGATATTATAAAGAATCGGTTTTATCGTACTACCAATTTGATGAATTTCTTTTGATAGTCCTGCAACTTTTGATCTTTCATATTTACTGTAAAAGCCACTAACTTCATCCTTTTCAATATTTCCAATCATAAATTTAATAGCAAAATCTTTATTCCCAACTTTCTCTTTTATTCTCTCAAGTAATTTTTGAGAAGAGTAAATCATAGAGTACTTTTCAAAATCACTTTTCTTAAAAGTCTCTTTCCTCATTCTCCAAAAAGCCTTATAGGAGTGCCCTTGTTTTAACAGGTCTAATTTTTTACTCCAGGCCTCCCACTCAACATCACCCCATGATTTATCATTTTTAGAAAACATATCGAGATCTTGAAGTTTTTTAAAAACAATATCTGCTCTTTTCCTTAAACGCTCTTGATGCCTTAAGGGACTATAATAATAAGGCCCCTTTAACATACTAATGATAATTGCCGCTTCGTAAGGTTCAACCTCCGTCATTTTTTTATTAAAATACATTAAAACAGCAGCATGAATTCCCTTAATCTTTATTCCTTGAAGCGCGCCCCATTCGATTTCATTAAAATAAATTTCTAGAATTTCTTCTTTTGAAAATTTGTTCTCAAAATACATACTCAAAATCATTTCTTTAAACTTTCGAATAAATTTTTTGTCATTCGTAAGATAAAGGTTTTTGATCAATTGTTGAGTTAACGTAGAACCTCCCTGTTCCAACTTCATTTTTTTAATATCTGTGACAAGGGCCCTTAATATTGACTTAGGATCAACACCCATATGTGAGACAAATCTATTGTCCTCTACACCAATTAACCCCTTCCAAAAAACCGAAGGAATTTCTTCAAAGCTCAACATATTCTGTAGACAATAAATTTTTGTGCAGTGATTCCACACTGAAGACGGAAGCTCGATTGTTTTAAGAAAATATAACCTATTTTTTTCTAGCTCCACCTCATTCTTTTCTAAAGCTTGGCTTAGCCACTTTTCAAAAGTCGGCCCTTTAGCAAAATTAAAAAATGTTTTTAACGTATCTTTTTTAATATAACTCTCTGCTTCAATCACTCCAGCAGGCCCAGAGTACTTTTCAGCGCTATCAAACAAGTTTTTATCAATAGGTATAGTCGTGACGACCCATGCCACATACATTGCGAAGGTGAAGATCAAAAGAAATATGGCAAGAGCGATAAATTTAAAATAAACCTTTTTCACTTTTTTATTTTAACCCCCATGGCAAAATAACGTAAGAGATCATATTAAGTATATGCTTAGAAATGGACATATTTTTGCATGATTGTATAGAATGCCCATTAGTTCTATATAATCGGAGTTTTAGTGAAAGTTGTTCTCTTATTTTTTCTCGTCTTTATTTTATCAAATAATTCACATGCCCTACCCATCGACTGGCATGGTGTACTTGGATTTGATACCACTTCAATTGATAGCTACCGAAGATTAGATAAAAAGAGTGACGACTCAAATTTTATGAACGCCAATAATGGAGGAACTCAAGAACTTCCCCTTGGCGGTAGTGGTGGAAAAGACAGTGCGAACTGGCAAAGTTATGTCTTTAGAATTGAACCACATATCATCATAAATGATTCTGCAACCATTAAGTCTGAATGGACAACTGGATATGGAAGAGGTGGTCGACTAGGAGATGCAACGGCTCAATCTAATGAACCTGGTTTTGGAAACGCACTTTATCCATATGCTTTTAACGACGGTAGCGATGCTATTGTTTTAAATAAGCTTTATGCCGAACTTTACTCTGATACAGCTACATATGTACTCGGTCGTCATAGTGCTCACTATGGCCTAGGTGTTGTTTACAATTCAGGTGAAGATGCTTGGGATCGTTTTTCCTTTGTTAGAGATGGGATCACTGCAAAAATTAAATTATCAAATTTTAATATTGAGCCATTTTGGGCAAGAGTTAATTCAAAAGGCAGTTTAACAAAAGCGACAAGAGTTAAAGAAATTGGTGTTTCACTTGTTTACGATAGCATTGAAAGAGATATGTCTTTCGGTCTTCTTTATGCCAAAAAGAAAAGTTCTGCTGCAAACAATGAATATCAACAAAATATTTCTGGAACTTTTGTTAATCCAGACACGGGAACTTACACTGGATCTTCATTAGGAAAAACTGATGTAAAAATTATCGACGTCTTTTTCAAAAAATCTTTTGGAATGCTAGACTTTGGAATCGAAGTTCCAATTTTAAGTGGTACTGTTGGTTCTGTTTTTGGAACAGATACGAAATATAAAGCAAAAGCCATTATTGCTGAATCAAAAATTAAAGCTTCAAATAGCTGGACCTTTGGTATCAATGCCGGACAGGTTTCTGGAGACGATGGAAATAGTACAAGCTTCGATGCCATGTATTTAAATCCCAATTATCAGATTGCTAATTTATTATTTAGATATAATTTACGTGCGGTCTCTAGTCAGGATGGTACGACCTCTTCAAACGTTTACGATAGTCATATTCACAATACTATGTATGCTAAAGCATTTGCTTCTTACACACTTGAAAAATGGCAATGGGATCTTGGGGTTATTTGGGCAAAAGCCGATCAAACAGCACAGCTAGGTAAAACATCTTATAACCATACGACGAATAAAACTTTTACGGCCAATGCTAACCAAGAAGATGATTTAGGAACTGAAATTGATCTTAATTTCAAATATCTTTGGAATAGTGAAATCAGCGTTGGTGGTGGTGTTGGTTACCTTTTCACTGGTGATTATTATGGATTTAATAATACATCCTCACCAAACAAAGTTAAAAATAGTTACGTATTACAATTAAATACTGCTATCCATTTTTAATTATCGCATTATCATAAAGACTGTAATTAATTTTGTGTTTTAAACATAAAGAGTTATTGAATGATTCCCGGTACGAAATATAGATAGCTTACTATAGAAAGCTCTCTTTTTAACAAGGATTCTATAGTCGTATAATTAAAGCGATTTAAGAAAGAGATCATTCATGATGAGAATGTTTTAAGGAAGTGGTATCCTTGATATGATTGATCCTCGATTTAGCTTATGTGGAATTATTAGCCCATCGGCTGACCTCAGAGATTCAAGATTGATACTTCCACCAATACTTTCGGGTAATTTCAATCCATCGGCGGATGTCAAAGAGTTAAGGAAGAGATCTCCACCAATACTTTCGGGTAATTTCAATCCATCGGCTGATGTCAAAGAGCGAAGGTAGAGATCTCCCCCAATACTTTCGGGTAATTTCAATCCATCGGCTGATGTCAAAGAGCTAAGATCGAGATATCCTCCAATACTTTCGGGTAATTTCAATCCATCGGCTGATGTCAAAGAGCCAAGGAAGATATCTCCCCCAATACTTTCGGGCAATTTCAATCCTTCAGTCGATGCTAGGAAGTCAAGGTTGAGATTTCCCTCCAATTGATTTATACCCTCTAATACTTTATTAATATCTTCTATCTTGTTTCTTGCAATTATTATTTGTTCTATTCTTGGATCTCTCTGATAACCAAATCCTTCTATTTTTTCATCTATTTCATAGAGAAAGCGCAGGTCTTCTTTTTTTAACTCATCTCCATTTTTATTTCTTCTTTCAATCTCAGTTAATCGTCTCATGTCTGAAGATCGCTTATTATAACGCTCTCCCTCGCTCCCAAATTCTCTTAGTTTATTCTCTAAGATATTTGTTCCTGCTATAAATTCATCGACATTTTGATTTTTAGCTATGCCGCGAACTTCGGCAATTTGACGATCTTGCATTCGAATGGCAAGTCTAGGATTACTCATATCTCCCGCTTTATCTTTACTATAATAGACGTAAAAATCTCCCGCTTGCAGTTGGCTTTTGGCAGTAGAATGACCTGCAGTACACCAGCCAGTATTTTTTCCCCTTAGGGATTCAACCAACTCATCAGCTGATGAACCTTTATTATATTTAATCCAAACTCCTTCTGTTTCGCTTAAAAGACTTGCTCCTTCACTCTCTTTTAAAAGTTTTAGTTGTCTGCCATACAGTCTTCCAAAACTAGCACCTGATTCGACAAGATTTCTAAAAACCTGATCAGTAAGATCATCTAGGGAATCGCCATTGATCTTTCTAACAAGAACATCCACCACTTCTGCAAACGCCTCATGATTAAGCTCTGTATAAGGAGCAACCGTAGATGCCGTTCGAGTTGTAAACTTTCCCGTCTCTCCATTAAACGTTCCAAGTTTTAACATCCCCTCAAATGCCCAGTACCTAACCCAAACAGGATATTGATCGGCATCACTTGATAATAAATAATCCATCCAAACATCAAGAGATTGTCTTTGATCTGCTCTGATAGTTTCAATAGCTTCTGCTCTCATCGCATCAGTGATTGTTACATCCCCATGACCTTGCTCTCGCATGATTCTTCTTTGAGCATCAAAATAACTTTCCGGGACATCTTCTCTTCTAATGATATTATCATGTAGATAAAATCTTTTAATCAAGTCAATATCGCGATTACGAACAGCTTTATCTGAATTATTTAAACTTTCTTCTAGTCTTGATAACCAATAAGCAATTCTATGCTCTGGAGTTCTTAATCCAGAAATACCGTGAGACACCTCAACAACAGCCCTGGATTGATGTAGATTTGCATTCGTTCCTCTTAAAAAGCGAGCGGGAGCGAGTAGCGCTTTTAATGATTCATGACAATTAGTCGCCACCTCACTGGCAATTGAACGCCTATTAGATTCTGATGTTCTTTTAAAAAAAGCACAGGAGGTCAGATTGATTAAAATCCAATAAAATAAAATCCTTCGAAAATCGAAAATCATTCATTTACCTATAGTCTACAAATTCCTATCGCCAAAATTATTGAGGCATCTAGTATCTTTCAATAAAAGCAAAGTAATCTGCACTACCTCATCATATAAGGATTTTGCTGCATAAACATCGGTGACATATACATCTGTTGCTGCATCATTGGATTCATCATTTGTCCCTGCATCATCATCGGGTTCATCTGACCTTGCATCATCATAGGATTGAACTGCTGTAACTGCTGTTGCTGCTGTCTAAATGAATAATAATCTTCAATTGGACTTCCATCTTCTAATGTCGGAAGTTCTGATGCCGTCGTTCTTCTTTGACCACTTGTTAGTGATACGAGACCGAAACCATCTTCTTCGTCATCTCCACCTGCAGCACCACTGGCGACTCTTTCTCTGTAGTATTCATTATAGACATCTCTCAATGTATCAAACTCACCTCTTGCCGCTTTTAATCTTAATAGTTGTGCTTCTCTTTGATTCATAAATCTTTGCATTCTAGCTTGTTGTCTTTGTTGCCACTGCTGACATCCATAAGAGTTTCTAACCATACCAATCATATTTCGACCGCAGTTTTGTTGATAACCTTGCCTTTCACTTTGCTGAAACTCCATAAAGCCGCGATTAATTTCAGTTTCAATTTCTCTCACGGTGGCACCGGCATTATCAACAACACCAACATCACCTGTGTATGCTCTATACTGAAGTCTCCAAGGGTTCAAACTCTCTCTTTCAAACCTTGCAATCACCTGATCCACTTTATCATTGATATCGTTTTCAAGTGCATCTTCTCCATTAGGATTATTTCTGTATCTCGCTCTTCTTTCATTAAGTGCAATTCGAGCTGCTTCATAGTGAGACGTAGCCTCAGCTCCTTCACGAATAAGGTCTGTGAAAAGTTCTGCAGACTCTGAGTCTAAATTATTTCTTAAAGCTGTATGAACATGACTATGCTCTCCACCAGCGATTCTTCCAAATCTTTCAAGAACATCCATTGAAGGCCTAACATTGTTCTCGTACTGATCTCGAGTCTGACCTCTCCTAGTTAGAATATTATTTCTAATATTTCTTTTAGCTGGCTCTAAAACCAATCGATCTAAATTTTCAACTTCAGCTAAATATTCATCGACAAGACTTTTAACTTCATCACTATCTAAATTACTATTTCCAAGCTCTCTATTTATTTCTTCTAAAGTTGCATAGATATCATTCGCTCTTTGCTCAGTTAATTGATTAGTAATTGCATTCATCTGACCTAGGAGACCTTGAAAATTACCATCATTACTTAACTCCGCCTGTGCTCTCATCATGGCTTCGATATCACCACGCTTACAAGCTTCGCGGTAACGATCTACAATTTTATCTTTATCACTTGTCCAGAGTCTATAAGGATTATCACCAGCAAAATTCTCATAGCTATAACATTGCATATCAGGCACTGGAGAAATGTTTTCTGCATCGACGACGTCATCTCCATCTGAGATATAGTCTGTTTCTTTACTTGAAGCAAAATAGAGGTTCACACTTTCTTCTCCATTTCCCCTATCAACTGTGAATGTATTAAAAGTTGTACTTCTCGAGTAGTAATTACTATTTTGAGAAGCCCTGTTGTGATCTATCGTATTATTACTTACTAAGTTTTTCGACTTCAAACATAATTCATGCTTTAAATCATGATTTGTATTATTCCACGCTTCAGTTAAAGTTCTTTCTCCAGCATCATTAGTCGAAACGTACTGACTTAAATTTTCATCATTGGCCATATACTCAAGAAGACCTTCATCTTCACTAAACTTATATTTATTTTTAAATGATAAAAAATAATTATTACCGGTCTTATTCATTTCATATTCAAAGTCTGTACAGGCGCTAACGTACCTGTTCATTTCAACTCTATAGTTACCCGTACCTCTAATTTTTTTAATTTCTAATTTTTCATCATCAGGAATATTTTGATCAACTAGTGTTTTAAGAAACCTATAAGAAACAGAGTAACCATTATCTTCTGTCTCTTGTTGGGCACAGTCTATACTTCCTCCGGTTTGAGTATCCTCAATACCTGTAACTTCGGGAGAGCCACTTCTTCTTGAACCAGAATTATCAAGCCCACCACCATTAAGTGCGGCATGTGCAGTTAAGCTAATGGTCCATCCAATCAATACTAGTAGTTTCATAATTAAACCCTGATCTGATAATTTTCCTCATACACTTCTCGGAAAATTGAAGAAAATCCTTAAGATTTGATAACTACTTGTAATTATTAATTTAAATGATAGGGATCAATGTCCACCTTTATAGTGGTTCCTGATGAAGGTTTGAAGCTATCTTCAAAGGATGAAACTAAATTATGTAGAGTATTAATTTCATTAGAGTTTAGTAAAATACAGAAAGTATACTTATTTGCTCTTTTTTCTATTAAGGCAGGCCTTGGCCCCAAAATATCGACTTTATTATTGTGATCCACATCTTTCGCAATTTTCTTAAGTAAATCTACTGCAATATTTGAATCTGAAATAAGCCTTTCTTGAAATCTTGAAACAAGATAAATCATGATCAACCTTGAATAAGGTGGAAAAGAGCACAACTTTCTCATTTCAATTTCATACTTAAAAAAAGAATCATAATCATGTTCTTTGGCCAAATCGAATATTTTATTTTCAGGTGATTTTGTCTGAACGATGACCTTTCCTTCACCGGAAAATCTTCCCGCACGACCGGCAACCTGAATGAGTAATTGATATGCTCTCTCTGTAGATCTGAAGTCAGGGAAGTTAAGCATGGAATCTATTCCCAAAACTAAAACAGTATTTACTTTTTTAAAGTTATGCCCTTTGGAAAGCATTTGAGTGCCAACAAGAATATCTATTTTGCCCGCATGAAAGTCATCTAATCTCTCATTCAGTTTTGTAAAGGTTGTAATCTCATCACGATCAAATCTCTCAATAGTTTTTCCAGGAAACCTTGAGGATAAAACCTCTTTAATCTTTTCTGTACCGTAACCAATATTTATTAAATTCATGTTTCCACAATCAGGACACTCTTCTGGTATCGGTAATTGAAAATCACAAGTTTGACAGCTTAGAACATTTTTCTTTTTAAAATAACGTAGAGGGATTGAACAATTTAAACAAAAGAATTGATGTGAACATGCACGACATTGTAAATAGTTTGAATAGCCCAAGCGATTAAGTAAAATGAGAACCTGTTCATTTTTTTCTAAACTTTCTTCAATGAGATTAATCGACCTACTTACCAAAGGCCAAGATGTTTTATCTTCATTTTTTTCAAGTTCTGATACGATCTCAATTTGCGGTAAGGCTTTATCTGCAAAACGTGTTTCAAGTTTATGAACACTATCAACTTGTTCGTATTTGTGTAAGGTTTCAATCATTGGTGTAGCAGAGCCAAGAACGACTGGAATATTTTTGTTTTGTGAAATTTTGACTGCTAAATCACGAGCATTATAACAGCATCTATCCTCTTGCTTAAAAGAACCATCGTGCTCTTCATCAACTATAATTATTCCCAATTTCTTTATAGGAAGAAAAATACCACTTCTTACGGCAAGGATTACTTTTGGTGAATCATCTTCAGTTAAAAGTTTCCATAAACCAAATTTATCTGAGTTACTTAAGGATGAATTATAACAATACAAGGGGTACTCTATATGTGACGTTAAGTAGTCAATAAACTGATTTGTTAAATTAATTTCTGGTAAAACAAATAAAGCGGACATTCCTTTTTTTAACGTTTCATTTATTAATTTAGTATAAATAGTTGTTTTACCGCTTCCTGTAACGCCATAAATAAGTGATCTTGATGCATCCTTTTTATTAACAATTGAATTATATATTTCTAATTGTTTATCACTTAAACCAATTTCTGAAGTTTCGTTTTTTGAATATGCTTTTAAAGGCCTTGGTTTTTTTAACTCTTTTGGAAGAATATCGAAAATGAGCATTCCCAAGGGGTAATGATAATAATGAGATACCCATTTCAAAAAATCTAAGTACTCATCATCTAACCTTAAAAAGTCTTTTTTTTCACCCAAGTTTTTTAGATTTTCTAAATTAACACCATCTTCTTCAGCATCTACACTCAATATACAACCCTGTGCCTGTCTTTTCCCTAATGGTAATGACCAGAGATCTCCAGGCTTTGGGTTTTGAGAATCTTCATATTTATATGTAAGAACTGATTTATTAAATGGAGTGTTTACAGCAACGATGCAAGTATTTTTCATCAAAAAACTACAGCAAACTCTACTTCTCTATTTTCTTCTTGCTTTTTCTTAAGCTCACTATATCTTTTGTATAGATCTTTTCTATTGTAATTTTTAAAATGTCTTAATTGATTCACATGAACCTCAAGACCTCTTGATTCATTAACTTTAAGATTAATCGTTTTTGGTAAAGTATGTAGCCCATTAAAAAGAATATAGTCGTTAAAATTTAACATGACTGTTTTTTCATCTTGGCTATAAACAACTTCTTCAAGTTTATGTGAGTTAACATCAAACTTAGCATTAAAATTACTCAAATTTACATCCCAAAGAAACTGCTTATTTCTTCTGATAAGGCTAACTGCATTTTTATTAACAAATAAACTCTTTGAAAGTGTCTCTCGATATTTCTTCATTTGCTCTTCTTCAATTTCAAGATCTTTCATTTCTTTTTTAACAACAAGTTTCTTTTTGTAGTCAGCCAAGATTGCAACTTTTTCTTTATCCATCGCTTGTTTGTTATCGATATATTCAGGATCTGTTTCTTTTAAAAAATCAGAAATATACACAGACTCATTTCTTGCTAATGAAAGAAGTAATGAAAGAAAAATTCTTTTTTCTTCCTCTGGAACACTTTTTAAGTACTTTCCTACTCTCGATATATATTTAAGTGATATCCGCTTGCCTCTTTTATTATTTTCATAAAGAAAGACTTCTTGAATTAAATTTATGTCCCGATTTTTTTCTTTAGACGTAGTTACCTTTACATAAACTTTTTCTATTTTTCCTTCAGGTAACACCTCATTTTCTTCGAGTTCCAACTCAGCAATATATGAAAACTGGACGCCCTCAGCTGCTATATCGTTATTACCAGCTCCCCTAAAAAGACCTTCGACAGAGGGAATCGCTGCATTGGCGGCCCAAAAAGTAGTATAAATAATTAAAGATACTAAATATTTCATTTACCGACTTCCTTAAGAATCTTTTTCATCACTTCTTTTGTTTCTTCATTTTTTAATGCGAAATCGACTGTTGCTTTCAAGTATCCTTCAATTGTACCCGTATCATATCGATCACCTTCAAAAATATGAGCATAAACATTATCTTCCTTTGCTAGCATATTTATAGCATCAGTAAGTTGATATTCACCGCCAACTCCTCTTGGTATTTCTTTTAAACATTTAAAAATTTCTGGTGTCAGAATATATCTTCCCGGTGTAGCGAGATTTGTTGGCGCATCTTCAGGAGCTGGTTTTTCTACCATAGAATTCATTTTGAATGATGAAGGATATTCATCTACTTTTACCCCATCAACAATTCCGTATTTATTAGTCAGGTTTTTGTCAATTTCCATGACGCCAATTACAGATTTATTATTAAAAGCCGCTGAAGCCTTCGCCAATTGAGATGAAACGGGGTTATCACCAACAACAATGTCATCTCCTAAAATAACGGCAAAGTTCTCATTTCCAATAGCAGATTCAGCACACGCAATTGCATGTCCTAATCCCAGCTGCTCTTTTTGCCTGACTGAAATAACTTCAATCTTAGTTCCTATCTCATAAACCTTTTGAGCGAGCTCTTCTTTACCATTTTTATTAAGATACTGTTCAAGCTCGAGGTTCCGATCAAAATAATCAAGTATTGATTCCTTGCCTGTTGAAATAACAAATACAATCTCATTCATACCTGACAAAACTGCTTCTTCAACAACATAGTCGACCATAGGTCTTTTGAGTATTGGTAACATTTCTTTTGGAACTTGTTTTGTTGCCGGTAAGAATCGGGTTCCTTTTCCAGCTACGGGGATGACGGCTTTCGTAATTTTCATTATAATTTTCCAGTAATGAAGTTTCTTAACAATATAGCTGGTAATATGATTAAAACAAAGATTTTATGCAACATTTGCACTGCTTCAATTCTCACACTCTTAAGCTTTTCTAGTTTAGCAATAAACAGAATGCCCGATTTTCAAACGACACGTTTAAAATCTACTGGTGGTGCCGGCGTGGGCTCCTTATTAGTTGATGAGGCAACCGCTCTAAACCCAGCTCCCCTTGCCTTTTTCGGCTTGGGCTCATTTTATTTACAAAAAATGTTCACCAAATCAACCTATTCAGATTCTAACACTTCTCCCAATGGGCCAGGTGAAAAAGAGTCAGATATGACTTCAATAATTGCGACGGATACGAAAGGAAGAGTAAAAGGATCACTTAGATATTTAGATCAAGATTATTTATATAATAGTCGTAAGCAATACGCACTTTCGATGGCCCATATGGCGGGAAAAAGTTCTTCTTTCGGTATTACTTACAAGATGACAAAAGATGAAATCTCTAACGATGGAATCAATTTCCAAAAAGAGAAATATAACCAAACTACTTTTGGTGCATCTCATGTCCTTAATAATAACTTTTCGTTTGGGATTATCTTTGTAGACCCTTTTAAAGTTAAAGCTGAGCAGACAAGAGGTATTGCTGGAATTCAGTATGTTTATCAAGACTTTTTAAGTTTCATGCTTGATGGTGGAGCAGACTATAATAAAAAACTTAGCGAGACTGTTCTTTGGAAAACAGCAATGCAAATTAAATTCTATGATGATTTCTATATTCGTGCCGGTATCTATGACGACAGAGGCTTAATGGAAAAAGGTAGTGGCGCAGGTATTGGTTGGTTACAACCGAAGCTAAACATCGAGTTAGCTTTAGTTAATAGAAGACTTTTACAAAGTGAAAAGCTAAACCAACTCTCTGAAGATATTAAAGAAACATCCTTCAGCCTTGGCTACAGGTTCTAAATAAATGTCTAAAAATGATACAACTGAAAATATACGACCAGAAGCTATCCCTAAAGGTTATCGAGATCGACTAAAAATTCTTCGAAAAGGACAAGAGTTTTATCAACAAGATGATATCCCAAAGGCCGTAGATTATTATACTCAATATCTCATGGCACTTGCTCAGTTTCATAAAGTTGAAGAACCAAAACTCTCACCAAAGTTTTTTGACAAGGAAAAAGAATTAGCTGAATTACTTTTAATTAGTCACGTGTATTGGGACTTAGCGAAAGCTTATGATCGAAGTCCGAACTTACATAATGAATCGGTACGTTGTCTTGATCAATTCGTTAAATTTACAACTGGTTATAAGTATCAATACGTAAATGCTAGAATGTTAAGAAATTATATTCGAAAAAGGATGGCCCATAATAGTAAAGCTTTCAAACAAGCCTATGAAAGAATTCAAGTAGAATCGAAGGGATGTTTTATTGCTAGTGATATTTATGGCTTTCAACATGCCAACACAAAAGAACTTAGAGATATAAAATTAAGAATTGTTCAAACTAATTCAGGTAGAAAGCTAACAGAGTTCTACTATCAAACAATTTGTCCTATTTAC
Source organism: bacterium (assembly GCA_030425045.1). Classification (GTDB taxonomy): domain Bacteria; phylum Bdellovibrionota; class Bacteriovoracia; order Bacteriovoracales; family Bacteriovoracaceae; genus JAUHVL01. Next base: position 19,281 of record JAUHVL010000001.1, read on the forward strand.
TTTAATCTTTTTGAATTAAGCCCATCTGCTCATCATTATATGATTAAAAAACCTTTAAGTTATCTTTTATCGACTTCTCTTTTTCTCAAAAAGGCTCTTAAAAAGTGAATGTCGTACGACAGCTAATTTTAAAAGAGTGGTTTAAGTTCTTTTCAGCTTCAGTCTTTGTTCTTTTTCTTCTTTTATCAGCTGCTAATCTTATATCAGGATTCTTAAGACGAAACGTTACCCCCCTAGAGGTAATTTTAAATCATCTTATCGAAACACCAACTCATATGAAGTTAATTTTTCCAGTATCCTGCTTGGTGGCCTCGCTTTTTGCTATTAATAAGCTAAAGCAACGTAATGAACTCACAGCTATCTTTTCTGGTGGATATAGTCGTAAAAAGTTTATCTTCTGTATTTTCACAGCCGCTCTATCTGTAGGTGTCTTTCAATTTGTAATCTCTGCTTTTTTAGAACCTTATACTAAGTCAAGACGCCATGACATTATCCAAGATAGTGAAGCAAAGTTTCGTAATTTAAAAAGTAAAGGCTTGAGATCAAGCACGATTGGAAGTGGAAAGATTTGGTACAAGAGTAATAATTATTTTTTCTCTTTTTCCAAATACGATCGAATAGAAGAAAAACTCATTGATCTCAGTATTTTTTATTACAATAATACCAATCAACTTTCTAAAGTCCTTTACTCTGAATATGCTTCATTTAATCGAGATCGCAATAAGTGGATAATACCCAAAGCCGACATAATCGATAGTCTAGACACCAAGAGTTTTGCCGAAGAAAAACAACTTGTAGATGTTGAACTCGACATCAAAGAGAGACCTAACGAATTTAATCAAATCGAAGCTGATATTACGACTCTCAGTGTTTTAAAATTATCAAATTACATTAATAAGTTGGCAAAAAAAGGCATCAATGTGAATGAATATATGGTTCTTCTGCTTGATAAATTTTCCACGGCCATCATATGCGTCCTCTTTGGACTTGTTGCTACAATTTCATCTTTCAACTCAAACAAACGTAATAGTTCTATGGGTAAAACAATTTTTGCAATCTTTATCTTTATTATCGTCTATTGGCTGGTAAATAGTTATTTTCTTGAATTAGGAAAAAACTCGAAGTTAAACCCCTACGTAGCTTGTTTTGCTGTGCCTTTAGCATTTTTCATTTTCTTAGCTACCTTTTTCTACCATCACCGAAAATTGAGATGATAAAAGAAATATTAATCAAAAATAAAAACTATATTTTTCTCTTTATTTTTTTATGTCTTTCACTTTACGACATTGGTAACCTAGATGCACTTAGACAGGGTACGGAAGGGTTCTATCTTCTCATTTCAAATGAAATGTATAATGACGGATATTTTTTAACGCCAAGATTGGTTGGGGGCAATCACTGGAGTAAGCCCCCCTTTCACTTTTGGCTTCCTATGCCTTTTCAGGCATTACTTCAGGGTAGTTATCTTACAAGCGCGAGGCTCTCCATACTCTTTTTTACTTTTATTTCGGTTTTTTTTATTTCTAAATGGAACGAAGTTCTGACCAAAAAAAGTTCGTTTGCGTTATTTTTCTTTTTCACAAGTTCTTTTTGTATCTTGAAGTATTCACGAATTTATATGATGGAAAGCCCCTTTTCATTGTTAATTTTCATTTCCCTACTTTCTTTTTATTTATCTTCAAAATTTCAAAGCTATAAATATTTATTTATATCAATTTTCGCTACAGCTTTTGCTGTGCTTGTAAAAGGACCTGTTTCTTTTGCTATAACCGGTGCTGTACTTGGCTTATATTTTTTCTATGAGAAATTTATTGATAAAAACCTTGATGTGCGTTTTGGGCTCAACCGATTAGCTCTTTGGTTTTTCATCTCACTGTTTCTAGCTTCACTCTGGTTTTTTTATTGCTACTACACCTATGGAAACGAATTTTATGAATATTTCTTCCTGAGAGAGAACCTTGGCAAATTTTCATCTAAAAGTTACCCGATCTCCTCTGTTATTAATGGTCTTTTAATTTACTCTTTTCCTCTTATTATTTTTCTTCCACGATCATTTAAACTTTTCTTAAAGAAAAAAGACTCTCTCGGATTTTTTCTCATTTTTTCTTTTTGTGTTTCTTTTTTCATCTGGTTTATTCCAAACCAAAAAAGTCATCACTATGCTGTCCCCTCAACAATTCCATTAATTCTATTCATTTTTAATTATTTTCAATTCGAGAAAGTTTATAAAATTGAACGAAGAATAATAAACTTTTTTTCAATTATTATTTCTGTCCTTCTTTTTTTAGTCGGTCTAATAAGTATAAATTTAGATATTCCTTTTTTTGATACGCCTTCTGTTTTTACAATATTATCAATCTTAGCCGTTATTACTCTTTTTCTTATTTTAAATCTTATCTCTAGTAATAAATTGTTTTATTTTTTCAATTTATCCATATTTTATTCTTTAATTTGGTTATTCTTTCTCCCTATTTTTCTTCTTCCCACCGTTCCCTCCAAAGTTATCGATTTAACGGCTTCATCAAATGTCTCCGTTGTCTTTAGGAAACCTTATTTTATCCAAGAGGGTTTAAATAAAAAAATTGAAATATTTGGTCACGATACAATCATGCAAAAAATTCGAAACTCAAATGATATGTATATAGTACCGCTTGATGTATTTCACTCTCAAAACCTAAGCTCAGTAACTGAAATTATTTTCCAATGGCCTCTTTGGAAACGAGGTCTAAAACCAAATCAAGTCATCGGCGCACTTAAAACCGATAAAACCCATAATCTCGTCGAATATTTGGTCTTATTAAAGAAGCAACAATAGACTAACGCTGCGCAGCTGTGCTATATCATCTCCATGGATTTGAACTATATAGATGAAGGGAAGATTCTAAAGATTTTCACTTATCCTTCACCAATACTAAAAAAGATTGCAACTAACGTAGAGGTTTTTGACGATGAGCTAAAAGAGCTGTGTCGCAACATGCTCACAACAATGTACGATGCTCCAGGAATCGGATTGGCAGCACCTCAAGTTGGTATCAGTAAAAGAATATTTGTCATGGACGTTGAGTTCGACCGAAAAGAAGTTACAGCAGCTGATGGTCAAACAAAATACGAAATTGTAGATCGAAAGCCTCTCATTTTTATTAATCCTGTTATCAAAAATAAAGAAGGCCAATTTAAATACGAAGAAGGCTGCTTAAGTTTACCAGGAATTTACGACGAAGTTACGAGAGCAAAAAAAATTACACTAGAATATCAAGACCTCGAAGGAAATAAAAAAGAAATTGAAGCCGAGGACCTTTTTGCTGTTTGTATACAACATGAAAATGATCACCTAGATGGCGTTGTTTTCATTGAAAGACTAAGCATGCTTAAAAAGAATTTTTTTCATAAAAAACTCGTTAAGCGAAAAAAAATGTATAGCGATAGTCCTTAGTTAAAATCGAAACTTTAGAGTGGGAATAAAGATGCAAGATAAACTCAAAGTAGTTTTTTTCGGAACACCTGAATTCTCAGTTCCTTCACTTGATGTTTTATATAATTCTGAAAACATTGATCTGATAAAAGTTGTTACCATGCCTGATCGACCTGCAGGTCGAGGTAAGAAGCTGCAAAGCCCTCCGGTAGCGCTATATGCAAAAGAAAATAATATTCCACTCCATCAAACAAGCAATATAAATAACGACCTTGATCTTTTAAATGAAATTGCAAACGCAGATTTTTTTCTTGTTATAGCTTTTGCACAATTTTTAAATGATAAAGTTCTCAATATTCCTAAACTTGGCTGTTTTAATATCCATACATCATTACTTCCTAAATACAGAGGAGCCGCTCCTATTCAATACGCTCTTCTCAATGGAGATAGCGTAACAGGTGTGACGATTCAAAAAATGGTTAAGAAAATGGATGCTGGAGATATCGCCTACAGTAAAGAAGTTGATATTTCTGATGACGATACATCAGATACTTTATTTAAAAAGTTAGAAAAAGAAGCCGCTATCTCTCTTTGTGAATTTATTCCACTCCTTCGCGATAATAAAATTACATATAAAAAACAAGATGAAAGTTTAGTTTCATTTGCGCCAACGATAAAAAAACTTGATGGCAAAATTGACTTTCATAACGAAAGTGCAGTTGCAATAACGAACAAGTTTAAAGCTTATTACCCATGGCCTGGAGTTTTCTTTTATCTCAACAATGTTAGGGTAAAAGTTCACGAAATAACTAATTCAAAAATTAAACTTAATCCCGGCGAAGTTCATACAGATATGGGAGAAATAAATATAGGCTGCAAAGAAGGGTCTCTTCACTTCAAGCGCGTTCAAGTTGACGGGAAAAAACCATGTACAGACACCGACTTACTTCGTGGTTTAAAAAATAAATACTCTAGTTTTGAGGTAACTAATGAATAATATCGTATCACCTAGTTTACTTTCTTGTGACTTCACTAATATTGAGAATGAACTTAATGCTTTTAAAGACCAAAAAGATCTTTGGCTCCATCTCGATATTATGGACGGTCACTTTGTCCCTAATATGACCTTTGGTAACCCCATTATAAAACAAATCAGTGAGAAAACATCAATTCCTCTCGATGCCCACTTTATGGTAACAAACCCTGAGTTTTATGCTGATAGCCTAAGTGGAATTCCTCTAGAAAATTTCACTTTCCATCTTGAGGCAACCAATAATCCTTTAGAGCTTATCAAGAAAATCAAAGCACACTTTAAAAGCGCAGGTGTTTCAATAAAACCCAACACTCCTTTTTCAGCCATACCAGACGATGTTAAAAACGAAATGAATCTTTTATTAATCATGTCTGTTGAACCTGGCTTTGGAGGTCAAAATTTTATAGAGTCTACTTTTGATAAAATTAAAGAAGCTGATCAATATCGAAAAAACAATAATCTAAATTTTCAGATTCAAATTGATGGTGGAGTCGGTGAAAATAATGCCACAGCTCTTCGAGAAGCTGGAGCTGATAATTTAGTTGCGGGAAGTTTTGTTTTTAAGGGTGGACCTGAAAACTACAACGCCAATATTAAAAAGTTGAGATAAAAATGGAAAAAGTAATCATTAACGGAAAAGACCTCGATATAAATAGTATTTACCATGTTGCTTACAACAATGCGAAAGTAGAGCTTTGTAGTGAATCTCTTAAAAAAGTGGAAGCATCACGAGAGTATATTTTTAAAATTGTTAAAAGCGAAGTACCAACTTACGGAATCAACACAGGCTTTGGTGCACTTTCAAATAAATTCATCGACAAAGAAGACTTAGCTCAACTTCAAATAAATCTCATTCGCTCTCACTGTACTGGTGTTGGACGATACTTCGACAGAGAAACAACAAGGGCCATAATGCTTCTTAGAGCTAACTGTTTGAGCAGTGGTTTTTCTGGTGTAAATCCAAATGCTATCCAATTACTTTTAGATTTCTTAAATCATAACGTTACACCTCTAGTTCCCCGAAAGGGATCTGTTGGTGCTTCTGGTGACCTGGCTCCCCTATCACATATTGCTTTAACTTTAATTGGCGAAGGAAAAGTTATTGTTGATGGTACAGTCATGGAAGCTTCTTCAGCTTTAGAAAAAATAGGAAAAAAACCTCTCCAACTTGGTCCTAAAGATGGATTAGCCTTAATTAATGGCACAGCCGTGATGACGGCCATGGCTTCACTAGCAATATATGAAAGTCAAAAGCTCATGAAGATGGCCGATATTATTTCATGTACAACTCTTGATGGGATTAAAGGAAGTTCAAAACCTTTCAATAAATTAATTTCAACATTAAAGCCACATGAAGGACAAATAGCATGTGCTAATAATGTTAATTTACTTTTAGAAGGATCTGAAATACTTGTTTCTCATGATGATTGTGGCAAAGTTCAAGATCCTTATAGTTTAAGATGTATTCCTCAAGTTCATGGAGCTTGTAGGCAAACCGTTCGACATGCCAAAGAAGTATGTGACACAGAAATTAATGCTGTAACAGACAACCCACTTGTATTTCTAGATGAACAAGTTGTTGTATCTGGAGGAAACTTTCACGGACAAGCCATTGCCTTTGCAATGGATTATCTCGCAATGGGAATTAGTGAAATTGGGAATATGTCAGAAAGAAGAATCGAAAAAATGATGAACCCGACCTTTTCTGATTTACCAGCCTTCTTGGTTGAAAACTCAGGTCTTAACAGTGGTCTTATGATAGCTCATGTTACAGCTGCTGCACTTGCTTCAGAAAATAAAGGTCTATGTCATCCAGCAAGTACTGATAGTATTCCTACAAGTACAGACAAAGAAGATCATGTTTCAATGGGTGTTACAGCTGGAAGAAAACTATTAGAAGTAACTAAAAACGTACAGACTATTTTAGCAATAGAACTTTTATGTGCAACACAGGCTTTTGAATTTCAAAGACCATTGAAATCTTCTCCGGCCATCGAAGCTGTTTATGATCTAGTTCGAAAACTTGTCCCCCCAATCAAAGAAGATCGTGTATTTCACGATGATATTTTAAACGTTCAAAATTTAATTAAAAAAGGTAAAGTCTTAAAAGTCGTAGAAGACATTATAGGAGAATTACAATGAATCAAATTCCTCTTCCTCCAACTGGTTCTGAGCTTAACTGTAAAGGCTGGCATCAAGAAGCCGCTTTAAGATGTTTACTCAATAATTTACACCCCGATGTTGCTGAAGATAGAGATAGCCTCATTGTATATGGAGGCAATGGTCAGGCTGCTCGTAACCACAAGGCTTTGGCGGATATTATTCACACTTTAAAAACGATGGAGAATGATGAAACGCTTCTCGTACAATCAGGAAAACCTGTAGCCGTTTTTCCATCGCACCCACACGCACCAAGAGTAATAATTGCAAACTCTAACCTTGTTCCGGAGTGGGCCAACTGGGATCATTTTAATAAATTAAAAGATGAAGGCTTAATGATGTATGGCCAAATGACCGCTGGTAGTTGGATTTATATTGGCAGCCAAGGAATACTTCAAGGAACTTACGAAACATTTATGGCAGCAGCAGAAAAACATTATGGACCCGGCTCCGACCTTAAAGGAAAACTCGTCCTTACTGGTGGCTGTGGCGGTATGGGTGGTGCTCAACCACTTGCTGTCAAAATGGCGGAAGGTGTCTGTCTTATTTGTGACGTAGAAAAAGCTAGAATTGATAAAAGACTGAAGACAAAATACCTCGATGTGCTAGCAAATAGTTATGACGAAGCAATTGAACTCGCACTTAAGTCAAAAAAAGATGAAGTTGCTATTTCAATTGGTGTCGTTGGTGAAGCTTCTGATTTCTTTCAATATGTTTTAGATAAAGGAATTGTACCTGATCTTGTGACTGACCAAACCTCAGCTCACGATCCACTCAATGGATATGTTCCAGGACATATGACTTTTGATGAAGCTATGGACTTGAGATCCAAAAATCCAAGTAAATATACAGAAGAGTCTTATCATACAATGCATCGCCATGTGAGTGCGATGATTGAGTTTCAAAAGAAAGGCTCACACGTTTTTGACTATGGAAACAACTTAAGACAGGGTGCAAAGATTGATGGCCTTGAAAACGCTTTTGATTTTCCAGGCTTTGTTCCCGCTTATATAAGACCATTATTTTGTAAAGGTTCTGGACCTTTTAGATGGGTTGCACTAAGTGGTGATCCTGAAGATATCTATACAACTGACCAAGCTTTAATGGAGCTTTTCCCAGATAATCACAAATTGAAAAAATGGCTAACAAAAGCGAAAGATATGATTTCTTTTCAAGGTCTGCCTTCTCGTATTTGTTGGCTTTCTTATGGAGAGAGAGAACAAGCTGGCTTGCTTTTTAATAAGCTTGTTAGAGAAAAGAAAGTTAAAGCCCCTATTATTATTGGACGCGACCATCTTGACTGTGGTTCAGTTGCTTCACCGAATAGAGAAACGGAAGCTATGAAAGATGGAACAGACGCTGTTTCAGATTGGCCTATTTTAAATCTTATGATCAACTCAATTAATGGAGCAAGTTGGACATCATTTCATCATGGAGGTGGTGTAGGTATGGGTTATTCTCAACATTCTGGTATGGTTATTCTCGCAGATGGAACTGAAGATATGGATGCAAGATTATCAAGAGTTCTTAACAGTGATCCTGGTATGGGAATAGTTCGCCATGCAGATGCCGGCTATGAGTCTGCAATTGATGTTGCAAGAAATACAAACAAAATTAAATTTCCTTCTCTATAGGTAATCTATGCAAGTCTACAAAGGAATCAAAGAACTGATCACATTAAAAGAAGCCTATCAAAAAGATGGAAGAAAATTAACTCCATCAGATCTAGGTAAAATTAAAAAAGCCGCACTCGTTTTTGATCAAGATTCCATTTTGTGGGTAGGAAAAGAAAAAAGCCTTCCCGATATTTATAAAAGTGCTAAATCCAAAGATCTCTCAGGATATTGTGTTACGCCCGAGTTGGTTGACTCTCATACTCATATTGCCTTTGGTGGTAATCGCTCCCATGAATATGCGATGAGATTAAATGGAGCTGATTATCAGGAAATAGCAAACTCCGGTGGTGGAATTCTTGAGACGATGAGAGGAACTCGTCAGCTAACACAAGAAGAACTTTTAGAACTCTCTATTGAACGATGTGAGAGACTCTACTCTTATGGTGTTGGAACAATTGAAGTGAAAAGTGGATACGGTCTAACTTTTGATCATGAATATAAATTAAGTAGTGTTATTGATGAACTCAAAAATAAGCTATCACCTAAGATTCAAATTATCAGAACATTTATGGCCGCCCATGCAGTACCAAAAGAGTTCACTCAAAGTAAAAACTATCTTCAGGATGCTGTTATACCCTTAATGAAAAAACTCGCTTCTGAAAATAAAATTGATCAAGTGGATATTTTCCATGAAAAAGGATATTTTTCATTTGAAGATACGGAAGCTCTTTTTGATGAGGCAAAAAACCTAAACCTTCCTGTGAAAATTCATGCTGACGAATTTAATGATAACAAAGGTGCTGTCCTTGCAACGAAGTATAATGCTCTTAGTGCTGATCATTTATTAATGACGGGAGCCGATGGTATCAAAGCACTTGCAGAATCAAACACAGTTGCAAACTTTCTCCCTGGCACAGGTCTTTTTCTTGGAAAACCATTAGCTAATGCTAGGAAGTTTTTAGATTCAGGTGTAAAAGTAGGTTTAGCATCTGACTACAATCCTGGTTCTTGTCACTGTGATAATCTGCTTTTGATATCATCAATCGCCGCTCCACTACTAAAACTCAATCAAGCTGAAGTCTGGTCTAGTATAACATTAAATGCCTCTCATGCACTCGGACTAAAAAACCAAGGGGCACTTATTGAAGGCCTCAAACCTCGATTCTCATTTTTCAAAACTAATTCAATAGATGAGATAACTTATTCTTGGGGTCGAAATTTTGCTGAAATTGCTTCTAACTTTTAATTAGAGAATTTATTTTTTGAAGAAATTCACCAGAGACGAAATCGACTGCTTCCATGCTTATTTGTACTACTTTTCCTTTACTAAAAACAATCGTCACGGGAATAGCTTCAATTAAAAAACTCTTAACATGATCACCTTTATAATCTCTTACAACAGGAAAATTAGTATTAAATTTTTTCATTAACTTTTTTACTTCTTTAAAATCATCTTTTTCATCTGTATTAATTGTAAGGATTAAGAGATCTTCTTTAGAATATTTTTTCCTTAGCTCTACCATAGATGGCAACTCTTCCAAACACGGCAGACACCAGCTGGCCCAGAAATTAATTATAACGACCTTGTGCTTTTTATTTAAATCCTTAAAAACAACACCTTCGAGGTCGGTAAAAGAGGATTTCTTTAGTACATCTTCGTAATGCATATTTTGCTTTTTTTGTTGCTCAGAAGGCTTCGCTGTTGAATCGGCTCCATTAAAAATTACCTGACCGATAAGATAAGTTAAGAGGGCAAATGTAAATAAAGTAGCGGGGATATATTTCTTCATTGCTTAGGATCCTCCGAGATCCTAAAATTATATTATAACAGGACAAATTTATAACACAACACAAGAAAAATATGACGGCTCTAAGCAACAAAAAAGGTCAAACATTTATCGAATTCATTCTTTTACTTCTCGTCATGATTAGTATGTCACTTGGGTTGATCTCAGGATTTAACAGAGCACTTGGTGAACGTTGGGTCGCTATGGTAAAAGTTATATCTAATCCTACAGTAACAGAAATTGAACTAAGGTAAAAAGAATGTACATTTTAGCTATTGATCAAGGGACAACAGGTACCACAGCAGCTCTTATTGATGCCAACACTTTCAAATTTGTTAATAAGGTTAATAAAGAGTTTCCCCAACATTATCCAAAACCGAGTTGGGTTGAACATGACCTTAATGATATTTGGAATACTGTAGAGACTACAATTACGGAACTTATTAAGAAATCAAACATCAACACATCTGATATAAAAGCAATCGGTATTACGAATCAAAGAGAAACTACCTGTGCAATCGATACTGACGGAAACCCAGTTCACAAAGCTATTGTATGGCAAGACAGAAGAACTTCTAGCTTTTGTGAAGAGCTCATTTCTAATGGTCATAAATCTTCTATTCAAAACAAAACAGGATTACCTATTGATGCTTATTTTTCTGCTACGAAAATGAGATGGCTTAATAAAGAGCTTAACGATCCTACTGTTAGATTTTGTACAATTGATACGTTTCTTTTAAACAAGTTAACAAATAATAATTCTTTTTATACTGAGCCTTCAAATGCATCTAGAACGATGCTTTATAATATTCATACAGCTAATTGGGATAATGAATTATGTGATCTTTTTAATGTAAATCAAAATCAACTACCACTGGTAAAAAATAGCTTTGATCAGTTTGGAAAAACTAACCGCTTATCATTTTTACCAGATGGTATTCCCATAACAGGAATCCTCGGTGATCAACAGTCAGCTCTTTTTGGTCAAGCTGGATACAATAAAGGCGACTTAAAGTGTACCTATGGAACAGGTGCATTTATGCTGTTAAATACTGGCTCAGAAGCTGTTTCTAGTAAAAATGGCTTATTAACAACAGTCGCTTATGGTGAAAATGGAAAACTTCAATATGCGCTTGAGGGAAGTACATATATCGCCGGAGCCGCAGTTCAATGGCTTAGAGATAACTTAAATCTTTTTGAAAATGCACCAGAAATTGAGAACCTTGCCAACCAAGTTTCAAATCTCGAAGAAATGGAACATGTCCTATTCTTACCGTTTTTTACAGGAATTGGATCACCCCATTGGAAATCAGATGCCAAAGCTGCCATTATTGGACTAACAAGAGATACAAATAAAAGCCATTTATCTAGAGCCTGTTTAGAAGGAATCGCTTTTTCTATTAACGATCTTGTCAGCGCTTTTGAAAACGATAGTGGAGAAAAAATTCAGGAACTAAAAGTCGACGGTGGTGCTGTTGCAAATAACCTCCTTATGAATATGCAATCATCACTTTCGAAACTCGAAATTATTCGACCAGAAGTTATCGAGACAACCGCTTATGGAGCTGCTCTAGCTGCCGCCATTGGAAATGGCCTCATTGAAAAAGAAAAAATTGAACATCTTTGGAAAAAAGATCAGTCTTTTACTCCCGATAGTGATTTGAGTCATTATTTCGAATCTAAGAATAATTATTGGAAAAATTCAATCGAGAAATTATTTTAATCGCTTTAGGACAACCTTTACTGTTTTTCTAGAAACAAAGTCCATCGTGTAGATTGAACAAAAGACCATGACCCCTATATGCATACCCATGCTTACAATGGAGCATTTTGTCTATCAACAATACCGCCTGAAGTAGAGACCCAAGCTTTATCAATCGATAGAGCTTGGGGTGGAAAAGTTGACTAGAGATCGATAAAGTTGTGTTAAAAGGAATTAACATTAATTATTTTTTCTTACATTAGATTTGGATAAAAATTTTCATGAGAACCAACACAGTCAATAACTTTGCCATTTTTATCAAAACCAATTTGATTGTTTGAATTATTTTGGCCACATACAATAGTATTCCCATTTCTATCCTCTAACTCTACGATACCACTGATATATGCCTTCATAATACTTCCTGTAGGATAAAATAGAAAATACTTATAAGGTATACTTTTTAACTTTTTTCCTTGAACATTAAATTCCACAATGTTTTTAGAATACAAACTAAAGATTTCACCATTCTGATGAAAAGATATATTGTTACAACTAACAACGTTGAATAAATCATTACCACAATCAGTAGAGTTCGGGACATTAATTTTCATTCCACTTACATCTAACCACAGGTCATGGTTGGGTGATACAGGAGCCTGAGAAACTAAACCATTAGGATACACATGTATCATTGCATCATATGTATAATCTCCAAAGTAAATATTTTGTCCTTTATAATCAACAAAGAATGACTCTTGTTCTAATAACGTTACGTTATATAAATAAGTTCTCTCAAAGTCGAATTCTGTTAAATTAATTGACTGGTTACCAATAGAAAAAAGCTGGGGGTAAACAAGTCTAGCCTTTATAATATTTCCATTTTCATCTACAGATATACTAGTACCTTCTTCATGACTATCACTCTTTTCTGATGCTTTAATTCTAAACCAACCAGCTTGCCCTAACACTTTAGCATCAAAATCATGAAGTGCTATAATACTGCTAAAAGTCCTTTCATCCTTATGCATACTAAATGTTGAATCACCTGAGATTAGAACTTTTTTGTTATTGAGGCTTATTGAGAAATTTGGGTTGCCATTCATTTTACCGTGACGTACAAGTCCACTTTTAAAAAAGTAAACTCCCCATCGGTCAGAGTTTTTACCTCTAAACAACAAACTCCCATAAGACGTATTAAGTTCAACACGCTCATATTGAAAGTTTTGCATATACTTTAACTCTCCACTTTCATAAAGTTCTATTTCATCCTTTCCATTCACTTTTCTACCAGCAATATCAAATTCCATATATTCAGCTAATGAAGTATTTGCAATTTTTCCATTGGAATGTATATACAGCTTGTCTTGGATTATGGCCTTTTTAGAGTTTAACGAAATCTCCACAGGTCCAACTAATTCACCACCAAGAAGTTTTTTATTAGAATCAAAACGTAAGTAACCAACTATACGATAAATATTATTTTGAAAGTTAAATTCCAATGGATTTTTTGATATCACGCTGAAAATTTCACCATTTTCATGAAAGTTTACATAAGTTCCTCTTTTTAAAACTATCTTCGAATTATTATAATAAATATAACTATCTTTATCTTCGGAAAGATAAGCCGCGGCAATATTACCATTTGAATGATAATGTGTGTTGGTCTCATGGCTACCTTTTTCAGTCGTAAAATGTAACCCTGGATATGTACCAGATTCTAAAAAATTAAATTTTTCTAAAAACTTTTCAAGTTTTATTGGTTCAACAGCACTAAATTGATCTGATAACGCCCACCCATTTAAATACCGTGAAGAAACTGAATTTCTATTGCCATTTTCATAACTATCTCTATAAATAATTTCATGAAGTACTAAGGCAGCCTTGTTTAAATCATCCATTTTGTCCCAAAGCTTTTTATTTATTATATAACGGGATTGTCCACTAAACTTAGGCTCTCTATGGATAGCTATCTGCTGAACTTCACAACCAATCGGAAAAAAGACATGTTTGGAATCAGGAATATCAACCAGATTTACAATTTTAAAAGATGTTTCAGAGAAAAAAGAGTCATAGTAATCCTGATATAACATTCCTTTTTGGGGAACCTTTTGCTTAAAAATATCTATACTCTGTTGAACTTTTTCATTGAAATCTTTTGCATTACCCATCTTAAATGAAAAGCCCCAATTATCTGTTTTTGCTTCATAGATATCTAACATTTCAACCGTATCAATCTGTCCATCACCATCAAAACAAACAACTGCATCTCCGCCATTACCTGTTTCATGGCCAATTAAAACTGGATTTAAAGCATCAACTGTATCAACTTGCGAAGCTTGGGTTAAATGAATGACCAAAAGTAAAATAAAATATTTCATAATTCCTCCAAATTTTTATTTTCTAAACTAAGTGGAAAAAGCTGAACTGCAAGCTTATACACCTCACGCTTTTTTCCAGTCTCCAAGACTTTACTTATCTTCTTTTTAAAACTTTTAATAATCCTCTTGGCCTCAGGAAGCTTATCTGGATCAATGGCCATAGTAATTGTCGAAAAATCTCTTTTTTCCAATGGGTCTCGATAGAGTGATTCCCGAGCTAATTCTAATGACTGATCAGTATGATTCTTAACTGCAGAGCTACTAATTTCTCCAGGAACTTTAAACTGTAAACCCGAAGCAATCCATTGTCCGTCTTCTATTTGAACTAGCATCTCTAATGACCTGAGTTTCTCTACAGCATCAGCTGCTTGCTTCGTCGAAATATTTAACCTTTGAGAAATCCATTTTTTATCGATTGAAAAGTCTTCAATTTCTGCCAACGACAAAATGGCAAAGTAATACCAATCTGAAATTACTTGAAAAGCATTGATAGAAAGGCTACGGTCATAGTCTTTACTTTTAATTAACTGATTAGCAAAATCATCACTATGCCCGAGACCATTGAGGATTTTTAAAGCCATTTTCTCTGTTAAGGGGCGTTTATGATTCATCAACTCAGATAAAGCCGAAACGGCAATACCTAATCTACTAGCATATGCCCTTAAAGAATAAGATGAGTTTCTCTTCTTAGAATTTCGAAACTCATTAATCATTAAATCAATAATTTCATTTTGCATGCACAGAACTTACAAAAGACTTATAACAATGGCCATTACTTTTAGAACAAACTGTTCCAAAGCTATTTTGGAACATGACACTTTGCGCCCAAAAAGATCTCATATAATTTAATTACATGGCGATAAAATGTACTCAAAGCATAATTCTAAAGGTGTAGCCTAACTATTTAAAATTAAATGAAGAATGAATGAGTGCTGACTCGAGTACTACTCCATTAGAGCTAAATTTCAAGCTCCGCAAGTATTTGTTTAATACCACTCATAAAAACTGGCCTTAATTTAAATTTTTCAATCTCTGATGATTTCTCTTTATAGCTTTTTTTCTGTTTAATATTTCCATCCAAACCTAATTCACCAAAATATACTTTTTGAGATGATACATTTTTACTTTTTAAACTACTTACAAGTGCTAGTGCTATCCCTATATCAGAATCACAATCTTCAATTTTCATATTTCCTGATACAGAAATATAAATATCACAAAAATTAATTTTAACTTTTAAAAACTTTTCTAAAACAGCTAAGATCATTTGAACTCTGCTTTGAGTTACACCATGACAAACAAAACGAGGGGTACCATTTATGCTATCTTTTACTAAGGCCTGAATCTCTAAAATATAATTTCTACTTCCACTATTCACACATGTTAGAACTGTACCTGATTGAAATTTATCATTTCTTTTATAATTTTGGACATATTCTCCCAAACCATGTTCCGTCATCACAAATAACCCAATCTCATTTGCTGAGCCGTATCTATTTTTATTAACTCTTAGTATTTTCTTTGAGCAGTACTTTTCACCTTCAAAAAACAATACTGTATCAACCATATGCTCTAATACTTTTGGACCAGCTATTCCCCCTTCTTTATTGATATGACCAACGATAATTGCCGTTTTATTTTTACTCTTTACAAGATTCATCAATTCAAAAGTAACTTCTTTTATCTGGCTTATACTTCCTGCAGATCCTGCCAGCTGCCCTGATACTGTTGTTTGTATTGAATCTAATATTATAAATTCAGCTTCTGAAGCTTTTATCTCTTCTTTAATTTCATCCCAACACGTTTCGCTAATACAGTAGGTATTATTTAAATCAACGCATAACCTTTTCGCCCTTTGTGCAACTTGTGACAAGGTTTCTTCACCACTAATGTAAAGGGTTTTTAAATTACTACTTTTTTTCAAGAGATCTGCTATTTTTAATAGAAATGTAGACTTACCAATACCGGGTTCACCACTTAATAAAGAAAGGCTTCCTTTTGTTATGCCATTGCCAAAAACTCTATCAATTTCATCGACACCTGTTTTATATTTAATATTCTTTTCTAATTTTATATCTTTCAAAGAAATCGCTTTTGTTGCGCGATTTTTAGACTTTATTGTTTTAAGAGTTTCGACTTCGACAAAGCTATTCCAATCACCACACTTACTACATTTACCCAACCACTTAAACGACTCAAATCCACAGCTTTGACACTGATAAGAAAATTTTAATTTTGACAATTCAACCCCTAGATCATTTCAAAGAATTCATCTTCAGTAATGATAGGGATTCCTAAAGTACTTGCTTTTTTGTATTTCGATGATTTAGCTTCCGTTTCGTTTGTTAATAAATAATCTGTATTTTTTGAAACAGAACTAACCGCCTTACCACCGTTCTCCCTGATCACCATTTCGATATCGGATCTTTTTCTCGAAAGAGCGCCAGTTATACAAATTGATTTACCATAAATTTCAGAGTTGATATTTTTTTGCTGATCTCTACCTCTTACCTTAATACCAATCTTTAACAAATCATTTATAAGCTTCTTTTTTGTTTCAAGAGATTTTACAAATTCACTAGAAGACTTCTCTGCAAAACCCTCCACATCGTGCAATTGCTCTTGTGTTAGATTTAATATTTTCTCTATCGTGTTAAAACCATGATCAACAATTCTTTCACATTTATTATAAGCTCCTCCTTGAATTCCAAGGGCACTCAAAAAGGTAACAATATCCACATCTGTACTATTTTTTATCGTATTTAAAAGTTTATTAGCTAATTTTTCTTTTGTTTTATCGAGGCTCAATAAATCATTAAGTGTTAAAAGGTATAAATCCTTAATCTCTTTCACTATTCCTTTTTTGATCATTTCATCCAACCGTTTTGAACTCAAATCATCTATACCAATTTTTTGAATATAATTAAGAATACTTTCTTTTATCTTTCCAGGACAAACCTCATTAGGACAAAGAATTCTAATATCAACAATATCAACTTTCGTTTCACATACAGGACATTTTTCTGGATAACTTGGCTTACTCTTAGCTGGTGTAACTACAGATAAAAATTTAGGAATTACTTCACCTGATCGTATGATCTCAATGACATCTCCCCTTTTTAACTCATGTTGTTTTACCATGCCGTAATTATGTAACGTTACTCGAGAAATACTTGCTCCACTTAATTCAACGGGCTCTACTTCTGCAACGGGAGTAAGAATTCCATTTCTACTTATTGACCAAACTATTCTTTCTATTTTTGTTTGTTTCGATTCACCTCTAAATTTAAAGGCCATCCTATAACGAGGATGATGAGCAGTTG
Source organism: bacterium (assembly GCA_030425045.1). Taxonomy (GTDB): domain Bacteria; phylum Bdellovibrionota; class Bacteriovoracia; order Bacteriovoracales; family Bacteriovoracaceae; genus JAUHVL01. The sequence goes on from JAUHVL010000001.1 coordinate 36,695, forward strand.
CACCTAACTCATCGTGAAGTTTTAATTTATTATATGTGAAGACAATTCCATCGATAAGGTAATCCCCTTCTGACATAAAGTTTTTCGTTTCATCTATAATTTCTTGAACTCCCTTCATCTTTTTATGAAGATTATAGTCGGGAACTTGAAATTTCTCTTTTTCAACCAACTCTAGCTTCTGATACTCAGTTTCAGTATTTAGGCTTTCAGAAATATAATCAAAGGCCATAAATTTTATATAGCGAGCAAGTTCAATATGATCTTTACGACCAATCAAACCAGCAACAATATTTCTTTGATTCTTAGGCTTTTCTAATCCAAGATTTTCCATCTCTTCAGAAAGGTTGAAAAAATCCTTTTCATTACAGTAGAGTTCTCCCCTCACTTCAACTTTATTTTTATTAGTTATCGACATTGGAATATTGCTAACCCACTTAACCTTTTCTGTTATATCTTCTCCTACCGTACCATCGCCTCTTGTTTTCCCAAGAACAAGGTTTCCGTTTTCATATATTAATGAACAACTCACACCATCTATTTTAAATACAGAAACTATTTCTTCTTCTTTTGCCCAATCAGCTAACTCTTGATACTCATACTTTTTATCGAGAGAAAGCATTTTTGTGTCATGCTTAACTTTTTTAAGGTTTGATACAGTTGTACCAACTAATTTTAAAACGGGATTATCGGGGTCAATTTTTTTTAAATCTTCTTCGAGCTTGTCATACTCGTGATCGGAAATTTCAGGGTTACCTTGATAATATAAAGCTTTATGATATCTAATTAAAGATTCTAGTTTTTCTATTGATTTCATCAAAAATCCTCAGATTTAAAATGTAAAAGTGGTTCCTAGCTTGAAGGTACTAGTTTTTACTTTGATTGTCCTAGATGGATTTAAAAACTTTGCTTTTGCTGAGTCAATTCCATAACCTAAATCTAATGTCATATTTGGGTTATAGCTATAGCTACCACCGACCAATATTCCATAATTTGACGCGGACTCTGCATTTCCATAAATATCGTCCTCTTCAGTAAATTTTGGACTCACAACAAAATTAAACTCTAAAAACGCTCGATAAACTTTTTTAAACGGCATCGATCCCTTAACACCTAACATTGGCCCTTTAAAACCAAGCTCCGTGAATCCATCACCGCTTGATTTATCAAGACTATAAACAAAGTTTGAATATCCTAGATATCCATCAACTTGAGGCCCATAGAAAAAGCCCATTGGTAAATACTTATAACCAACTTTTGCTTCAAATTTAGATATTGTTGCAGAGTTAGTTTCATTAACAAGAGGTCCCTCTTCTTTACTCAGTGTTCCAACTCTTCTAGAGATTTTCAATCCGGCCCAGTAGTTTCTCGTGGCCCACACCTGTCCATCTAAATCTACTCCAAAAATTGTTCCACCAACTTTTCTCAAATTATATATATTAGACGTTGCTGAACCCTTACCTATATTAAACCAAAGAGAAATATTACCAATTTTTCCAAATTCATAACCATCCTCTTCTTTAAACTTAGCTTTCTCAACATAGTTTTCTTTATTTTTCTTTTTAAATAAAACCCAGTCTTCTACTTTCAATCTTTTCTTGGTTGCATAGCTTGTAATTTGTCCTTGAGATTGATTTTTATTACTAAATAAGATTTTACCATTACCTATTTTAATTGTTTCCCAATCTACAACTTCTTTTAAAAGTGGATGTTTCTTTTTTCTGTAAGGACGAACAACAAAAACTTCCATTTCTTGAAAAACACCACTATCAGTACCAATATCTATGGTAAACTGATTGCCAAGGACGCCGATAACTCTTCCATCGTATGGAATAGATTTTTCATAAATATCTAGCCAGTTTTTAATCGTTTGAGATATTAAAAGATAATCATCATTATCTAAGTTAGCTTCTTCTCTAAAATAAATATCTTCACCGTTATCAGCAATAACGATCATTTTGACATTTATACCTTTTACATGACTCTTAATATCGACTTTGATAAGTGAACCTGTTTTAGTTTTTTCACTAACAACCCTGAGGACATTTTTATCACTTAAAACACTATTTAAGCTCTTCTTATAATTAGATAAAATATTAAGGATTTCTGAATTTGATCGATAATAACACCACTCGCTTCTTTTAAGATAATGTTCAACATCTTCAAAAACCTTAAAAGCAATTCCGTTATCAACACTATCTTCAATAGGTAACAGAATACAACTTCTCATACTTGGCTTCGCTAAAGCATCAATAGATAGAATGAATAAAAGGATTATAAGACTATGCTTGATCGCCAGCCTCCAGAATTAGTGGTGGTGGCTCATTTTTCTGCTCATATATATTTATAAGCATTTTCAACTCATTAACCTCTTCCATCAATAACCGATTTTTTTGCTCTAATTCTTTAATTTTTAATAGATGAGTTAAATTTTCTGATTCTTTTCTTGTTTGATATCTCTCTAAATTTCCTTCGTTAACATAAATATAGTATTTACCGTTTTCAAATTTAGATTTAACTTGAGACGCTTTGATATATCTTCTTATAGTAGATATAGAAATACCTCTATAATCGGAATATTCATTTATGGATAACCAGATTCCTTCATTTGCCATAGATAAAGTGTACACGTTTTACTATTTTTTAATCAAGTCAGTTATTTGCAAACTTATGCTCTTTTTAATTTCAACACAACCATTTAGAATAATAGAAAAACTTTTAGGAAATAAAACAAATTAACTCAAGTATTGAACAATTTAAAAATAAAAAAACAGCGCTAGTTCTTTCTGGTGGTGTCGTCAAAGCAGCCGCATGGCACGTGGGAGTAGGTCTTGCCTTAGAAGAACTTGGTTTTCAAATGAAAACTAATGAATCCCCTGAAAGCGATTTTGATATTTCTACTTATGTTGGCTCAAGTGCAGGATCTTTAATTTGTCTATATTATGCTTCTGGAATTAAGCCAATTGATTTAGTAAATGCTTACATACGTCCTAAGCGGGCTACGATAAAGCCAATTACGTATAAAAATATCCTTAGCTTAAAACGGCATTACAATCTCAAGCAAAAAAATGATTACTATCAGCCCTTTAACGAATTTCCTGTCTTTCTTAAAACTCTACTTATCCCTTTTCTAAAAATATCAGGCTTATTTACAACAAAGGGAATTTATAATTACCTCGAAAATACTTTAAAACTCGATCCTGATTTTAATAATTACAAAGCTGATTTATTTATCGTAGCAACTCAGCTAGATCACAGTAGAAAAGTTATCTTTAGTAAATACAAGTTTCCAAGCCCATACCACGACCCTACAGCAGTATATTACACCGACACCTCTGTCTTATCTGCCGTGTCCGCGTCAATGAGTGTACCTCCATTTTATTCACCTTACCCTATAGATAATCCTATAACGAAGAAAAAAGAGTATTATATAGACGGTGAAATTAGAGAAACACTCAGTAATCACGTTGCTGTCGATAACAAAGCAAAAGTAGTTATAAGTAGCTGGACTCATACACCTTATCACTTCCATGACGAAATTGGCTCCTTAACAAATTATGGGCTTCCTGCAATTTGCACACAAGCGATATATTTAATGATTCAAAAGAAAATCGTTTCTAGTAGAGCGAGAAATGCTAGAGCACACGATATTATTAATACAGTAAATGATTATATGAAAACTCATAAGTTTGATAATAAACATAGGCTTAAGCTTTTAAATATTTTAGAAAGAAAGTTGGACTTTAATTCTGATGTTGAGTTTATCGATATTTGTCCAAAACATGAAAACTATGAATTGTTTTTCAAAAGTCCTTTTTCACTCAATCCAAACACGATGGCCACTATCGTTAAGCTGGGACACAAAAGAACCCATGAAGTTTTTAAAGAACTAAATTCATGATCCTATTTCTCTTATCAATACTTTTTTTTCAAATTCATGCCATTGATTTAAATAATTATCGACAAGATGATATTACCTCCATTAAACAGATCAAAATTTCTAATAAAAAATTTGATATTAAACCAATCATAAATAACGAGCATCTTATCTTTTTACAAGATAAACAAAATCGTGTTAACGATGACTTTTTTATCGATCCTTTAATTATTGATAGAGTTATTTTTTGGTATACGATTTATACTCAGTACACAAGCAACCACAGTGTTTTTCATGACAAAAAAAACTTAGCCATAGTTTATGATTATTTAGATTTTACCAATTTAGACCGACAGACAAATAACTATCATTTAAAATTTTCTCTTCAACATAAAGCTGTAGCCAAAAGAGTTAAATCTTTTAGAAAAAAGCTTAAAGCATTAGGAGAAAAAAACCTTAACGATAATGTTTCTCAATCTATTCTTTCCGCTCTTAAAAGAGCTAATGTCGACATTCCAACATTAAGTTGGAAAAGAAAACAGTTTTTTAATAATCTTAGTAAAAACCTAAGAGCTCAAACAGGGCAAAAGGACAAAATAAAAAAAGGCCTCAACAAACTTGAAATCTATCACACAACAATTGAATCTTATTTTGAAGAATTTAAAATGCCTATTGAGCTTTTAGCTGTTCCTTTTCTAGAATCAAGTTTTAATATTTATGCACGCTCTAAAGTGAATGCTGTTGGTGCTTGGCAGTTCATGCCCAGAATTGGTAAGCATTTTATGCGCACAGATCGATATAGAGATCATCGAAAAAGTGCTCTCATTTCGAGCGTCTCTGCTCTTCACCTGTTAGCACAAAATAAAAAAATCTTAAAAAGGTGGGACTTAGCAGTATCTGCTTATAATAATGGAACCGGTTTACTACTAAGAGGCATTAGAAAACTAAAGAAAAAAGGAATTAATAATCCTACTTTAATCGATATTATTAAACATTTTCGAAATAATTCGTTTGGCTTTGCTAGTAGAAATTTCTATAGCTCTTATTTAGCATTAGTCTATGCTTTAGCTTACAAAGACATTATTTATGATCATGAAATTAAACCATCTAAGTATATCAATTTATATGTCGCTAAATGTAGGATACAACCAAGGTATTTTTTTAATACTTTAAAAAAACAATCACCTCATATCAAAGAAATGAATAGTCACTTTCCTAAAAAGTACCATCACTTACCTTATAAGATAGGTACTATTTTTGCTTCAGATGTAGAGCTCAATGAAGGAAAATATGTAAAAGTATCGGTGAATCAAATGAGAAGGAATTATCCTGTTAATTGGCGAAAGCGTTTTATCAAAAATCAAAGATGTTCAATCAAATAACTTCCCTCTGAACAAAAAGTTTGAAAGTATTCATTTGTACCGTCTGAGTGTTCAATTTTTAAACTAATTATCCCAGGCTCCATTCCTACTAAAAACATCTTCTCAGAAGAACCATTGATTTCATCTGTAAAATATCCATCATTCCCTAGGTATTTTTCTTCATAACTCAAAGGACCATTAACAGCTTCACCATATAGCTGAATATTAGTAATTCCCTTTTTTAAGTTCATTTGAACAAGACATTCACGCTCAAGTGTAATATCCATCTCATTCATAATTTTCTCAATATAATCAAGAGCAGGCACTTCTAAATCCGTTCTTGATGAATATCCAACTATGACTGGTGATTCTAAATGGTTGAGCTCTAAATACTTTCGATAACCTGAAAACATAGTATTTCTATTTATTGAAAACTGATTAATCGTGTCTCTTTCTGGAATTTGACCAGTATAAAAGTCAATAATTTGATTATTATCTATATCTAGTGGAACATTATTATTGGCCAATGATCCTCTTTCACTAAGTGATACCCTTTCATTTGAGTATTCATTAAGTTTTGTAGGCTCATATATCAACTCATCAGGAAGAACAAATGTAGGTTTTTGTAACTCTTGGCCTCCATCGTTTAAGTATTTAACTAAGACAACTCCAGGATTAACATTTAGAAATAAAGCATATCTAAAGTTTTGATCTAGTCCTGTTTCTTTAAAGTTTTCATCTAGGAATATTCTAGCTTCATAACTCTCATTTCTATTCTTTGTGACAGTGATTAAATCAACATCAACTATATTTGTTTCTTCGAGATCAACTAATAAATGACCACCGTATCCTTGAATTTCTTTTTCTTCTAAATAAGAAAAAAATGTTTGCTGATTAAAAAGTGGTACTTCGATTTGTTCATGATTATTCGCCAAAGGTAACTCAACTCTCGTCACTAGCATTCCCTGACTATCCACTCGACCTCTAATAACTGAGTAGTCATTTTTTACATTGAAGTCTAAAGCCAGAGAAGAGTCATAACTATCACTCTCTAAAACAAAATTTTGATCAAAATCAGGAACAAAGTTAAACCGATTAACTGCACTTATATTTTTACTATTTAAATTTACCTCTATTGCTTTTAAAACTGTTGTATTCATTACTGGAGGCACTGGGTTTGGCTTTGGTGGTACTGGTTTATTGAGATCTTCATTATTTTCTACAAAATGCTTTTTAATGGCTTCCTTTATAGGAGCACTACTTGCTAGCTTTACAGAATCTTGAGTAGTCAGCTCTCTTTGAATTACTTTATCGACATTAGCTGTTATGTAATTCTTTTTAGCTAAACTTTCGTCACTACTTAAGATTGGCTTAACTTCTTTTTCTAGATTTTCATTTATAACTGGTTCTGAGTAGTCATAGAAAACCAACTCATCATTTTTATTTTTTATTGTAGCTGACAACTTTGTACTAGTTTTATCAACAATATCTTTTTCCTTCTCATCATTATTTTTCTCATTATCAGCTATCACATTTTCAACGGGGTAATATTGATTTAAGGCCATTAAGTTTTTTTCAATATTTTTTGAATCTAAAAATGCAACCCAGTTTTCATTCGCAATTTCTACTTTTCCATATTCAATATGATCTACAAGCTCTTTATTACTTATAAATTTTTTATCTATCTTATAGACCTTATTATTTAAGGAAATTTGAACTTCTTCATTAATGACAGCTTCTTCAAGCTCTATTTGAATATCTTTTTCATGTGCTTTCGCAAAAATAATATCTTCTTTAGTTTTTGCTCGTTTTTGTTTTTGAATAGATGATTTTTTATTTGTTTTTTTAGCTGCTATTTTATTCTTAAATACCTTAGGTTGCTTAAAGCTTATTTTTAGTGATTCTTCTTGGTATTGAAATTTATGAAAATTTACTTTAACTTTAGGTATGTTAACTTGCTGATTTTCAAAGCTTTTAGATATCTGAATACCGAACACAAGCCCTCCCAGGGCCATAACAATATTCATTAAAATTAATAACTTACTCAGCATTCAACAATCTCTTTTCTTGCAAGAATAGACTATTTTTCAGTTATTATTTTCTCGCTATTATCTAGCTCACTCAAGGTTGGGCAATTGTTTTTGATTATTCATTTAAAGATTGTGATTAGGCACAGATTAGATAAAAAAAAGGGCCCATTTTTTGGGCCCTTTTTGACTAGTCATATACAATTTTAAATCTAGTTTTTAAATTTTTTGGCAATTTGTAGTCTAAGTTGAGCTCTTTCAATCTTTCGACGATATTTTTCAATCTCATCATCAGATAAACCTTCCTCAGAAGCTAAAATTTCCTGAGCATTTTGTAATGCTTTCTCTGCTCTTTGCTCATCAATTTCATGTTGCTCTTCACAAGTATTAGAAAGAATATAAACTTTATTATCTAAAACCTTACAAATTCCGTATGTAATAGTGAAGTGTCTATCAGGATCATCAGCACCACCTAGAACTGATAATTCTCCGGTGCCTAATCTTGTAATCACATGAGTATGATCTGTAAGAACATTAATTTGTCCTCGAACAGTTGGAATGAGCAGCGACTGACAAGGTAAATCCCTGGCCACAACTCTATTCGGTGTTAAAACATCAACGACAAAATTTCTCATTCCAAATCCTTAATCTTTTAAAATTAACCTTGTAGCTCTTTAGCTTTTTCTCTGGCCATCTCAAGGTTACCAACAAGATAAAAAGCTTGTTCAGGCATATCATCACATTCACCATTTAAAATCGCTTTAAATGAAGCAACGGTATCTTCAATTTTTACAAATTGACCTGAGATACCTGTAAATTGCTCTGCAACGAAGAATGGTTGTGAAAGGAATTTCTGAACACGACGTGCTCTCGCAACAACAAGCTTATCTTCCTCAGAAAGTTCATCCATACCAAGAATGGCGATAATATCTTGAAGTTCTTTATATCTTTGAAGAATTTGCTGTACTCCACGAGCAACTGAATAGTGCTCCTCTCCAACGATCTCTGGAGCGAGAATAGTAGAAGAAGAAGAGAGTGGATCAACGGCAGGGTAAATACCAAGCTCAGCAATCTGACGTGAAAGTTCTGTCGTTGCATCCAAGTGAGCAAAGGTTGTAGCAGGAGCAGGGTCAGTATAGTCATCGGCGGGAACGTAAACAGCCTGAATCGATGTAATTGAACCTTCACTTGTAGAAGTAATACGCTCTTGCATAGCACCCATTTCCGTACCAAGAGTTGGTTGATAACCAACGGCAGAAGGAATACGACCAAGAAGGGCTGACACTTCTGAACCAGCTTGAGTAAAACGGAAAATATTATCAACGAAGAAAAGAACGTCTTGCTTTTCTTCATCACGGAAATATTCAGCAACAGAAAGACCAGTTAGGGCAACACGAGCACGGGCACCTGGTGGCTCGTTCATCTGACCATAAACCAGAGCTGTTTTTTCAAGAACCCCAGATTCCTTCATTTCGTAATAAAGGTCGTTTCCTTCACGAGTTCTTTCACCAACACCGGCGAATACAGAGTAACCACCGTGTTGAGTAGCAATATTGTTAATAAGCTCCATAATAAGAACGGTTTTACCAACCCCGGCACCACCGAAGAGACCAATCTTTCCACCTCTTAGATAAGGAGCAAGAAGGTCGATAACTTTAATACCTGTATAGAATGGCTCTTTTTTAGTAGATTGAGCTTCAAAATTTGGTGGTTCTCTGTGAATACCATAAGTTTTCTTAGCATTAACTGGTCCAGCTTCATCAATCGGCTCACCAACAACATTAATAATTCTACCAAGAACTTCTGAACCAACTGGAGTTTGAATAGCTGCCCCAGTGTCAGTTACATCTTGTCCACGTGCTAGACCTTCTGTACCATCCATCGCAATAGTTCTAACCATATTATCCCCAAGGTGCTGAGCAACTTCGAGAACTAGGTTACCTTCACGATCATCAATCATTTTATTGGTAACTTTAAGAGCGTTGTAAATCGCTGGAATATTTCCTGATGGAAACTCAACGTCAACAACCGGACCCATAACTTGTTTAACAATACCAGTGTTTTCAGACATATCTTAACTCCAATTATCCATTGAGAGATTCTGCACCAGATACAACTTCGATTAACTCAGTTGTAATTGCAGCTTGTCTCAATTTATTCATTTTTAATGTTAGTGTTCTAATCGCATCTTTACAGTTTGAAGCAGCACTATCCATAGCGGCCATTCTAGATCCATGCTCCGCTGCTACTGCATCTAACAAACACGTATAAAGCGTACTTGTATAAACTTCAGGAATCAGCGTATCTAAAATTTCTTCAGGAGAAGGGTCATACTTAAAGTCATATGGAAACTTCGCCTCAAGTTCTTCTTTTTCTTTAGCATCTAAAGAGATGGGAAGTATTTTTTTAACAGAAGAATCAAAGGAGATTGCAGAATGAAAAACGTTATAAGCAACGTATACTTTTCCAATCTCACCAACAGTAAAAAGATCTGCTAATTCTTTACCAACACTTTGAATATCAGCAAAAGTTGGTTCCTGTTTTTCAAAGGTATAGTACTTACCTTCGTTTACTTCTTTACCAATAACTTCTCTAACTTTTTTACCAACAAAATAGACTTTAATGTCTTCATCTGTTTCTGCTAAAAAGTTTTTAACTTTTTTAGCTAGCTGAGAGTTATAACCACCACATAGTCCCTTGTTGGCAGAGATAACAACTAGAGCGGCTCTATTGTTATCTTTTTTCTCTTCGAGGTAACTATGACTGTAGTTATCAACTAAAGCTGAAATGGTTTTAATTGTAGTCTCAAGTTCTTGCGAAAAAGGTCTTGAGCTTACAATCGCCTGCTGTGCCCTGTTAAGTTTAGCAGCAGAAACCAACTTCATAGCGGACGTGATTTTTAACGTCCCCTTAGTTGATTTAATTTTCTTTTTTAAGTCTTTTATATTGGCCATTTCTTAACCGTAGTTTTTCGTTGATAAAAAGCTTTCAATTGCACTGTTAATCTTTGGTCCGTTTTCATCAGAGATAACTTTTTCATTTCTAATAGCATTCATAAGCTCAGGATGCTTACCTTTAAAAGTCTCTAACATTTCTGCTTCAGTTTCTCTAATTTTAGAAGTTGGAACATTATCTAGAAAACCTTTGGTAGCTGCATAAATAACAAGTACCTGATCTTCAACTGGCATTGGAACATATTGATCTTGCTTAAGTAGTTCAACAAGTCTCTCACCACGTGCAAGTTGAGCCTGAGTAGCAGCATCGAGGTCAGATCCAAATGCAGCAAATGCAGCGAGCTCACGAAATTGAGCGAGGTCTAGTCTTAACGTACCAGCAACCTTTTTCATCGCTTTAATCTGAGCTGAACCACCAACCCTAGATACCGAAAGACCAACGTTAACGGCTGGACGGATACCAGAGTTAAAAAGGTCAGTCTCAAGGAAGATTTGTCCATCAGTAATAGAAATCACGTTAGTTGGAATATAGGCAGAAACGTCACCTTCTTGAGTCTCTATAACCGGAAGAGCAGTAAGTGAACCCGCACCTTGTGCGTCTGACATTTTTGCAGCTCTTTCTAGTAGACGTGAGTGTAAATAGAAAACGTCACCAGGGAATGCTTCACGTCCTGGAGGTCTTCTTAGTAGTAGTGACATTTGTCTATAAGCTTGTGCTTGTTTTGTTAAATCATCATAGATAATAAGAGCGTGCTTACCATTATCTCTGAAATATTCACCCATAGCGCAACCAGTATATGGTGCTAAGAATTGAAGTGGTGCTGATTGTGCAGCAGTTGCCGAAACAATTGTTGTATATTCCATTGCACCAGCTTCAAGAAGTTTTTGATGAACCTGACGTACAGTAGATTGTTTTTGCCCAATAGCCACATAAATACAGTGAACATCGCCACCTTTTTGATTAATAATCGTATCGATTGCAACAGCAGTTTTTCCAGTTTTACGGTCACCAATAATAAGCTCACGCTGGCCACGCCCGATTGGAATCATAGAATCGATTGCTTTAAGACCTGTTTGAAGTGGCTCATGAACTGATTTTCTTGGAAGAATTCCTGGAGCTTTTACTTCTACACGTGATGTATTGGCAGAACTAATCTCACCCTGTCCATCAATTGCTTCACCAATTGCATTAACAACTCTTCCCAAAAGAGCTTCTCCAACTGGGACTTCAACAACTTTTCCTGTTCTTTTAAGAGTCGTACCTTCTTTAATATTGTTATCGTCGGCAAGAATAGCAACACCAACATTATTAGTTTCTAAGTTAAGAACCATACCTTTAGTACCTGTTTCAAACTCAACAAGTTCTCCGGCCATTGCATTCTTAAGACCAAAAACTCTGGTAATACCGTCACCAACTGTTAGTACGGTACCAACTTCATCTACTTGAAGTCTCATTTCAAAGTTTTGGATTCTGTCTTTGATAATACTTGTAATTTCTTCTGGATTTATCGACATAATTTTCCCTTATAACTTCCTAAAAGTTTATGATTTCTTCTTTCAGTTTATTTAATTGATTATCTAATGTTGCATCTAACTGGTAATCACCAATTTCAACTCTATACCCAGCAGTTACTCTGCTGTCATTTTGATATTCCAAGACAATTTCTTTACCAAGTTGACCCTTGATAAAACCAACAAGAAGATTCTCATCTTCTTTTGATAAACTTTCATCAGATCCTCGGACTGTTCCTCTTAAAAATCCTTTTTCATTATCATCAATGACTACTAGATCTTTAAAGATTAATGGGAACAACCCAATTCTTTTTTCTGTAAGTAGAAAGTTAATTACATTTTTAGTTAAATCACTAAGTGACAACTTTTCAAGAATGCTCTTAACAACTTCCATTTTTTCTTCGACAGTAAAAACATCCATAAACATAAGTGTTTCTAGATGATTATTTGAATTAATTGCTTCTTGTAATTTGGTAAACTCAGAAACAACATCACAGTTTTTATCTTTCCCTAGCTGAAAAATAGACTTTGCATATGCATAAGAAACAGCGTTATTACTCATTTTAGATCCTAGCTTCTAACTTTTGCTAAAAGTTTTTGATTAACTTTATTTACATTAGTTGAATTGTTTTTAATCGTATCTTTAACTTGATTGATAATAGAGTCCGCTAGTTGATTTCTAACCATCATCTCCATTCTCTTTTCTTCATTGGTAAGTCTGTTTTCAACTTCCTTTTGGAGGCGATTTATATAATCTTTATTTTTCTTAACAAGAGTATCTTGAAAACGATTAACTTCATTTTCAGCATCTTGAATAATCCTTTTTTCTTCTAGTGGTAAGTCAGCAATTTTCTTTTGATACATCTCTAATTTGATTGCAGCTTCTTTACTTTTTTTCTCTGATGCTTCGAACTGAAAAGCAACGTCTTTTGAGTTTTGAGTAAACATAGCAGATAGCTTACCTCTCAACATATAGGCCAATGTTCCAAAGAGTAGAAAAAAGTTAAGAAAAGGCATTTTTAAATCGAGTGGTGAACCTTTCCCACCGCCTGCGGCTAAAATATTTGCTGATAAAAGAAGAGCAAGTATAAAAAATAATTTTCTCATTTCTTTCCTGTAATCTAATTTAAAAATTTGCTTACCAAATCATCAGTAAGGTTTTTTGAAGAGCTTAGAAGTTCTTTACCTTGAGCTTGAGCTCTATCGATAATTCCAACTTTTTTATCTTCATACTCTTTTAGAATTTGCTCAGTAGTTGCTTTAAGTTTTTCATCTTCAGAGCTTTTGATTTTTTCTTTTCGTGAAGATGCTTCACTATTGGCACCATCATGAATAACAGCTATTTTTTGATGATATTCTTCAGCCAATGTTTCAGCTTTAGAAAAAGTATCATTAGCTTCTTCATCTAGCTTAGTTGTTTTAGATTCTCTTAGTTGTAATACAAAAAGAAGCTTATTAAATAAAAGCATCTTTAATAGTAAAAAAATGACTGTAAAAATAATAAATTGAATGAAGATTGAACTATCTACACCAAGCTGCTGGAAAATTCCGATTAGTTTATCCACAAATTGCACCTTAAAAAATTAGCTGAGAAACGCTTAATAAATAGACTTACGCGGCAGTTTTGTCAAAACTTTTAAGAAATTATTATGAGGCAAATCATTTTTTCATCTTCGTAGTACCATGGAAAATAACGCCCTCTTCCACAATTAAACTTGGCGTCATAATAGTACCTTCAAATCTAGCAGGTTTAATAATTTCAACTCGACTACTAGCTTTGATATTACCTTTCACTGTACCCGAAATTAAAATGATATTAGCACTTATATCTGCATTAACCACAGCGGCTTCTGACACAATGATGGTGTTATTCGAAAATATACTACCATTAACAGTTCCAGCAATTCTAGCAATTCCATTAAAGGTAAGGTTACCTTCAAATTTACACCCTTCTTCTATAATCGCTGAAATATCTTTTTGTACTTTCATAAAATGATTATCGTTATAAATGATTAATTAATCCATTAATTATTTATGGCTTATGGTTCTATAGGACCAGTTTTTTGAGTTTTAATTTAAATCTAGATTATTTGCCCTGCATTAAATAATCATAAACGCCATTAAACTCTTCTTCATTATTATAATGAATAACGATTTGTCCTGACCCATTCTTTTTAGACTTTATTGCAAAGTGGTATCCTGTTTGCTTCATAAGATTATCAGCAAACTGCTCCATATCTTCATTTTGTGACTTTTTTGATTTTTGCTTAACTTTTTCTTCCTTGAAGCCTTTTTTCATAAGATCTTCAAGCTCTCTAACTGATAAGTTTTCTTTTACCGCTGTTTCTGCAAATTTTAATGCTAAGTCTTTATCTTTTTCTCCAGAAAGAACTTTTCCATGGCCAAAGCTCAAAAGCTCTTTTTGAAGCATATCAACAACAGTTCTAGGTAATTTTAAAATTCTTAGAAAGTTTGCAACTGTCGAACGCTCTTTTCCTAATTGTTTGGCTAATTGTTCTTGAGTTAAATGATACTCATTCATTAATTGAAAATAAGCTATGGCCTCTTCAACACAGTTCAAATCTGACCTTTGAATATTTTCAATAACGGCCAAAACCATTTTATCTTTATCTGTGGCCCTTTTAATTATTACTGGAACATGAGTTAAACCAGCAAGCTTAGAGGCTCTTAATCTTCTTTCACCTGCAATTAATTCAAAGCCGTCTTTCGTTTTGGTTACAATTAGTGGTTGTAAAATTCCATTTTCTTTAATTGAAAGAGAAAGTTCTTGTAGTTCTTTTTCTTTAAAGATTTTTCTTGGTTGGTTTGGATTAGGCTCAATTGAACCAATTGGAACAGAAGAAGGACTTGTTTCAACTTCTTTATTATTTTCTTTCTCTGTTAAGTTTGCTTTTAATAATTCATTTGGTGTTTCTTGAATTAATGAAGCTATACCTTTACCTAATGCAATTTTTTTCGCCATTACTTTATCCTTAGTTCAACATTCCAGGTTGAATTTCTGCTGAGTCATTTTTTTGTCTTTCTCTTAAAACTAATTCTTTAGCTAAGCTTAAATATGCTTCACTTCCTTTTGATTCCAAATCGTATAGAATAATTGGCTTACCAAAACTTGGTGCTTCTGAAAGTTTTACATTTCTTGGGATAGTCGTTTCAAATACTTTTGTTCCGAAGTGCTCTTTTACCTCTCCACAGACTTGTTTATGCAGACTGGTTCTAGCATCAGACATCGTTAGTAAAATGCCTTCTATATAAAGCTTAGGATTTAATGAGTTTTGAATAAGCCTAATTGTATTTAATAATTGAGCAAGCCCTTCCATTGCAAAATATTCAGTCTGAAGTGGAATAATAACAGAGTCTGATGCCGTTAAAGCATTAACAGCAAGAATATTCATACTAGGCAGACAATCAATAATTACATAATCAAAATATTTGCCTACGCTCTCTAAGGCTATTTTTAATTTTTGCTCTCTGGCAAATTCCGTAACAAGTTCTATTTCAGCACCTGCGAGATCTTGATCAGCTGGACATATTTTTAAATTTGGTAAATCTGTTTCATAAATAGCATCTTCTATACCTATTTTTCCGATCATAACCTGATATATATTATTTTCGGCATATGCCCCCTTCTCAAGGCCAACACCAACACTTGCATTACCTTGTGGATCTAAATCTACCAACAATACTTTTTTCCCTGTAACAGAGAGACAAGCTGCTAAATTTATAGCGGTTGTCGTCTTGCCTACACCGCCTTTTTGATTTGAAACAGCAATAATTTTAGTCATTTAACGCTCCGTATCAACAATTATCTCACTTAACTTCTTTAGCTTTTTCTTTTTAAATGAAGCCGATGTTCCACGTGGAACATTTTTTTCTAAAATAACAATAGTTCTTTTTTCACCATGGGGCAATTCAAAGTATTCTTTTTTTAACATTCGCCAAGACTTATCAAGCTTCATGCTCTTTTCTTCGTTTTCATAGTCTGGCCCCTTGTAAAATAAGACAGTTACGTCCTCTGTGCAGTTAAGCTGATCTAGGCAAAGTTGAATTGTGCCGACTGCTTTAAAGGTAATAAAACAAGGGATATCTATTAAGAGCTCTTCACTTCTATAGTGAAAAGTTTTTACGTTGGTAAGGCCCATTATGTCTGAAATCTGCTGTACTACTTTCGCTTTTTTTCCCCTGGCCTCTAGACCTAAAAAGTTTTTCTCCTCAAATATTTTAGCTAATGGAATAAGTGGAAATCCACCGCCAAATCCAATATCTAGACATAAATCATAATCTTCAAAGCGTGACTTTATACTTTCGAAATTTTCAAATGGAAAAACGCTGTCAATAATTTGCTTATGATAAAAGTCATTAGCATCAAGAATTCTAGTTAGGTTGATGCCACTAAACTCGTTAGTATATAAGCTTAGTAAATGATCAGAAAATTCTCTTAAATATTGCATGCTATAAAAGCCAGAGTTGCTGGTCGTATGCCATTAATATTTTTTAACTCAGAAAATGTTAATGGTTTAATTGAAGAAATTAGTTGTCGGCACTCTGTTGAGATATTATGTGAATTAGAAAGTTCTTCCCAATTAATTTTTCTAGAATCTAGTTTTTCAACCTTTGTGTATTCTCTATCACTTCTTGCTATATAACCTTCATATTTTATTGTAATAGAAACTTCTTTAATTAAAGCTGGATTGAGTAATAAGCCTACTTTTTCCAGAAAAGAAGATAAGAACTTGTATGGATCAACATGTCCCATTTTAAGCACTTCTTCTAGAAATATACCTTTGTCATTTCTAGGTATTTTAAACTTATCAAATAAGCTTTTAAATTCACTGTTAAAATTGAGATGTTTAGATTTAATGGCTTTCAATAATACATTTTTTTCTAATAAATATTTTTCATAAAATGAGTCTAGTTTTGTTTTTAGGTTCATTTCCGATCTATATTTATACATTCTTGAAAAATTATTATCTTCTCGTATAAATAATCTATTTTCTGAGCGAGCAGTAAAAAGCCTATAAGGTTCTTCCCTATAGTTTGTCACTAAGTCTTCAATTAAAACACCAATATAGCTATCTCTCCTAGAAAAAGTTATTTTATCTCTTCCAAGTAAAGATAAAGAAGAAGAGAGGCCTGCAACGAAGCCTTGTGCAGCAGCTTCTTCATAGCCAGAAGTTCCGTTTACCTGGCCGGCAAAGTATAATCCAGGAATTGCTTTGTACTCTAATTGCTTATCTAGTTCCCGAGTGTCGACAACATCATATTCTACTGCATAACCATAATTAATTATCTCTGAATCTTTTAAAGCAGGAATAGTTTTGAGTATTTTCTCTTGAACAGTCTTGGGTAAACTTGTCGATAGTCCGTTTGGATAGACTGTTTCTATATCTAAGCCTTCTTTTTCTATAAAAAGATGATGCTTTTTTCTATCAGGGTATCGAAAAACCTTATCTTCTATACTTGGGCAGTATCTAGGTCCAACAGCCATAATCTGCCCATTAAATAAAGGAGAAGAATTTTTACTCGACTCAATTAAATTATGAGTTTCTTCGTTGGTCCAAGTAATATAGCAGTCGATTTGCTTTAAAAACCTTTTAGACAACTCATGAGAAAAGTGAAAATTAAAAGTATTTGAATCAGAAGGCTGAACCTCCATCATTTCATAATTTATAGTATTTCTATTAAGCCTAGGTGGAGTACCAGTTTTAAACTTTTTTACGTTTGTTTTAACATTGGAAAATATCTCTTTTGCACCACTAGAGTTATCAGACTCATATCTTCCACCAGTTCTTACCTCAGATCCAATATGTGTTCTTCCAGATAAAAAGGTACCAGCAGTAACTATCAATTTTTTACATTCTAAAATCCGGCCAGACTCAAGGCTTAACTCAAAACAGTTTTCTGAAGCAACACCCATAAGCTTGTCACGGATAATTTCAATTCTCGTTTCCGTTGAGATAATTTTTTCAGCGAATTCTGTATATCTTTCTTTATCAACTTGCACCCTAGTACTATGAACCGCATAACCCTTGCTCTCATTAAGAGTTCTGTATTGAATGCCAGCTAAATCAGCAAGTCTTCCCATTAAACCACCGAGAGCATCAAGCTCTTTAACGACCTGTCCTTTACCAACGCCACCAATTGCAGGATTACATGGTGTAGACGCAAGACCTACTCCGGGAAGTGTGACGATTCCAACATTTAAATTGAATTGGCTTGCAATCCAGGCAGCTTCAACGCCGGCGTGACCACCGCCAATAATAAGTATGTCAAACATAGCTCTCCAATGTTCCACGTGGAACATTATTTACTTTATGTTTTGTTATTTTCCAATGCAGAAGTTTGAAAATACATGGTTTAGTACGTTATCTGGGGTTGTAATACCTAGCAACTCATCAAGAAGGATAGATAACCTATTGAATTCATGTGAAAACAGAGTAATATCATCAAGTAAGTAATTATTATTACTTAATTCGCACCACTCGTTGAAAATATTTAAAATCAAGTTTTTCTGACGATCTGAGTTTATACCTACTTCTTTTGAAACTATATTAAACTTTTGTTCAATAAATCTCTCTATATCATTGAATTTATTGGATTTTATATATGGTTCTATAGAACCACTTTTAACATCTGGTCCGATAGGACCATCAATAATAAGTAACTTTGGTTCTATAGGACCACTTTTTATAAAATCAATTGGTTCTATAGGACCAGCTTCTTTTGTCCAAACTGGTCCGATAGGACCACTTTTTTCACTGAAACTAAATGGAGGTATCTTATTGTTTTTACTATAAAATTCTTTAAACTTTTCTAAAAAACTTGGCTGCTGTGCATGTGTAAATATCAATAAATCAACGTCTGAGACTGCATAAGTTTTCTTATTAAATAAATTGATAACCTGAATTTTAAAAAAAGCATTTTTAACAGCAGTAAAACTTCTTTTTACCCCTTCTTGCTCAACTTTATCTTTTGATTCTCTTATTCCTGCAGTATCTATTAAACGAAACTGATTATTATTTATAACAATTGATTCAGAAACCAGATCCCTAGTGGTTCCCTCAATATTTGTAACGATTGATCGATCAAAAGATAAAAAATTATTAAAAAAAGTACTTTTACCAGAGTTAGGTTCACCAATTAAAGCTATCGAAGGATTAAATAGTGAACCGGTATCAACCTCTGTTCTCTTTTTTAATGAAAACAGCAATCTTTCAAACTGTTGAGTTCGATCTTTTAATAATTGATCAAACTTCTCTTCCCCAATATCATCTAAAAAATCAATCCCTAGCTCAATCGCCGATCTCAAATTTAGATAACTTTCACGTAATTGACAGTAACTATTGTACAATTCTCCATTTAAACCAGATAAGCCTTCTGTTAAGGCGTAAGTATTTTTGGCATTTAAAAATTGCTCTAACCCTTCGAGCTGAAATAAATCCATTTTATTATTTTTATAAGCTCGGTATGAAAACTCACCAGGGAGTGCTAATTGAAAATTATACTGGTTACAAAAATATTTAAGAATTCGATTAATATTGAGCTGATTACCGTGGACATGAAGTTCAATCAAATTTTCGCCAGTGTAGCTAGCAGGTGCTCGGAAACTTAATAATAAAACTTCATCAATTATACTCTTAGAAGATTTATCAATAATTTTACAAAAATAGGCTTTTCTATCTTCAATTCTATTAAAATCGATACTTAGTGAATCATTGATTAATGAAAGGCTATCTGGAGAAGAGATCCTTAAGATTGCAATAGCGGTATTTTCTTTTCTCCCCGTACTACAAGCAATGATTGGCCCTGAATGATCAAAATTTATCATTAATCTTTTGCAAATTTATAAACAGCAAGCTGTTGGACGATACCAAAGATTGTTGAAACAAAGATATAGAGGTTAAGACCCGCTGGAAGGTCTTTCATAAAAAATCCCATAATTAGCGGCATAAATAACATTATTTTCTGCTGAGTTGGATCGGTAGAAGTACTAGGATTTAGCTTCATCTGGCCCAACATTGAAACACCCATCAATACGGGCAGAACATAGTACGGATCCTTTGAGCTTAAGTCTGTTATCCAAAAATAAAAAGGAGCATTAACTAACTCAACAGCATTATAAAGAACGCGATAAAGTGCGAAAAAGACCGGCATTTGCAGTAATAATGGAAAGCAACCACCTAGTGGATTCGCGCCTGCTTTTTTAAAAAGATCCATGGTTTCTTTTTGCTGTCGTGGCAGATCATCTTTAAATTTTTCTTTTATTTTCGCTAATTCTGGCTGAAGTTTTTGCATTTTCTTCATGCTTTTAAACGACTTAATCTGCAATGGAAATGTAATGAGTTTCACTATTAAAGTTAAGATTATAATCGCCCAACCATAATTTGGAATATAATTATAAATATATTGAAGTAAACGGAGAATTGGCTCAGCCAGGATACCAAAAAAACCAAAATCAACGGAAAGATGTAAATTATCTCCCATGCTCGTTAATAAATCGTAGTTTTTCTTAGTGAAAATATAATAACCCTTCTGTGAAGAAGAAGGCTTTACAGTTTCTATATAAAACTTTTCATTATCAACTTGAAACTTTGTTAACTGCTTGGAATCAAAGACGAAATTAAAAATATGGTAGTGGTAATCCAAACCAAACCATTTTGTGTTCCCATCACCAATTTCTTGATCATCACCTACAGTAAATCTTTCAACCTCAGTCAACTTTACGATGTATTCTTTTAATAAATTACTATCTTCGCTCTTAGATGAATTAAATATAAAACGGTAACGATACTCCCTACTTGAAGTAAATTTTACATCAAATTTACCAGTCTCACTTAGTGTTCCTATAAATCTTAAATCTAAATTTTTATCAATACCCTCTACTGAATATGCATTAACTTTGTTTATTTCAAAAAATGGGATTAAGTATCTTCCTTGAGAATCAATCAATTGAAACTGATGAGGATTCTTTGCATTGAAAATTTCATTAAAATCAAAAATTGAACTTGTAGATTTACTATCCGAAATACTTAGACTGTTATCTATAACAATTTTGTTATCACCGTTTTCCAGTAAGAACGTCATTACCTCTTTTGCTTCTCCTGTATTAGAAATATTCTCAACATCTTTTGAGGTTGTATTTTGAACTTCTTTACTTTCGACAACCGTTTCAACTTTCTTAGCCTGAGTAGCAACTGGTGTGGTTGGAGTTTTAATAGGATGTTTAGGTGCAAAAAACGCTTGCCAAGAAACAAGCACAAGACCTGATAGGACTATCGCAAGAAAAATTCTCTTTTGTTCTGTATCGTTCATTAACTTTACCTCAATCTAAGAAAGGTTCTTAAATTAATTTCACTTCATTTTTTCGGGCAAGGATCATAACCGCCTGAATGAAAAGGATTACATTTAATTATTCTGATCGTTGAATACCATATTGCCTTGTAAAAAGGAAAGCGTTGTAAACAGTCTGCTGCATACTGACTACAAGACGGATGAAAGCGACAATTATTTCCAAGCAAAGGCGATAATAAATATTTATAGAACTTTATGAGCCAAATAAATATTTTATTTAACACATGCATTCAAAGACTCGATTTAGATCATCATTGATATCAGCAGAAGAGAAATCAGCATTCTTTTTGGCTACGGCCAATAAATCGTAACCCTTATTTCTCAATCTTGAAGTTCTAAATGCTTCTCTTACCTTTCTTTTAATTTTATTTCTAAAAATAGCATTTCCGTTTTTTTTGGACACAGAAATTCCTAATCGACTTGTATTTGAACCTTCGATTAATGTTGGTTTGAAATAAATAACAAAAAGATCGGACGTCTTTCTTTTAGATTTTGATTTTAGGTACTGGAAATCATGAGGTTTTAATAACCTTGATGATTTTGAAAATGAGAAACTCATGAATTACTTAAATATTACTTAGAACCAGTAGATACGGTTAAACTCTTACGACCTTTTCTTCTTCTGGCGTTGATAACTTTTTTACCACCAGCAGTAGCCATTCTCTTAAGAAAACCGTGTACACGAAGGCGTTTCTTTCTTCTTGGTTGCCATGTTCTTTTACTCATATATTACACCTTGTCAAAATCGAAATAAGTAGGTTCTTTTACATTCTTAATAACAGAAGGTCAATTAACCTAGCGGAATGCACAAGAAAAATGTAAGAAATCTTAAGGCATACTGACCTATCTCACTATTGCACTATCTTTCAATCTCATGCTACAAATCTCTCCCCTACATAAGACAACAATTACTCGATGTGAAAGGACTTTCTATGCCCGGAGATTTTCCGTTTGAACTGTTTCTAAAAGACAACAAAAACAATAATTTAAGTAATATTTTAGGGAATGATGAATCTTTAGAAAAAGAAACCGAGAACCAACCAACTCAACTAACTGGTGAAGCTCAAGATGACGATAAAAAACCAAGCTTTAAGCTCGATCTGAACCCTACAGCCGAAGATATTAATTCAGCTGTTGAATCTCAATATATTAACCATATAAAAAATCATAATTCTGGACAATTGATCGACCCATCCAAAACTTTTGAAAGTTTTATTGTCGGTCCATCAAATAATCTGGCCTTTGCCACTGCTTTAGCTGTTTCAGAATCTCCTGGAAAAACAGGCAAATACCCTTGTTTGTATATTTATAGTGATTCAGGACTAGGAAAGACTCACTTATTACACAGTGTAGCAAACGGGATTTCTAAAAGATTTCCAGAACTCGTTATTTGTCTTATTTCAGCTAGAGAATTCATGAAAGAATACATCAACGCTATAAAAGACAAAAAATTGAATGAATTTCAAAAGAAATACTCTGAAACTGTTGATGTTTTAATGATCGACGATATTCATGAGCTAAAGAATAAAGCATCAACCCAAGAAGAGTTCTTTCATATTTTTAATGAGCTCCATACAATGGGCAAACAGCTTATCTTTACATCTGATAAGCCACCAAAGGCCATCACAGGTATTGAAGAAAGAATTATAACAAGACTTCAATGGGGACTTGTTATTGATATTCAAAGACCTGACTTGGAGACAAGAATTGCTATTCTTAAAAAGAAAGCTTTAGAGCTGGATCTCTATCTTCCAGATGAAGTTCTAAATCAAATCGCCAGTAATATTAAAACTAGTATTCGAGAACTAGAAGGCTCACTTATTAAACTCAAGGCAACAGCTGACCTCATGAACGTAGAAATTGATTTTGAGACAGCAAAGGACGCTCTAAATCTAATACCCGAAGCATCTATTAAAAATAATACTATTGAGACTATCGCCAAGACAGTATCAACCTACTATAAAATTCCACTAGCTGACCTAAAATCAAAATCTAGAAATAAAGAAATAGTGAAAGCTAGACATATTGCTTGGTATTTATCGAAAACTATAATTGAGTCAACATTCAAAGAAATTGCTGCTTTTTATGGCGGAAGAGATCACTCCTCTGTTATCCATGGTGTTAATAAAATTTCTCAGCAAATGAAAACAGACTCGTTAGTTTCAAAAGATATTATCTATCTAGAGAATAATCTCTAAACTTATCAACAAAATTCTGAGTCATTTCCACATTGTGAATAAAAAGTTGAAAACTTTTTCAACATGCAATTGTTTATAAAAAAAATGTATAAGACTTTTTATCCTTTTCCCCCAATGAATAAAGAAAAATTCAACATTAAATAATCAATGAATTCTGATACTTAAGTAATATATAAACAATGTTGATAATTATTTAAATTTATAAACATGAAATGAATAAGAATTTATCAACATTGTGAAAAAAATGTGAATAAATTTTAAAAAACATGCACTTTTTCAATAAACTAAAAAACAAAATAACTTTATGTGAATTAAACTAGGGAAAGGCCGGGGATAAATGAAAAAAATTGGCCTATTAGAAAAAATATACGAATTTAAGCTCAATGCACAATAGGAAATATACACAAGGCCGTTAATAAAAAAAAACATAACTCTTTGTAATTAGTAAATAAAATAACTTATCAACTTATCCACGGCCTATAATATATAATAAATTATATATATATATAGATATAAACATAGAATTCTCGAAGCTTGATTAAGCTTCAAACTAAAGCTAAATATAAAGTTAACAAATAGGAAGTACTTCAATGAAGCTTGAAATTGAAATTAATAAAATTCGTGATGCTGTAACCAAAGTATTGCCAGTTATTGATAAAAGAAATTCAAGACCTATTCTTACTCAAGCGTTGATAAAAGCAAAAAATAATTCTTTAGAAATTTCAGCTACAGATTTAGAAGTATCAATTAAAGTTATTCTGGACTGTAATGTAACTGAAGAAGGAACCTTTTGTGTAAAGCTTAAAAGCTTAAGCGATATTTTAAGAGAACTTCCAGAAGGTAATGTTAGTTTTGAAATTAAAAAAGATGAAAATATTCTTCATTTAAAGCAAAAAGAAATTTCTTTTGATTTAGTTATTTTTAATTTTGATGATTTTCCACAACTAACGTTTAATAACTCAAAAAATATTTTTTCAATACAGTCTACTCGACTTCAGAAAATTTTAAATAAAACTTCGTATGCTATTAGTACTGATGAAAATAGGCTTTTCTTAAATGGTTTATTTATTCAAAACATTGATAACATTTTAAGAGCAGTAGCTACAGATGGTCATAGGTTATCTTTGATTGATACAGAGATGGAAAAGTTAGATGATACTGTTTTAGATAATGGAGTTATTATTCCACGTAAGGGCATTAGTGAGCTTAAAAAGTTAACTGATTATTCAGATGATACGGAAATCAAATTATCAATAGATGATTCTTTTTTCTATGCTTCAGTAAACGAGAATCATTTTCTATCAGTAAGATTAATAGCGAGAGAGTATCCCAAATACCAAGCAGTCATCCCAGCAAAAACAGTAAATAAATTTATTGTTAATAAAAAACAGTTCTCTGATGCTGTTAGAAGAATAAAGATCATGTCTAACGAAAAATCTAATGGCGTTAGAATTGATTTAAATGACAATGAAATGATTATTAACTCTAATCACCCTACTCTTGGTGAAGCAAAAGAAAAGATACCAGTTGTCTATACCGGTAAAGAATTAAGTATGGGCTTTAATGCTAGATATTTAATTGAAACTCTTTCAGTTATTGATGAAGAAGACATTGTTGTTGAATTTAATAATGAGATTAGTCCAATAATTGTAAAACCAGATTCCACATCGGACTTTTTTGGTATCATTATGCCATTGAAGCTTTAATGGATAATTTTAAAATTTTAAAACTTAAGATTGAAAACTTTCGTAATTTAGAAAATGATATTGTCGAGTTTTCAAAAAATATAAATTGCATTTTTGGTGACAATGGAAATGGCAAAACAAACTTATTAGAAGCCATTCATTATTTATTTAAGCGAAAATCATTCCGTAAAAATACAAGTTTTCCACAGTTATTAAGTATAGATAGTGAAAAACCTGAAATAATATTTTCTTCCGTAATTGAAATTAATGGAAATATGGCCCCCCTATCGGGAAAAATTACAGAAAAAAATTCGGATTGGTATTTAGATTCTCAAAAAACCAAAAGAAAAATCGAAGCCCCTGTTGTCTTTATAAATCCATTTGACTCCTATGAGTTTCATAAAACAGCATCTATGAGAAGAACTTGGTTTGATAATCAAATAAGTCAGATTGATAAAGAATATAAAAAATATTTATCCAGCTATAATCAAATGCTTCGACAAAGAAATACATTGTTAAAAAAGAAGCCTAGTCATTACAGAGATCAAATTATAGCAATTGATACGCAGAGAATATCTGTTATTAAAAATATTGTTGAAAAAAGAAATGAGTTTTTAAAGCAATTAAACCCAATCTGCTCACCAGTCTTTAAAAAAATTTTTTCTGAGGAGCATCAATTAGAAATATTTCTTGATTCAGAATTTAATAATTTAAATGAAGAGAAAATTTTAAAAATTATTGGTTCTCAGATCGAAAAAGAAGAAATTTTAGGGTTTACACTGTCCGGTATCCATAAAGATGACTATACGCTTCTTTTTGATGGTATAAATTCCTTTGAATATTGTTCTTTAGGCCAACAAAAAATGTCCTATATCAGCCTCTTATTTGCCTATATTGAGCTATTTAGGTATAAATTTGAATCTTTTCCTATTGTTTTAATAGACGATGTTTCTGGGGAACTTGATGGTAAGCGATGGAGCAATCTTGTTAGTTTCTTAGATAATAGTATGTTTCAGGTTTTTATTACGACAGCGAATGAAAACTTTAAAAAAGAATTGGAAAAAATGGCAAATGTGGAAAACATTTTTGTTAACAGTGGATTAATAGAAAAAATATAATGGAGTTCATTTGGAAGGGCCTACTCAATCAATTTCAAAAGCTAATGAAACGTATACTGCTGATCAAATTAAAGTTCTGGAAGGACTCGAGGCAGTTAGAAAAAGACCAGGAATGTATATTGGTGATACGGCCAATAGAGGTTTGCACCACTGTGTTTACGAAATAGTCGATAATGCTGTCGATGAAGCATTAGCTGGTTTTTGTGATGAGATCAAAGTTGTCATTCATGTTGATAACTCAGTGACGGTTATTGATAACGGACGAGGAATACCTGTTGATATACATCCTGTTGAAAAAATTTCAGCAGCAGAACTTGTTTATACAAAACTTCACGCTGGTGGAAAATTTAATCAAGAAGGAAGTGCCTACAAAGTTTCTGGTGGTCTACATGGTGTAGGTGCGGCTGTTGTTAACGCTCTATCAAAATGGGTTAAATTAGAGATTAAAAAGAATGGCCAAGTTCACTCACTTGTTTTTGAAAGAGGTGTCGTTAACGAACAAATTAAAGTGATTGGTGAATTAGATAATCCTAAAGAAACTGGAACTTCTGTTACATTTAAACCTGATACTGAAATTTTTGAAGTATTCGAATTTAATTATGACACTCTAGCAAATCGTTTTAGAGAAATGGCATTTTTAAATAAAGGTCTAAAAATCGTTTTAAAAGATGAACGTAAAGAAAAAAGAGAAACGTTTCATTTTGATGGTGGCTTAGTTGAGTTTGTAGAATATTTAAATAGAGCAAAAAATCCTGTTCATAAAAAACCAATTTCAATTACTCAATCTAGAGAAGATTACGAAGTTGAAATAGCTATGCAGTGGACAGATTCATATTCAGAGGTTTTATCAGGATATGCGAACGCAATTTCTACGCCAGGTGGAGGAACTCATATCTCTGGCTTTAAAACAGCACTAACGAGAACTTTGAATTCATACGCAAAAGATAATAATTTGTTGAAAGGTTTAAAAAATAATTTAACCGGCGATGATATGAGAGAAGGCTTAACAGCCATTATTTCAGTTAAATTACCAGAACTTCAATTCGAAGGACAAACAAAAGATAAACTTGGAAATACAGAAGTTGAAGGTATCGTCAATTCACTGGTTGGTGATGCATTAAAATCATATTTAGAAGAAAATCCTTCAACCGGTAAAACAATTATCAGAAAATCTGTTGATGCAGCAGCTGCTAGAGAAGCAGCAAGAAGAGCAAAAGAATTAACAAGAAGAAAGTCAGTTCTTGAAACTGGTGGCCTTCCAGGGAAAATGGCCGATTGCCAAGAAAAAGATCCAGCACAATGTGAAATATATATTGTAGAGGGTGACTCAGCCGGTGGCTCTGCTAAACAAGGTAGAGATAGAAGAACTCAAGCGGTACTTCCACTTAAGGGAAAGATTCTTAACGTTGAAAAAGCTCGATATGACAAAATGTTGGCAAATAACGAAATTAAAATGTTAATTCAAGCTTTGGGTACTGGTGTCGGTAAAGAAGGATTTGATTTATCAAAACTTCGTTATCATAAAATCGTTATTATGACCGATGCCGACGTCGATGGTTCACACATTCGTACTCTAATTCTAACTTTATTTTATAGACAATTTCCTGAACTAATAGAGAATGGTTATATCTATATCGCTCAACCACCACTTTATAAATATAAGAAAGGTAGAAAGGAAATTTATCTTAAGGATGAAAAACAATTAGAAACATTTTTAGTATCAAATACAGTATCTGGAGCAATTATTAAGATCGATGGAAATATTACTTCTTCTGAAGAAGTGGAAAAGATTGTGAATAAGTATACAAATTATTCTAAAAATCTTGAATCCTACGATATTCACTTCGATTCATTATTATTGAGAACGATAATTGAAAGAAGTAAAATTAGAAAAGATCTTTTAAGAGACGGTGCTGGTTTAGACTCTGAGATTTCACAAATTTCTGAATATCTAAAAGGTCTAGAAACTGAAACGTTAAGAAGTTATAAATTTGAAAAAGTTGAAGATAAACAACACGATTGTTTCCAAATAAATGTAACAGTTCAAACAACAGCTAGAACGAAGAGATTTAAATTAAATAATTATTTCCTAAGTAGTCCTGAATTTAATGATCTTATAAATGCTTATGAAGGAATCGAGCATTCTCTTAAAAGTAAATTTACTTTTACCCCGGAAAAAGGTGATGCCAAAGAATTTGAATCTTTAAAAGAATTTACAGAGTTCATTATCAAAGATGGTAAACAAGGTGCTTATATCCAACGATACAAGGGTCTAGGAGAAATGAACCCTGAACAACTTTGGGAAACGACAATGAATCCTGAAAACCGTTCTCTTTTACAAGTAAAAATTGAAGATACCATTGAAGCTGATCAAGTGTTCTCTGTTCTTATGGGAGATAACGTTGAACCACGAAGAGAATTCGTTGAGAGTAACGCCCTAAATGTTAGAAACCTTGATGTTTAATAGTTAAAAGGAATTTTTTGTGAGTGAATCAGAAAACACACCACCAGTAGATAATGTAGCACCAATTCTTATTCAGGATGAAATGAAAAGTTGCTACCTTGATTATGCCATGTCTGTAATTGTTGGACGTGCTCTTCCCGATGTACGTGATGGAATGAAGCCAGTTCACCGTCGTGTACTCTATGCTATGCATAGCTTAGGGAATTATCACAATAAACCATTTCTTAAATCTGCCCGTGTGGTTGGTGACGTTATTGGTAAATATCATCCTCACGGTGACAGTGCTGTTTACAATACTATTGTTCGTCTAGCTCAAGATTTCTCTATGAGATATCCAATTGTTGATGGGCAAGGAAACTTTGGTTCAATCGATGGTGATAGTGCAGCGGCCATGAGGTATACCGAAATTAGAATGAAAAAACTTTCAGAAGAAATGCTGAAAGATTTAGATAAAGAAACTGTTGATTGGCAGCCAAATTATGATGACTCTCTTCAAGAGCCTCAAGTATTACCGACTAAAATTCCTAACCTTTTAATCAATGGTTCATCGGGGATTGCTGTTGGAATGGCTACAAATATTCCACCTCATAATTTAAATGAAATTTTAAAGGCGTTAGTTGCATTAGTAGATAATCGTGATCTTACAGTTTCTGATTTAATGGAATTTGTTCCAGGACCTGATTTCCCTACTGGAGGTGAAATTCAAGGTCTTAGTGGGATTCAGTCTGCTTATCATAAAGGTCGTGGTGTAATTAAAATTCGTGCCAAAGTAGATGTTGAAGAGTTTGGCCGTGATCGTGAAAGAATTGTTGTAACGGAACTACCCTACCAAGTTAATAAAGCTAAATTAATTGAAAAGATTGCTGAACTTGTTAATTCAAAGCAATTAATGGGAATTTCAGATATTCGAGATGAATCTTCTCGTGAAGGTATTCGAGTCGCAATTGATTTGAAAAAAGGTGAAATAGCGACGGTAATTATTAATCGCCTCTATAAGCAAACTCAATTACAAACTTCATTTGGTGTAATCTTCCTTTCTATTTCTAATGGTATCCCAAAGGTAATGAATCTTAAGGATCAATTAGTTGCTTTTATTGATCACCGTCGTGAAATTGTTATTCGTAGAACTGTTTACGAACTAAAGAAAGCAAAAGAAAAAGCGCACTTATTATTAGGATTAAAAACAGCTGTTGAAAATATTGATGCAGTAGTTGAGCTAATTAAAAAAGCTGAAGGGCCTTCACAAGCAAAAACACAATTGATGGCCAAATTCACACTCTCTGAAATTCAAGCGCAAGCTATTTTAGATATGAGACTTCAGCGTTTAACTGGTCTTGAAAGAGATAAGATTATTGCCGACTACGAAGCTATCTTAAAAGAGATTGCTCGTTTAGAGGGAATTTTAAATAGTGAAGATCAGGTTCGTGGAATTATTAAAGGTGAATTTGAAGAAATTTTAGAAAACTACGGTGACGAAAGAAGAACTCAAATTGTTGCAGATCAAGATGAGATTCAAATGGAAGACTTAATTAAGTCTGAGGATGTCATCGTTACTATTACACACAAAGGTTATTTGAAAAGAATGGCCATAGATACTTATAAAACACAAAAAAGAGGTGGAACTGGCGTAAAAGGTGCTGGTTCAACAGATGATTTTTTTACTGATATTTTTACAGCTAACACTCATTCTACTCTTTTCTTCTTTACCAATAAGGGATTAGTTTTCTCTAAAAAAGTTTATGAAATTCCAGAGGGTACGAGAACTAGCAAGGGAAGAAATATTGCCAATCTTTTACAGGTTCCATCCGGGCAAAAAATCAGAGAAATATTATGTCTTCCAGATGAAAATTTAGAAGAAAAATTCTTAATATTTGCAACCGAGAGAGGTCTTGTTAAGAAGTCTAGTATGGCTGAATATAAAAGAGTTAAACCAAGTGGGTTAAAAGCAATTAAAATTGTAGATGGTGATAACTTACTTGGAGTACGAGTTTCTGACGGTAATAAAGACGTCTTGTTATGTGCAACCTCTGGAAAAATTATTAGATTTGCAGAAGGTGACTGTAGAGCACAAGGTAGAGTTTCTCAGGGTGTAAAAGGTATTAATATTGAAACATCTGAAAAAATAATTGGTATGGAATTAATTGATGATTCTGTAGAAGTTTTAAGTGTTACTCAAAATGGATACGGAAAAAGAACAAATGCTTCTCAATATAGAAAACAAACTCGTGGTGGCAAAGGAATCCTCGCCATGAAATTGAGTGATAGAAATGGAGAAATTTGTGCAATTAAGCCAGTTAGTGACAAAGATGATCTCATGATTATTACTGATAAAGGTCAAGTGATCAGAACTAATGTCGCTGGCGTTTCATTAATGGGTCGTACAACTCAAGGTGTAAGAATAATAAAATTAAAAGCTGGTGAAACGGTAGTTGCTGTAGAAAAAGTTGCACAAGAGGAAGATGAATAAGTATATCTTATTTATTTTTATACTTTTATCTAGTTGTAATTTTACTTCAAGAATACATAAAAAGATTTTAGTAGCTCAAGATTATATTCAAAAACAAGAATATGAAAAAGCGATAGTTGAATACAAAAGTATTTTAGAAAAAGATCCTAAAAGAAATATTGCAATAAAAATTAATTATCAACTTGGTGATTTATATTCTGTTTATCTTTCAAAAAATGAAGAGTCGTTAAAGTATTATAAAAAAGTATTAGAAATATCAGATGATCCCTTCTGGCTTGTTAAGTCAGAAGAAAGACTTGGTGAAATATATTTTACCTACTTAAAAAAATACGACTACAGTATAAACAATTATAAAAAATTAAGTAATTTTACTCCAAAATTAGCAAATCAGGATTTTTATCAATTTAGGTATGCACTTTCTTTATATAAAAATAATAATTTAGAATTAGCAGAAGAAGAGTTTTTAAAAATTAGTAATATAAATAACCATAAATATAAAACAACCTCTTTGTATTATTTAGGTTTAGTAAATTTTAATAAAAAGAAATGGAATCAATCTCTAAATTATTGGCAGAATTTTATTAAAGAAAAGCCAAACCAGGATGAAATGGTTCAGGCTAAATTTTTAATAGCTAATACTTATGAAATACTAGAAGATTTAAAGTCAGCATATAATATCTATTATTCAATATTGGGTGATTATCCCAATACGGAAGTAATACAAAATAAATTAAAAAGCATTTATAAAAGAAGAATTTCAAGAAAGCGGTGAAAATTCCAAAAAAATATATTCAAATCACTGCTTTAGCGATGAGTTTATCGGGTTCAATTTTATTAATGGCCTATGTTGCCTTTCAACTTTCTGATCAGGGTGTTATTCGAAAAGAAATAAGTTTTGGCTTTCTCGTATTTTATGTTTTTTATGTACTTTATATGATGGTTAGATATGCAATTTCTAAAAAAGATTGATCTTAAAGTCTTTATACCCTATTCATTGGCAACGACGCTTGTTTTCAGCTTTTTTTTAAATGGTACGAATGAGATACTAGTTCTTTTCGTCGTCTACATAGCTACTTTAATCAACTTAGCGCTTCTTGTTAACCTTTTAATGAAGATGTTTGAGTTAAAGCTGTCAGGTGGTGAAATTAAACCACTGAATATTATAACTATGTTTATTTTAAAGTTAATAATAATGTTCACGGCATTAACGTGGGGTATACATTTAGTGGGAAATAGGATAATTATCCCTTTATTAAATTATATATTACAGATACTTATTTTGACTTTTGCAATGCGTAGAACGATGAGCAAATAAAAAAGTGGAATAGAAATGAAAAAATCTTTAGCTTTATTGGTAACACTTTTTTCATCAAGCACATTTGCTGCTGGTGGATTTACTTGGTTAGGTGGAATCGCACATTCCTTTCATGTTCCTGAACACTCATTAACTCTATCTTTAATCGGTATTGTGTTGATTATTATTGGATTAATTTACCAATCAACTATAGCAAAATCTAATAGCGTAATTATTCCAGATCAGGGAATTACTTTAAGAAATATAGTCGAGCTCTATGGGGATTTTATCTATAACCAATGTAAAGTTATCATTGGCGAAAAAGAAGCTCCTAAGTATTTTTCTTTTATTGCGACAGTTTTTATCGTAATTTTATTATCTAACCTAATTGGACTTATTCCTGGCTTTCTACCACCTACTGAATATTTAAGTACGACTCTTGCTCTTGGGGCCTTCGCCTTCATTTATTACAATATTATGGGTTGTAAAGAACAAGGAACGTGGAATTATCTTAAGCACTTTGCCGGTCCACTTTGGTACTTAGCTGTTCTTATTTTTCCAATTGAAATAATTTCAAATTTTGTGCGCCCTTTATCGTTAGCTCTTCGTTTAAGAAGTAATATGATGGGTGACCATATCGTTTTAACTCAATTTTCTGAGTTAGCCCCATTGGTCGTTCCAATTGTATTTATGATTTTGGGTATTTTAGTTTCTTTTATTCAAGCATACGTTTTTACAGTTTTAACCATGGTTTATATTCAAATGGCCGTTGCTCATCACGATCATGAAGAACACGCTCATTAATTAAACCGAACATTCATAGGAGATAGTTATGAATAAAATTTTAATCGCTTTAATCGCTTTTTTAACTGCTGGTGTTGCTTTTGGTAACGAAGGTTCAACTCTTATTCAAATGAATGAGTACACAAAAGCTCCTCTTTACTTTTTAGCTGTAGCTCTTGCTGCTTTTGGTGGTACAAGATCTCAATCAGCTGCTGTATCTGTTGCTCTTGAAGGTATCGGAAGAAACCCAAGTGCTGCTGATAAGTTCCTAGTTCCAATGATTCTTGGTCTAGCTCTTATGGAATCACTAGTTATTTTTACTCTTATTACAATTTTCTTAGTTTAATTTATAAGAAATTTTTAAGATAAAATTAGGGAGGTTTTTAACCTCCCTTTTTTTATTTGATTAATTTATTTAGCTCAAAGCCTGTTTTACTTTCTTTGCATTTTAATATGTCACTAGGTGATCCCGAAAAGATAATCTCACCACCATTTGGTCCAGCTTCAGGACCTAAGTCAATTATGTGATCAGATTTAGAAATCAGGTCTAAGTTATGCTCTATTGCAATTACAGTATTACCTTCATCTACTAAGTTATTAAGGGAATCTATTAAAAAAACTATTTCATTTGTATGAAGGCCACTTGTCGGCTCGTCTAAAAGATATAAAGTGTGTCCATTTGTTCTTTTCGATAGCTCTCTGACAATTTTTAATCGTTGAGCTTCGCCTCCAGAAAGTTGTAATGAAGATTGGCCCAGTTTTATATAGGATAAATCAAGCGAGCAAAGTAATTTAAGAGTATTTGAGAGTTTATGATGATTAGAGAAAAAATCTAGAGCTTCTGCTGCTGTTAAATTTAATACATCAGCAATATTTAATCCTTTATATAAAATAGATAAAGTATCTATATTAAATCTTGAGCCATTACATATATGGCAAGTTGTCCATATATCGGCCATAAAATGCATATCAATTTTAATTTTACCTTTGCCTTCACATTGGTCGCAACGTCCACCTTTCACATTAAAACTGAAGCGTTTAGCAGTATAGCCTCTAATTTTTGATTCATTTGTTGCAGCAAATATATCTCGTATATATTTATATAACTCTAAAAAGGTAGCAGGGATTGAATTAGGACTTTTTCCGATTGGTTTAGAATCTATTTTAATAAGAGATTTTATATTTTCTAAGCCAGTAACAGAATTATAGTCAGTATTCCGTAAAGTAATTTTTTTCTTTATAAAATTAAGACAAGTATCAGCTAGTATATCATTAACTAGAGTGGTTTTCCCACTTCCACTAATGCCAGTTATTGTAGTTAAACAATTTAGTGGAAAACTTACGTTAACTTCTTGAAGATTATTTTTCTTTATACCAGTAAAGTTGATTTTCTTATCTATAGATCGAACTTCTTTTTTTAAAGTAAGAGAAAAATTATTAAGAAAATTAGAAGTTAGTGTATTTTTATTGGAAATAAATGATTCGAAGTCAGAAGCTGCTACTATCTCTCCACCATACTTACCCGACTTTGGTCCTAATTCTATAATATAATCACTATTTTTAATAATATCGAGGTCGTGTTCAACTGTAATCACGCTATTACCATTATCCTTAAGTGATTTGATATTGTTTAATAGTCTTGTCGATTCAGAACTATGAATTCCTAAAGAAGGTTCATCTAATATATAGAGAACACCTGAAAGCTTAGAACCAAGTTGAGTTGCAATGTTTAAGCGTTGTGTTTCTCCTCCTGATAAGGTGGATGACTTCCTATTAAGATGTAAATAATCTAAACCGATATTTTTTAAAAGTTTAAGCTTATATAGAATTTGATTATGTATAGTTTGAATAAGTTCTTGTAAGTTACTTTCATAATTACAGTTTGAAAAAAAACTATGTAGGTCATTTATATTTAAATTACATAATTCATGTATATTTTTATTAAAAAAATAAGTTGATAGAGATAGTGGATTTAGTTTTGCATTATTACAAGAAGTACATGGTACCTCTTTTTTTAAGTCATCTTTATCTATATGATTATTTAGCCAATTTAATACACCTGGGAATTTTGTTTTGGAAAGTTCATAAGATTTTCCTTTTGCTTTAAATGAAAAATCGAAAGTTTCGGATGATCCTAAAAGTATTTGGTTTAGTTCAGCTTTAGTATATTTGTTTAAATTTTTATTTCTGAGACCTAACTTATCTAAAAAGTTTAAAGTTAAATTATAAATATAAGGATTTGAGCTATTTATTAAGTGAATTGCTCCATCTTCTATTGTTAAAGTATTATCAAAAATAATGGTATCATGATGAAAAAGATATTCTGTTCCAACTCCTTTACATGTTGGACAAGCACCCTCTGGTCTATTATAGGAAAAGAATTTTGGTGTGAGCTTTGGAAAAACATCTCCCGTTTTTGGATTGATATTGTTTTCACAAAATATTCTTTCTTCATTATTAATTCTGACAAATATTTTTCCATTACCAATTTTATAACCGAGTTCAACAGAATCTAATAACCTCTTGTAGATATCTTTTTTAATCATGACTCGATCAATAATAATTTTTAATTTAGAGATATCGGTATTTTTTGTATCTATCTCTGAAAACGTGGTGATTTCGTTTTCATGCATTAACCTGCTAAAACCTAGTTTTTCATATTTTAAAATAATGTTATTGATATCACTGTTTGAAGAAAAAACTATAGGACATAATATCTGAATTTTCGTTTTTTCTTCAAAGTTCGAAAGATAATTCACAACCTCTGAGGCTGTGTATGATTTAATAACATCTCCAGTTTCAGGATCTCTGAATTCACCGAAGTTAGCAAATAAGATTCTTAATAAATCATATATGCCTGAAGTTGTTGCAACGGTTGATCTAGAGTTGGAAGTAAATCGTTTTGATTTTATTGCAATTGTTGGTGAAAGACCTTCAATTAAATCAACATCTGGAGGTTGATATTGTTCTAAAAACTGTTGTCCATAATTATTTATAGATTCAACATACCTTCGTTGACCTTCTTTATATAGTGTATCAAATGCTAAGCTACTTTTACCTGATCCAGAGGGGCCAGTGATTACAACAAATTTATTACGAGGTATTTCTAAATCTATATTTTTTAGATTATTTTCTCTACAACCTTTAATAACAATCTTATTATCCATGAATTTTTAAAGCCTCATTAATAACATAATAAGTACCTAGAAAGTTTGCACTGTTTTTTTTATACAAATCAAATGCTGTGCCGTGATCTACACTAAATCTTAGAAAAGGTAGATTAAGAGTAATATTAATACCAAATAATCCAAACGTATTTTTAAAAAAGGTTAATCCTTGATCGTGATAGAAATAAACAAATAATTGATCACGACTTGTAGAGTGCAGATAGTGAATAGTATCTGCAGGGATAAAATTGTTATTTAAATGATACTTATGAGCAATATTATCTAAAACTTGTTGGTGTTTTTTTTCTTCATCGCCTAATAAGCCATCTTCACCTGCATGAGGATTTAAGCCTGCAAAGTAAACATCTCCATTGAAAGAAAACTTTTTTTGTATAGAATTGTATGATTGTGTAAAACATTGTTCAAACTGCTCTGGTTTGATTTCGTGAACTTCACTCAAGGGAATATGATCTGATATAAGTAAGCAATAAGTATTTTTATATTTAAACAACATCGATGCACTTGAATTTACATTTTCTCTAAAATAATGAGTGTGGCCACTGTATTGCTTTTGGCCATCATTAATCTCATTTTTTGAAGTAGGCATAGTGATGAGAATATCATCATTAGTTATGGTTTTAATGGCACTAGAGAGGCTATTCATGCTTTCACTATGAGAATTCTTTTCAATTTCCTTTATGTGAATAACCTTATTAAATATTTCTAATTTATTACCTTCCAGTTTGTAACTTATATTCAAATCATCGAGATTGTTTTTAATAGAGTTTAATGAAAAATGGATAAGAATTTTGTTTAATTTGTTTTGATCAAACTTCCCTAAAGACTTAAATAAAACTTCAAAAGAGACAGATCTTTCATGACCTTGAGTTATATGAATCATTCTAAAAAAAGTACTTTATGTAGAATTTATTTTTTTCAGATTCAAACCAAGTTTTGGAGATAGAAACAATTTGTTTACCAATTAAGATATTCTGTATTCTTTGCTTCGATCTTTTAAAATCTTCTGATTCGATTAATTTTTTTTCTTTGATGAAAAAAACATTAAAATAGCCATTTATTAGAATAGGATTAGAAAATTCATTTTCATTGACACCACTCAATGCTTTTTTAATTTTTGACGTGAGTCCATCCTCACCGATATGACCTAGTGGGTTCGTTTCGAGTTCTTTGAGATAGTCAGGTAGAACGCCATTTTGCTGAAAATTGATTAAATCCTTTTTTAGAAGGCTTTTATTTTTAATTTTACTTTTAGGTATAGTGAAATTTACTAAGTTGTAACTAAACGCAATTGTTTGCTTGTTTTTGCTGTTTTTATAATAATAGTTTTTTATTTCCTGATCAGTTACAGAAACGAGAGGCCTAATTACCCAGCCAATAAATTTTTGATGCTCTATTGCTTCTCTTGTTAATTCAAAATATTCATCAAAGGTTAAGTTGTTTTGATCTAGAAATTTTATAAGTTCAGTTCTTGTTACACCTAATTTTTGTTCTCGATCAGCAATACTGTCTTCTACTTCTTTATCAGTAACAATTAGTCCCATAACTTCTAATTTATTACGTACGATAAATTTTTGAATTTCTTTTTCAAGAATTTCTTTATTAGTCATTTTAGTACTGTGATAGATTTGTGGAATAATATTTCTTCTTGCGGCAATACTGTTTTTGATTCGTTTAACTTGGGAAAGAGTAATTACCTTCTCATTGAAGACTGCTTGTATTTTATCTAAAAGTTTGGAATTGGCCTGAAGAGAAATAGTTACAATACATATTGTGAATAATGTTTTTAATTTCATAATTTGTTCCAAATAATTAATAACAGTCTATAGGACCTTGCGTTGTAATAATATTAACTACTCTAATGAAATTAATGCATTTGCTCTGAATTAACAATAGTGAGGAGATTTGTCTTATTTTAGATATTTTTTATCGATATCTACTTTTGCATTTTTTCTAAGCTCTTGAAAATAATCAGCTAAGACTTTATCTCTTTTACGATCGTAAACAACCTTTTTATAAAAAGTTGTGTTTATAGCATCATAATCTTTTACAGCTAGGACTTTGATGATGTGATAACCATATTGTGACCGGACAGGTGTTGTAATATGGCCAACAGATTTTCCGTTTATGGCCTTAAAATACTCTGGTGCTAATTGTACAGCAGGTTGAAACCCCATATCTCCCCCATTAGGAGCGCTTTTACTTTGTGAGTACCTGTTAGCTAGCTCAGCAAACATATTAGGTTTTTTCTTAAGAGCATCATAAACTTTAAAAGCTTGTTCTTGTGCTTTCTCTTCTTCTTCTTTATCTGGATTGGCTCTTACTCTAAAAAGAATCTGTGCTGTTCGGTATTCATTAAACTTACTGTAATAATCTTTAACTTCATCATCAGTAACAACAATTTTCTTAAACCTGGGTTCAAGGTCTTTTGAAATTTGAGCATGATATAAAATATCTTCCATTTTATATTTCACTTCAGGGTTGTATTGTAATCGGTTAGATTTTGCTCTTTGAATTCCAAGGATTCTATTAATTAAATCATTGAGAACTTTCTCTCTTGTTACTGATTGGTTTGAAACAAATAGTAAATTTTGTGTAAAAGTTTTATCGAATAAACTCTTTCTAATTTTTACACCGTTTACAGTCGCTACAGTTGGATCATCCTCAGCAGTAGTATTAAAAATAGTAAGTAGTAGAGCAGCAGTTAAAAGTAGTAATTTCATTCTCATTCCATTAGTTCTTGAAATTGTATATTTGTTTAATTATACCGCGACCGTAATTGTTTTCAAGTAGCAGAAACTACTAGTATTAAGTTCTATTCTTGATTAATTTTATTATGTGTTTCTAAACAAAAATCATGAATATCTTGAAGAGTCAGTTGCTTTTTGTGATCGTATAAAACTTTATTATCTGGGCTAAATTTATAACTTTTTTGTGCTTTTCTTATAAAGATATCAAATATCTTAGTACTTAGATCGGGATTGTCTTTAATAATATCTTGATCAAACTCTATTGTAACAGTTGAGTTCGTTGCAGAGAGTGTTTTTACTCCACAATTCTCTAAATAATAGCGCGATTTTATAGTTAGGATTAAGTTCTCAAGCTCTTGAGGAATTGGACCATAAATATTTTCAAACTCTAAATGGCAATCACTTATTTCTTCTAATGTTTTACAGTTGGATAACTTCTTGTAGTATTTTAACCTTGTTGCTGTGTCTTCAATATAGGCATTTGGGATATATGTTGAAAAAGGAACAGATACTTCGATATTTTTACTCTTTTGACTCTTAATTCCTTTAATTTCACTGATCGCTTCATTAAGTAGTTGAGTGTAAAGCTCAAGACCTATGCTTTCAATATGGCCGCTTTGCTCAGCTCCAATAATATTTCCAGCTCCTCTTATTTCTAAGTCAGATGAAGCAATATCAAAACCAGATCCTAAATCAGCATAAGAAATGAGCGCTTTTAATCTTTTTTGTGCAATGTCGGTGAGCTTTTTATTTTTTGGTATAACAAAATAGGCATAAGCTTTTCTATCAGAGCGACCTATACGACCTCTTAGTTGATGTAGTTGAGCTAATCCATATTGGTCTGCATTGTTTACAATCATTGTATTAGCATTTGGAACATCTAGTCCTGATTCAATAATGACAGTAGAAATAAGTATTTGATATTCACCAGAAAAAAACTGTTTTACCCTTTTCTCTAATTCACGCTCAGGGAGTTGGCCGTGGGCAATCATAATTTTTGCTTTAGGAACTAGCTCTCTAATTTCAGCTGAAAGCATTTCAATATCATTTACTCTGTTGTGAACAATAAAAACTTGTCCTCCCCTATTTAGCTCATACTCAACTGCTTTTTTTAAAGTTTGTGGGTCTTTGTGTATTAAGTAAGATTTAATTGATTGTCGTTTAGGAGGAGGCGTTTTAATAAGAGATAAGCTTCGTAGTCCCATATAAGCAATCTGCATAGTTCTAGGTATAGGAGTAGCTGTAAGAGTGAGAATATCAATTGAAGATTTATATCTTTTCAATTTCTCTTTATGAGCAACACCGAATTTTTGTTCTTCGTCTATAATTAATAAACCTAAATCTTTAAACTTTAATTTATCTGATAAAATTTTATGTGTACCAATAATGATATCAATTTCTCCACTTTCAACTTTCTCTAAAATTTCCTTTGATTCTTTGGCTGATCTAAATCTACTTAAATAATCTATCTTAACGGGAAAATTTTTATATCTATTTTTAAAACTATGATAATGCTGAAGAGCTAAAATGGTTGTAGGAACAAGCACACCAACTTGTTTATGATCTTCTACAGCTTTAAAAGCAGCTCTGATTGCAACTTCAGTTTTTCCAAACCCAACATCACCACAAACTAAATGGTCCATTGGTTTAGGTTCCTGCATTTCTTTGATAACTCGATTGATGGCATTATCCTGGTCAATAGTCTCTTGATAAGGAAAGGCAAGTTCGAAATCTTTATAATATTCATCTGGAGGAGAGAAGGCAAAGGCGTTAGCAGATTCTCTTTCGGCTTGAAGTTTTAATAAATCAAAAGCAAGTTTTTTAACTGATGCTTTAGCTTTTTCTTTAGCTTTGTTAAAAGCATTGTTGCGTAAACTTGCAACTTTTACTGATTGTTCACCTCCTGCGTACTTTTGAATTTGATTTAATTTATAAACGGGAAGATAAATTTTATCATTGTCTTTAAATTCAATCACAAGAAAATCTGATTTAATACTACCGGCATCCATAGATTGCATACCTGTATATTTTCCAATACCGTGTGTACTGTGAACTAAGTAGTCACCAATAGCTAAAGTAGAAAGTTGCTCTGCAAATAAATCTTCATGGTTTGTTGCTTTTTGTTTTTCGCTCCTTCTGTAGCTAAAAAAATCTGCTTCGGTTAAAAAAAGAGCATTATCTTTTTCATTAAAAAAACCTTGAGATAGAGGACAGTTTACAAAAATTATTTTTTCATTATGAACAACAGATTTAAATTTATCTTTTGAGGCCTTGTTTGTATAAAAGTAGTAGCAAGGTAAATTTTTACTAGTAAAGTGAGTTTCAATGAAATTAGGGAGAAAGTTTAAGAGCTCATTTTTTTGAATAAATCCATCAACACTTTTGTTAACGAAGCTATTGACTGAATCTAGATTAAAATAAATTTCATCTTCTATTTTTACATCTAGCTCGAGCTTGTCCTTATTTGGGCTTGTAAGAATTCTTTTATATTTTAATAATTCACTTAAAGAAAAAAAGAGTTTTTCAGGAGAGGGCATTATGCATTCGCTGTTAATATCTTCTTTAACATCAGAGAACTCCTCATGAAGTAAACTTGAATACATCTCGTCTTCTCTAAAAACTTCAAGATGATTGAGCACGTGAAAAACAATATTATTATCAAAGTAATCAATTACTGAGTCAGTTTCATTAAAAAATAAGGGTGTTAATAAAGTATGGTTTTGTTTAAAGACACCGTCTGAAAGCTCATTGAGTAAATCTTTTCGAGCAGAAAATTTTTCTTTTTGGTCTGGGCCAAATTGAGGGATATTAGCTCTAAGTTCGTTTACAAATTTTGAGTTGCAAAAAATTTGAGGTGTTGGAATTAAATCAATCCTATCAAGGTTTTTATCTTTTATTGTCATGAGAGTTGATTCATCGACAGCTTTTATTTCTTCAATCATTTCATCAAAATAATGAATTCTGATAGGCCCATCAGTTAATGTAAAAATATCAAAAATCTCTCCTCTTCTTGCGAAATTACCTGGCTCCTCGATAGAGGTGTTTGGTTGGTAGCCAAGATTAAGTAGTTTTTCTATCAGTTCTTCAGGAGAAATTATTTCACTTGGTGAAAGTGAAAAAGAATTGTCTATGAAAAAGTTTTTTGGAGGGCACCTAAGCTTTAAGCTATCGATTGTAGCGATAACAATATTTTTATGTTGATGTTGCAATAAGTTATAAAGTGTTTTGAATCTTAATGAGGCGTTACTGTCTAAGTCTATGGCTCCTTTATATGGTGAAGTATCAGCACCTGGTAAAAACAAAACATTATAGTCTTTGCACATTTTTTTAAGAACAGCTCTAGCAAATTCGGCATCTTCCAGATCTTTTGCGATGAAAAAATGGTTAGATATTTCTTTAAAATGCTCTTGAAGATGACTAAATGCTAAGCACCATTGCTCAGTAGTTGAACCTTGAATATAAAGATTTTCTTCGTTTGATTTAAGGAAATTTAAAATTTTTGGCGCAAA
This sequence comes from bacterium, assembly GCA_030425045.1. Classification (GTDB taxonomy): domain Bacteria; phylum Bdellovibrionota; class Bacteriovoracia; order Bacteriovoracales; family Bacteriovoracaceae; genus JAUHVL01. The sequence continues at coordinate 79,245 of JAUHVL010000001.1, forward strand.
GCTATTAAACAAAAGTTATTCTCCATGATCATTTTGAAATTGATGCCATTTTTTTGGCTAGCGCATTACATAAAACAAAATGTTTCCAACATATTAACAATGGTGTAAATTTTTGTAAGCTATTATTTGAAATGGAGCATTGAACATGTCGTCAACGAATTTAGACGTTTTCATGCCTGTTATTATCCTGATTGCTCTTGCTATCATAATGTTTGTAGGCGCAATCGGTGTAGTGGGCAAACTTTTAAGACCCCATAAACCTACTCCCTTGAAAGAAACACCCTATGAGTGTGGTGAGGCGCCAGTTGGTTCTGCTTGGTCAAACTTTAACGTTAGGTTTTATGTTGTTTCATTAATCTTCATCATCTTTGATGTTGAAGGTGCATTGATGTTTCCAGTTGCAGCTGTATTTAAAGACTTTGTTGCAATTGGTGCTGGTGGAGTTGTTCTAGGCTCTCTACTTCTTTTTATTTTAATTCTAGCCTCGGGTTTAGTTTACTGTTGGAAAAAAGGCGATCTTGATTGGGTTAAAAGTTTTCAACTGTCTGAAGATCAGTTGAAAAAATTAAATGAAGTTGAGGCACGCTAATGAATAATACTATTGTTTCGTATTTGTCACAGTTTGAAGGTCATCAAAAATTTCTAGCTGTCGCAAGTGAATTTTTAGGTTTTGATGTAACAGCACTTGTTGGTTTTGTTATATTTTTTACAGCATGTTTTATTTTGGTAAACGTTGCTGCCGCTATCGGTGGACTTGGTACTTATGCTGAAAGAAAGATCTCTGCAGATATTCAAATGAGACAAGGTCCCAATAGAGTAGGACCCTATGGGCTTCTTCAGTTTCTTGCTGATGGCGTGAAAATGATTCTAAAAGAAGACGTTGTACCAGCACAGGCTGATAAGTTTCTTTTTAATATAGCTCCTCTGCTCGCCTTGAGCGGTGTCTTTGCAACTTTAGCAGTTCTTCCTTTATCTAGTGGTTTTATTTTAACTGATCTTAACATTGGAATTTTTTATCTCTTAGGCGTTGGCTCAGTTGTTGGTGTTGCTATTTTCGTAGGTGGTTACGCTTCAAACTCAAAGTGGAGTTTGTTGGGTGGTATGAGAGGTGCTTCACAGATTATAAGTTATGAAGTGCCGGTTACCATGTCGATTATTTCGATTGTTTTATTAAGTGGCGGAATGTCGCTTGTTACTGTGACTGAGTCTCAAGGTGGTCTACCTCATCAGTGGTTCATTCTACATAATCCATTTACCTTTATCGGATTTTTTGTAATGTTCATTGGAACTCTTGCTGAAGCAAACAGAGCACCTTTTGATTTACCTGAAGCTGAATCTGAGCTTGTTTCTGGTTATCACACTGAATATACAGGTATGAAGTTTGCTTTCTTTGCGCTTGCTGAATACGCTGAGGTTTTTGTTCTTTGTGGAATTGTTTCGGCTCTTTATTTAGGTGGATATAAAGTACCGATGGATTTAGGTAACGGTGTTTTCTTTGTTGAAAATCTTGGCTTACCTGCAGTAATTGGAAAAAATATAGGACAGTTATTACAACTTGGTGCATTTTTTACCAAAACATTCCTCCTTTACTATGTTGTTATCTGGATTAGATGGACACTTCCTAGGATGAGAGTTGATGACCTGATGACTCTTTGTTGGAAATATCTAACACCTATTTCTTTATTTAATTTAATTGGTTGTGCTATATGGGTTTATTTCTTTGAGAATCAATCTATGTGGTCAGTAATCTTTAAGGCTGGTGCCGCTGGTGCAGGACACCACTAAAAAGGATTAAAAAGTGTTTGAGAATATTCTATTTTTTATTTCTTCGTTTTTAGTTTTAGGAGGAGCAACAATGGTAGTTCTTTCTAAAAACTTAATGCATGCATGTATTTTTCTTCTTTTTACTCTATTCGGTGTAGCCGGACTTTATTTAACCTTAGGTGCCGACTTTCTTGCTGCTGCTCAATTGGTTGTCTATGCAGGTGGTGTGGTCATCCTTATGCTGTTTGGAATTATGCTAACTGGTGGTACGGAAAATAAAGAAAATAGATTTGGAATAGAGAAAATACCTGGAATGGGTAGTGTAAAAACATATATTGTTGCTGGTGTATCAATTCTCTTTATCGCAACTGTTGTTTTGAAAATTATTGCAAACTACATGAGACATTATCAGCAAACTGACTTACCAGAGTATATGACAACTGTAGAAAGAATCGGTCATTCACTACTGACTGATCACATACTGGCTTTTGAAATTTCTTCAATCCTATTATTAGGAGCATTGATTGGTGCTGCTATGATAGCTAGGCCAAGAAAGAGCTAGGAGTAAAGATGGTTACATTGGGTTCTTATTTATTTTTATCATTTGCACTTTTTGTTGCTGGTTTAGCGGTAATCATTGCAAGAAAAAATATTATCGCCATGCTTTTAGGTATTGAGCTAATGCTCAATGCTGCAGCTTTAAATTTTGTAGCTTATACAAGGTTTGTTAATAGTAATATTGACGGTCATATTATGGCCTTATTTATCATAGTAATTGCTGCGGCTGAAGCAGCTGTTGGTTTAGCTATTGTTATTAGATTTTTTCAATTGCGTGAGAGTATTCATATTGATGATGCCGCTCAATTACAAAATTAATACTTAGTTAGGAAAAAAATATGGATTATACAATTTCTAGTATTGCACCAATCGTTCTACTTCCTTTCTTTGCCTTTGCAATTAATGCTTTTATTGTAAAGAGATTCACAAAGTTAGCTGTGTTTATTAGTTGTGCTGCGATTCTTGGTTCTTTTGGATTTGCTTACAATATCTTCTGCGATTTTATGACCGTATATTCAGCGGACTATCATATTCACAAAACATTTAATTGGTTCAACTTAAGCCATGGAAACTTAAACTTTAAAGTCGATATGGGTATCTATATCGATAATATGTCAGCTGTGATGTTACTTATGGTGACTGGTGCTGCTTCTCTTATTCATATTTTTTCAACTTATTATATGAAAGAGGACGTTAGATACGGTCGTTTTTTCGTTTATCTATCTTTATTTACCTCGGCAATGCTGGGCCTTGTTCTTTCTGATAACTTACTTTCTGTATTTATTTTTTGGGAACTTATGGGCTTTTGCTCTTATTCTCTTATTGGTTTTTACTATGAAAAAGAAGGTGCCGGTAATGCTTCTATAAAAGCATTTATGACAACAAGAGTTGGGGATGTCTTTTTCTTATTTGGTATTCTCGCAATTTGGTCGATTGTAGGAAATGTCACCTTTGTAGATATCTATAAAACAATTGCTGCTGGCGGATTTGATGGTGCAATGGCTCTTGGAATTCCTCTCGCTACAGTTGCAGCCTTTTCTATTTTTATGGGTACTGTTGGTAAGTCCGCTCAGGTTCCATTACAAGTTTGGTTACCAGATGCCATGTGGGGTCCAACACCATGTTCTGCATTAATTCACGCTGCAACAATGGTTGCCGCCGGAGTTTACTTGTCTCTAAGATGTTACCCTCTTATGGAAGTTGGTAACTTAACAACTGCTATAGCTTATATTGGTGGAATAACTGCTTTTGGTGCAGCAACAATTGCTCTTGTTCAGACTGATATCAAAGCGGTGCTTGCTTATTCTACCATTTCACAATTGGGTTATATGGTTTTAGGTGTAGGTGTTGGATCGTATAACGCTGCTTTTATGCACTTAATTACTCACGCTGTTTTTAAAGCATGTTTATTCCTTTCTGCAGGCTCTGTTATTCACTCATTGCATGATCACCATACCCACGGTCACGTTCAAGAAATGCCACGTATGGGTGGATTGAGAAAGAAAATGCCATATACCTTTATAGCAATGCTTTTATGTACGTTTGCTATTGCAGGTGTCCCACTATTTTCAGGCTTTGTATCTAAAGACAGAATTCTAGGAGATGCACTTCTTGCAGCTGGGTACAGTAAATCATTTATAATCCCTGCAGCTCTTGGATTTGGTGGAGCTCTATTAACAGCTTTTTATATGTTTAGAATGATGTTTTTAACTTTCTTTGGAGAACCAAGAGATAAAGAGCTTTATGATCATACCAAAGAAGAGAAAATTTCTTGGAATAGAAACGTACCTCTTTTAATTTTAGCAGTTTTTACTCTCGGTGTTTTCTATTCAGGATCTTTAACGGGTCAAAAAATAGTTAAAGTTTTTCCAAAAGATAGCATTGAGTGGTTTAAAACTCTTATTGTTGAACCCAAAGTGGAAAAATTTCAGAACTACCAAAGTGAGCCATTTGCTTGGACTGATACTAGAAATAAAACACGATTTGAAAGAACAAAATATGATCCAACTTATGGACTTCCACAAGAAGAGTATGACCACGTTCATCACGTGCATTTAATTGGCGCAGGTATGTCTGTTTTGATTGTGATCCTTGGAGTCGGTATGGCTGCTATGATGTACCTACTTAGACTCTGGAATCCAGGCTGGTGGGTTAATACTTTTGCTAGATTTTATAGAGCACTTCAAAATAAATACTACTTTGATGATATGTATGTAAAAGGCCTTATTAAAAAGGGTCTTCTGCCTTTAAACAATCTACTTGCAGCTATAGATATGGGTATTTATGACAGATATGCTATTGATGGCTGGCAATATGTAGTTAGAAAGATTTATTTAGTATCAAAGTGGTTTGATAACATTATGGTTGATACTGTTGCCGTTGACGGAACTGGAGCAAGTGTAAGACTGATGAACATAGTCTTAAGAACGCTACAGTCTGGTAGAGTGCAGTTTTATTTTATTATTATTATATTTTTACTAACATTTTCGAGTTATATATTTAATCAAAACTTTTAGTTAAAAAGGAGCGCCAAGTGCAGGCCCATTCAAACTTATTAAACTGGATTTTATGGATGCCCATGATTGGAGCAATCGTAACACTTTTAATTCCTTCAAAAATGGAAAAAGGTATTCGTTGGTGGAGTTTAGTTAATACTTTAACAACGTTCATCTTAACATTAGTGTTGTATAGCAAATTTGATACTACTGTTCCGGGAATGCAAGAAGCTTTTAATGTTAAGATTCCTTGGATTGCTCAGTTTCATATTAATTATTCACTAGGGATTGACGGTATATCATTACCAATGATCTTGCTCACGGGCTTACTTTTCTTCCTTTGTATTATGAGTTCTTGGACTATTACAAAACAAATTAAAGCCTACTTTTCATTATTTTTATTTCTTCAATGTTCAGTATTTGGAGTTTTCTTAGCGTTAGACTTCTTTTTATTCTACGTCTTTTGGGAAGTAATGCTTATTCCGATGTTTTTCCTAATCGGAATATGGGGTGGAGAAAATAAAGAATATGCCGCAGTAAAATTTTTCCTCTACACATTCTTTGGATCAATTTTAATGTTAATTGGTATGGTTGCTCTTTACTATGCTTCAGGCCAGGGAGCAGATTCATTTGATATCTTAGCTCTATCTGGGGGACACTTTAGAAATCTAAATCTAGAGCTCTTTGGAACAAACTTTGCGTTTAACAAATTATTATTTATTTTCTTATTCATTGGTTTTGCGATTAAAGTACCCGTGTTTCCTTTTCATACTTGGTTACCACACGCACACGTTCAGGCACCTACAGCAATTTCGGTAATTCTTGCAGGTGTTTTATTAAAAATGGGTACATATGGATTTTTGAGAATCGCTTATCCAATTTTTCCAGAAGCCTCTAAGTACTTCTCTTACTCTATAGCAGTCTTAGGTATTATCAACGTTATCTACGGTGCTTTCTGTGCAATGGCTCAAAACGACGTTAAAAAGCTTGTTGCATATTCTTCTGTATCACACATGGGCTTTGTCATGCTTGGCTTAGCGGCGATGACAGTTCAGGGTATGAATGGAGCTGTACTTCAGATGTTTAACCACGGAACTTCAACAGCTATGATGTTCCTACTTATAGGTATTCTTTACGAAAGATCTCACCACAGATGGATCGTTAAGCCAGATGGTACAAAAGGTTTTGGTGGTCTTTATACTCAATTACCAAAGTTTAGTATAATTTTCATTATAGCTATGTTTGCTTCAATGGGCTTACCTGGTTTATCAGGCTTTATTTCAGAAGCATTAATTTTCCTAGGTATTTACGAAAGATTTACTTCAATCACAGCGCTAGGGTTAATTGGTCTTCTCATCGGTGCAGCTTATTTACTATGGATGTACAAAAGAATGTTTTTTGGTGATGTCATCGATGAATGTAAAACTTATACAGACGTAAATGCTAGAGAAATTGCTTATATGACTCCTCTTTGTATTGCCGTTATTGTTTTTGGTATTTATCCATCACCAATATTAAATATGATGAGAGCTTCAGTGGGTAAACTGGTTTCGTTACTTGCTACTTTTTAACAAGGTTTGATTATGCCTTTTAATTATTTAGAGAATCTTACACACTATATTCCCGAGTTGATCATTTGCTTTACAATGATCGCATGTATTTTATTTGAATCAGCATACGAAAAGAATGATTCTGATAGAGGGATACTTTATTTAATAGCAATATTAGGACTTGGGTCTGCTGGAGTTTTTGCATATCAAAAAATATTTGCAGAAAATACTTTCATTTTAGGAAGTGCACTTGCTATAGACTCATTTTCATCTACAGCAAAAGTATTAATGATAATTGGTACTATCGGTGCTCTCTACTTAAGTAAAATCTCAAAAGATATTTATCAAGATTTAAAAGGTGAATTTGTTATCATGTCTACGGGGGTTCTCGTTGGAGGATGTCTTCTGGCCTCTGCTAATAATATGCTTATCCTTTATATAGGAATTGAAACACTTTCGATTCTTTCTTACGTCATGGCATCATTTAAAAAGACTGACGATAGATCTAGTGAAGCAGGATTGAAGTATGTTTTATATGGTGGAGTCTCGGCAGCGGTTATGCTTTTTGGAATGAGTCACATTTATGGTGTATTAGGAACAATAAACTTTCAAGAAATGGCTACTGCCCTTTCTGGTATCGCTCAATCTTATCCAAATAATCAACTAACTATTTTAATTCCATCTTTTATTTTATTTATTGCTGGTATTGGGTACAAAATTTCAAGTGTACCTTTTCATATGTGGACTCCCGATGTGTATGAAGGCTCACCAATGCCTGTTACGACATTTTTTTCTATAGTTCCAAAAATTGCAGGAATTACAATCCTATTGAGAGTTTCTTCACTGTTCTTTTCTGAAAGTAACCTTCTCTCAGTTAGCTGGTTTGGAATAATCAGTTCAATGTCTATTCTTACTATTACTGTTGGTAATATTGCTGCCATTGGCCAGCGATCAGTTAAAAGAATGTTAGCTTACTCCTCTATATCTCATGCGGGAATGATGATGCTTGGTATAGTTGTTCTGAATACAGTTGGTATGAGATCAATCCTATTCTATGCTGTTACTTATATTTTTATGACTCTTGTTGCTTTCTACATTTTATCAATTGTAAATGATGAATACGATAATGATCACTTTGAAAGATTTTCAGGCTTAATTTACAAAAAACCACTGATGGCTATTTTGATGGCCGTAACAATGTTCTCACTTGCTGGAATTCCACCACTAAGCGGTTTTGTTGCAAAATTTCATATATTAAATGCTGTTGTTAAAGAAGGATACTATACCCTCGCTATTTTAGCAGGCTTGAACTCGGTGATATCTTTATACTACTATTTAAAAATTGTTAGATTAATGGTTTTTAAACCTTATGAAGGCTCTGAAAACTTAGTAGGCTTTGGTGTCTTAAATCAAACTATTGTAACAGTGCTGTTTATACCAATCGTTATGCTTGGTATTTTCTGGGCAGGGACAATGGCCAAACTAAATCTTGCAAATATTTTAATGAACTAAGTAAGAGCATCAAGGAAAGGGAAAATGGAAAATCCCTCCTCTCAAAAAAATAATAAGAGTCAATTAACAATAAAGAATACTTTATTGTTAATTAAGTTAGGTTCTATTTTTTTTATATCTTATATAATACTAATTACTATTGATGGTGAGAGAATATCTTTTAAACTGAGTGATATATGGGCGCCAATTCTTCTGTATATAATTATGTTGTTTGCATGCATATACCAGTTAAGTAGAGAGTCTAATCATAATGGTTAATGAACTCTTTAAAGTCATTCTGCTATCATTTTTAACATTTGGTTTTGTGCTGTTTTTACCGGCAATAAACAAAATAGTTTACAGAAATCGTTATAGTAGAAATCTTAATTCAGATCAAAAATTTTACGGTAAAAATATTCTAAAAATAATTGCACTTTCTACTGTTCTTTCAGAAAAACGATTTGATGTAAAATTTATAATAACAACTATAATCTTAATACTAGGAATAGGTATATTTCCCTATACATCTGATATTTGGGTTGATGGAAGTTTTTATCGAACAAGTTTTTATTCAGTAAAATATGATTTTATATATATAATTTGCCTAATTTTAACTGTTAATTTTATAGACTTATTTTCAGCTATAAATAGTGAAAATGTTAAATCTAGTGAAATAATAATTACTAAAACTTATTTTAGTATAATATTTATAATAAACTGCATTGCCCTGCTTCTTTTTTTTCGATCTACAGATCTAGTAAATATAATTCAAACTCAAGAGGGTGGAACGTCAGAGCTACTTGGAAATTTGCCTTTTATAAAGAATCCATTATCTTTCATATCTCAATTTTTTTGCTTTTTGGTTTTTTTTAAGACTCAAAACCCAGAATTAGCTAAAAAAAGAAGACATGAAGATTCTAAATTAATTTTTATAGAAAACTTAAAAATGTTTTTTGTATCCTTGTTTTTAGTATACTTTTATTTAGGCGGTTACTCGATTGTACTATTTCCTGAAAAAGTACTCGATAATGTACCAATTATTTATAATTTATTTCAACTAGTCTTTGTTTTCTTAAAATTGGCCATCATATTTATATTTATTAACTATTTTAAAGATAAGGTTTCCATTGGCTACTCTAAAAACTTTAGTAATTTTTTCTTTAAACTAATTTTTCTTATTTCATTAATGGGCCTAATGGTTGAAATATTAAGAGAGGCTTCATATGGAATTATTTAGTATTTTCATTATGAGTGTTGCATTAATAAGCAATATAACGTCACTTATATTTAAATCATATATTAAAATAATTCTTCCTTTATATGCTGTTTTGGTAGGAATTACTTTGTATACTCATAACGAATACTTATCTCTCTTATTTGTAGCTGTAGCTATACTTATAAGCTTATTTATTCTTGCTAATTTTAAAAATAATGAAGAATTAATAATTAATTTTCGAAAAGTAATTATATTTTTAATGATATTTTGTTGTGTTTTTGTAGTTGTATATACATTTCATGATAAAGATTTGAAAAGCATATCTGCCACTATGGAAAATAAACATGATTATTTATTTTTGTTTTTACTAGTTGTTATTTCCCCTGTTCTAGAGATGGTTAGAAGGTATGATTGAAGTTATTTTAAAGACGTTTTTGATATCAATACCCTTGTACTTTTTTATAACAAGTAGGGGTAAAAATGTTATCTCTTATTTTTTGCTTATACAGTCACTTTTTCTCATATGCTTTCTCGGAAGTGGGCAGCATCTGTCATCTCAGATGCTTATGAGTGCTATGTTTTTAATTATCTCCCCTCTTTTTCTTTTAAATAAAAGAGGCACTAGATGAGTGTTGTGATAATTTTTTTGTATACATTATTTTTCTTTCTTTTTGAAAAAAGTGAAAAAATAAAGAGATCTATAACCTATGGATGTGCTTCAGCGCTGTTGGTTACTCTTTATCTTTTTTTGGTTAACGACTATGGCTTTTTTGTTAATTTATTGAAGAATATAGACTTGAGTATAAGTGAGACCAGAGTTCTTATTTTTGGATTTATGGTAACTATATACTGCTTTTTTTCAGATCGATTATTGTCTTTTTTAGACATCTATAAAAAAGTTTTTATTGTAGTTATTTTTCTGGCGAGCTGTGTTGAAGGTTTAGGTAACATTTATTTGTTTTATCCTTGTTTGTTATACTTCTTAATAAATAAAAAAGTGTCTTTTAGTGTTTACCTGATCTCATTAGTTTCTTGGCTTACTTTTCTTGTAGTAAAAAATGAGTCTTTAGCAAATGTTATCTTTATTCTACAGGTTATAAGTTTTAATTACTTTTTTATGTTGTTGTATGAGAGTAAAAACTTCTTCGTTTTATCTTATCCTTCTTTGTTATTGCATTTTAAGTCTATAAATTTAGATGCTCATTATAGTTGGGGTTTGATTATACTAATATGCTCATTGTTGTTTTACTTTTGGTGTGTCAAATTTTTTGAAAATAAAAAGTCAAATTTAGTTATACTTCTAATACCACTCTTTGTTTATGTGGGAAGTCAGTTTTGGTCAGCCCAGAATCAGATAGAATCAATTATGTTATTTTTATACTTACTTTGCTCGCTTTTGAAAGTTTTAGAAAATAAAGAGAAGAAGCACGCGATGTACTTTGGTGTGCCCTTTTTATTACTTTATTTGTTTCTCCCCTTCTCCCCCTTGTTTAAGTTTGGAAGTGCTTTTAATGAGATGGGGTTATCTTTTATTTTTTATCTAATATTAATAATGGTGAATTTTGTGATTGGATCATTAAGTGTTAAATATATTAAAACTCTAATTCTTGATAAGAAAAAAATCTATTTGAGTATAAAAAATAAATATGGAGTTAGGCTTACTGCTTTATTTATTATTGGCATCATGTGTACATTATATTTGAAAGACTATGATAGTGGGTCAATAGTATTAAGAGAAAATGAGCCAGTCGTTTATATTTTAGCAATAATGAGTCTTGCTCTGGGTATTATGTTTAAGTATATCGCAGATGATTCAAATACTATTAAAGACATTTTTGGAAGAATGTATTATAAAGCAAAGAGCTCTTTCTCGTTTAGTTTTAATAAGAAAATACCTATGTTTCGCTTTGGTGACGGAATAAATCTGAATGAAATATCATATTTATTTAAGAATCACTCAATTCAACATCGCCTGGAGTTGATTATAGTTTACATGTTTATAGTCTTGGTAATTGTATATTTGATGGTTTTTAAATGATTGAATACTTGGCCTTTTTACCGATTGTTTTTATTATTTTATCTCTTCACATTAGAGGGCTTTTTGTTATCGGTAGTTCATTATTTATTATGATTCAAGCTTATTCATTATTTATATCAGGAGATATGAGTCAGTACTATTTATATAAAGAAGAAATACTAAACGTAGTAATAATTATTGCATTAAATATATTGGGTTTTATTAAAAAAAATAAGTTAGATAATCAGGTGCGCATTATAAGTGCGTTGGTGGTTTTGTTAACTATATCAAAAGGGATATTTACTGTAGTTTTTACGATAGAAATTTTTAGATTAATGACTAGGCCCAAGGTGTCAAATAGTGAAACCGCAAAAGAATTAACTGCTTTCGCCGTTAGGTGCTTCTTTATATTCGTGTTGTTTTTAAATGTAAATATAGATTTGTTCCTGCATGAAAATCTAAGCTATAGCGATTTACTTCTTACAGAAAACCTTGTCGCCTTGTCATTTATTTATTTAATTGAAAATATAATGAACTTTATAAAAAGCCTTAATGGTCACGATGAAACACTAAAAAAGGTAATTTTGTATATTGTTTTTCAAGTTTTAGTAATTAGCTATATGTCTTCTCTCGACACTCACTCTGAGCATTTATTAGCATATATTCAAGAATACATATTTGAACTATCTCTTTTTATCATATTAGCTTCATATTTATTTAGAAGAAGTCTTATTAATTACTCGCTACTCTATGTCGGTACGATCTTTACAAGTATTCACATTTTCCAAAACTCATTTTACTTTTTCTTTGTAGGCTTACCCGTTCTTATACTTATTTTAATTGAGCAATATAAAATTGAGATTGGTGAACGCTACATTAATTATGAGAAAGACTTATTGCCTTTTTCGTTTTCTTTCTTAGTATTTATTATTCCTTTTATTCTTGGTGGAGAATTTACAAGATCTATTTGTGCAGTGACAATTTGTACTTTGCTCGTGCTAAATTTTACTAATAAATTCAAAAAAAGAAGTATGCTCCATGGTTGATATTATAAAACTACTTATTGTGCTTAATGTTGCATTTTTCATTTTAAGTATGTATTTTAACTTTAAGTCTATAAAAATAATATTCCCACTAGTACCTCTGAGTGTTCCTTTCTTTGAATATCTTTATACGGGGAATGTTAATATGGAGAATTTAATTCTCTACTTAATATATATTCTGATATGTGTAGTAAATTTTAGAGAAATATTAAGAAGCTCCATTCGCTTAAACGATATAGTTATTTTAAACAATATTGTATTAGTCTATACATTGATAAAATTTAACAACGAAATATATTACAAAAATATCGCCTTATTCTCTATTTTATTAATGACTCTATCTTTAATAAGAGGTGATAAAAGAAATGCATGGGCTATTTTGACCTTGCTTTTAATATTTGTATTATCTTTTTGGATACAGACATTTGAATTTGTGGGAGAAAGTTCATACCTCTTTTACTATTTCTTACTTTTTATAAATATTTTCATTACGTTAATAATAATTCCAGAGTTTATTTTAGTCGAAGAACAAAAAAACAAGGGGAGCTTACTATTATTTGGGTATCTAATATTAATTCTATTAAACATAGAAGTCATTTTTCCAGTGGTAGAAAATTTACTAAGTAGATCAGCTTTTCAGGAAAATGTTGTGGGGAAAATTAAGTCTGTTTTATCAGTTGGGATTTCAGCCTTATGGCTATTCAAATATTTTCTGGAGAAGAAATTAGATAATAAATTATTTTGTGTATTTATTTCTCAATTGTCTCTCTGTTTTTATTTAGGTATACAAGATCAGTATAATAATTCTGTTTATATAAGTAATTTATGCTTTTCTATAATTGTATTTTATATCTTAGTAAAAAAATCAATTACTGATAATAAAATCACAGACCCTTTCCTATTTACAATATCATTTGCTGGTCTTGTGGCATGTCCAATGAGCGCTACTTTTATATATAAATTAAAATATTTAAGCTATATGATCAATTTCTATGACTGGACATTTATCTTTGCATTTGTTGCAGTATCTATAGCATTATTTGGGACATCAACATACTTTATTACAGAGTTAAAAAAATCTTACGAAAATCGACGTTTAACTTTTAAAAATCAAGAATTGACATTATTTGCTATACTTATATTTTTACTGCCAGGATATATACTATAGTAGATGACATCTTATAGATTCAAACTTTTAGATGGCCGAACTATTGGGCCTTTCAAGATTGATGAAATCAATCAATTAATTAATGAAAATATCATTACCGGAAATGAATATGTTCAAGTGTTCCCTGGTGGGGAATGGATAGAGGTAGCAGAAAATAAGGATATAAATAATCTCATTGTTGATTCTATCTTTGGTAATAAGAATAAAAATGATGAGACAATTACAAACATTGAAAATGACTTAGTTGAGTATCAAACAGCTATAAAATCTAAAAGTGACAAAGATCTTAAGCTTATCGTTGACGAAGAAATGGAGAAAAGTTTAGAAGCTGAAAGTGAGTCACAATATAGAGAGTTTAAGTTTTCTAAGAATGAAGATGTAGAGGTCGATTACGATGAATTAGAATCTGCATATCAAAAAAGTGAAGAAGAAAATAAAAAAGAAGAAGAGAGAAATATTGATGCTACTCGAGTAGTAAAACTTAAAAACACACCTGCAATAGACAAAACTCGAGTAATAAATCCTGCGTCGATAAAAGATGACTTGTTTGATGATGTTGAGGAGAAAAGTGAAGATCTTACAAGTTCTATTATCGAAGAGGAACCACCACCTCCGGTTGTTTCTTCAAGTGAAAAAACAGAGTTTCTTGAACTTGATGAGCTTAAAAAAGAATTAGGCAAAGAACTTCAAGAGGCAAAAGGCTATGAAGAAACAAAAATTTTTATTCCTGAAAAGAAAGAAGAGAAAACACTCGTAACAGAGACGAATCCCAAAAAGATCAAACCTGTTGTTGCTTTAGCTTTTATTGTTCTTCTCTATTTTTTAATTTTTGATGAAGAAGAAGTAGAAAAACAAAAAATATCAAAAGTACCCATTTCTAGTCCTGTAACAAAAGAAGTACCAAATCCAGGTTTGGCTCAAAAATTTTATACTGAAGGCGTTAAGCTTTATCGTTTAAATACATATCAATCTAAGGTTTTATCAGCGGAAAAGTTTAGACTCTCATTAGAAAATCAATTTAATGAAAATCCTTCACTTCCTTTTTTAATTAGAACCTATGCAGAATTAATCGATAATGCTGTTAGTAGAAAAAAGGCAAATCTAGTAATTTATAGATTAATTAGAATTACCAGAGCGAAAGTACTTAAAGATGTTAACGTAGCTTATGGAACAGCTTTGTTTTATAGAAAATTGGGGAAGAATCAAGCTGCACTTAGAACGATAGAAAACTTTCTAAGGGTGGGAAAACCTAGTGTTGATTTGCTTTGTATATATGGAGAACTCTTGTTGGATCTTGGTGATTTTGTAAAAGCTAAGACTGTCCTAGATAACTTAATTAAGCTTAAAACAAAACCGCCAAAAGCTTACCTCTTTTTAACTCGATACTATGTATATGACCAAAGACTAGAGTTAGCGAGAGATACCATTTTAGAGGGCGGAAAAAACTATCCAAGTAATAATAGTTTGATGATTAGTTTCGCTGAATTAGAACTAAAATTACAAAACTATAAATCTTTTGAAAAAATTCTTAGAACTTTGACGTTAACTCATTCTGGTGGTGAGCCAGTTGTGTATGCAAAGTATCTAGAGTTAATGGGAATCTTAAGCTCATTAAAGGGTGATAGTAAAAAAGCAGCAGTGTTTTTTAAATCCTCTTTAAGCGTTGTGAACTCACCTGCGCTAAGGTCTCGACTTGGAATGCTTGATGTCGAAGGTGATAAGCTTTCTCAGGCGTTAATACTTGAAAGTAAGGCTTTTAACTTTTTACAAATATCACGAAAGCATGTTGCAAAAAAAGAGTGGGAAGAGGCTTTTAAATTTGCGCTAGAAGCTGTTGACCTCAACCCAGGTTTTCTTCCAGTAGAACTCAATTTAGCTGATCTTCAAGTAAAGAGAGGCTATCTAGAAGCGGCTATTTTAAAACTAGAGTCGCTTAAAAAAGCTTATCCTAAAAGTAATCATGTCATTCATCGGCTCATTCGTGCTTACTTGGTTGCAAGAAAATTTGAAAAAGCAAAATATGAAATAAATTATATTTCGACATCAGATTTTAAAAAGGATGATGCTTATTTTAGTTTGCTTGGTTTTTATTACACAAAAATTGAAGGATATACACTAGCAATAAAGTTCTATAATAAATCAATAAGGATGAACCCTTTAAATGATGATGTTTATTTTGAAATGGCTAAAATATTTATGAGCAGTCGTAAGTATAAAGAAGCAAAAAAAGCATTAACTGAAGCCATCTCTCTTGATCCCAATAATCTAGATTATAGATCACTGCATAGTAAAATTTTGTTTGAGCTTGAAGGATCAGAAACAGCAGTTGGTTATCTTCAAGATTTAATTACTGAAAATAAAGATGACCCCTTGCTGTATGGAAATATTGCTATTTATTACTACAAAAGCGGCCAAGTAAAACAATTTGAGCATTATAAAGGATTGTTAGAAAAATTACCTAAGAGGGACAGTAACTTCTTTAAATTTATGATTGAGTCTTCAGAGCTTGAGGGCAAAAACAAAAACGTTATCGATTTTTGTAAAGAGCTTTTAAAAATAAATCCTGGAGATATTGATACTAGAATGAAACTGGCAAATTTTTTAAGTTTAGAAGAAAGATATTTTGAAGCACTTGAGATTTATAATAGTATTTTAGAAAGAATGCCGGGTTATCCTTTAACGAATTATTACATTGGTAAAATTTACTTATTACAAAACAAAAATAAAGAGGCTTTAGAAGCTGGTAAGCTTGAAGTTAAGTCAAATCCTACTATCTATAATGGCCACTTTATTGTTGGAGAAGCCAATAGAAAACTAGAGGAATATTCTTTAGCTGTAAAAAACTTAGAAAAGGCAATTTCTCTGGCTCCAAGAAGCGTTGAGTCATTAATGTCCCTTGGTTGGATAAAGTTTCAGCAAAACTTTCTTGAGATTGCACGTGAGCTTTATATCAGGGCAAAGAATGTAGAGCCAAATAACCCTGATATAAGGCGTGAGCTTGGAAACGTATATGTAGGTATAGGTCAAAGTACTTTGGCTAAAGAAGAGTACGAAATTTATTTAAAGTTAGCTCCTCAGGCTAAAGATAGAGCAAAAATTTCTAATAAAATTAAGAATTTGTCACGGTAGATCATAGACAAATCGTTGCCAATGAGAGTAAACATCATTTAATATCTAGTGCTACGGAGGATTGGCTGAGTGGTCGAAAGCGGCGGTTTTGAAAACCGTTGACCTTCACGGGTCCGCAGGTTCAAATCCTGTGTCCTCCGCCATCTTTTGGAGATGTGGCCGAGTGGTCGAAGGCAGCGCCTTGCTAAGGCGTCGTACCGTTTTGGCGGTACCGAGAGTTCGAATCTCTCCATCTCCGCCATTTCAATAAAAAATAAATTAATCAATTATTAAATCTTGAAAAGCTTTTGAGTGTGGTCAATTTTGCCAACTATCTGAATAAGTAAAAATTAATAATAATTAAAGTAGATAGGAGTTACTTTGGGATTACCAGAAAAAAATGAAATACTTGAAAGTGGAGGATATGCTAAAAAGCAAATTTTCTCCGATTGTAGTGTTTTAAGATGGAGTCACAGTCAGCGATTTAAAAAAGCAATAAAGCTTGTAAAAAAATTGAAAGTTAAAAATATTGTTGATTATGGTTGTGGGGACGCTACTTTTTTATTGATGGCCTCTGAGTATACAAAAAGAAACGTTGGCCTTGAAGTAGATAAAAATCAACTTAAGCTTTTAAAAGATAGATTTAAAAATCAAATAAATTTTGAATTTCACCATATTGAAGAAAGTTATAATAATAAGGCTGATTTGGTGACTTGTTTTGAAGTGCTAGAGCATTGTACTGAAGAAAATGTACAAGTTGTTTTAAAAAGAATTAGAAGTTTGTGTAGTGAAAATGGTTATGCAGTTATTTCAGTACCAAAAGAAACAGGTCTTACACTTCTTGGTAAACAAATTGTAAGAAGATTACTTGCTTGGAGAAAATACGGATCGTATGAGTATAGTGAGTGGTATTCATTGAAAAACTTTTTGAAAATGTTATTTGCAACAGAAAACACACAGGTAAAAAGAAACTATTATGATGTTCATTATGATGGTGTCGCCTACACTACTTGTGGTCATTATGCTTTCAATTGGAAAAAATTAAAGAAAAATATTGAACAACACTTTGAAATTGAATCTATCGAATTTACTCCGAATATTATCCCGATGGGCTTAATATCTTCTCAGGTTTGGTTTATCTGTAAAACTAAATAGTTCCTGATAAAAATACTTAAACTTAAGAAGCTAGTTGAGATACCGATTAGTATCTATGTTTAAAGTAATATTAGTTATATACCTACTTCTGAATCCTGCCACAAAAGCAGATGAATCTTTAGATGAAAGTGTTAGAAACTTTGCTTGTTCTATGAATACCTTATCTATGGGTGTAACTGAAAGTGCATCTGGTGGAGCTTTGGATTGCTCAGATGTGAGGCCATTTTCAGGTGGAAATGCAAACTTTCAACAAGCTCCAGGTTTTGGACGCTGGTTAAAACTACAATTTTGCTCTTTGATTGGTGGATGTGTACGTAGAATGTCTTTGACCAATCAAGATAATAATTTTCTTGGAGAAGAATGTTCTGACTTTGAATCATTACCAATAAACATATCGGATGCAACTCATGGTGATAGAGAGTCTTGTTTGTGGAGTATCTATTATGATATTTGGTACAGCAACAGTGAGTCTGAAAGAATCACTTCTCTAATGAATTGTGAAAGAATTATATGTGATGAACAAGTCATGAATGAATTGAAAGCTTATTTAAGTGAAAATAATATCAATAGTATTAGTAACCCCGAAGAATATTTTGGTTGTGTTATCTCTATCTAAAAAAAGAGATAATATGATTAGAAAGATTTTTAGCAAATTCATCTGAGCCGTATTCATTTAAATGGTGCTGATCATAAAACCAGCTTGTCTTAGGATTGAGCATATCTTTTGAAATTACCTTAATTTTCTTTGAGTTAACTTTGTTTGTAAGTTTATGTTCAAGATCTATTAATAAAGAATATTGTTTAGCTGAGAATCGTTTTTCATTATTATCTGAGTCGATAATAGTGTCATGCCACCATAACTTTAAGTCATTCTTGGTTGGATTTAAATTAGCCACATGAGCTCTGTTTATAATAACAACTTTTGGTTTAATATTATTTAAAAAGGGTATAACTTCGTTTAATCCTTTTTGGTATAAAGCTTTATACTTTTGTAAGTACTCATTATTCATTTCAAATATAGGTAAACTTTTTCTATGTTCGGCAGAAGTTTTTATTCCTCTTACGTGATTTGGGTCGGCAATAGCATTTCTAAAAAGTTTTAGATTAAATCTTTTCTGAAAGTAAGAAGCGATTTCCCACTTTCGATTACGTAACTGTTGAACTACTGTATTATTTTTTAAAGAGAAATCGGAATTTTTATAATCTGGAATATAGTATTCGGTAAAACCCTCTTTAGCCCTATAGTTTTTATTATAAGACCCAAACGGATAAATAATAATTAAGTCAAAATTTAGATATTTATAGGCATCGTATACATCTTTAATTCTTTGGGCTGACATAAACCCACTTTTGGCAGAATTATAGACTTTAACATCAATATTATGTGACCGTAAATAACTCTGTAACTTGTAAGGCCAGGTTTCTGTATCGTCTAAAAGCATACCCTCTGAAAGAGAGTTGCCAATAACAAGTATTCGATATTTCTCTGTTGATAACTCATCACCTTTTAAACCAATAGAGTTTATTATTGATTTATTAGCTCCTGATACATTCTGAAGGAGGTCAAGATGATCCCACTGTATTTTCATGTTTCGGATGTGGGCAAATCGACCTTCTCTGATAGTACTATCTATATTTGTAAGAACAAATGCTATAATTGGTAAAAATATAAAAGTAATTACTATTTTCATATTAAAATTGGAAATAAATAAATTCACTTCCTGAATATTTTCCTAAGAGTATAATACTTGAGATCATGGTAAAGAAAACAAGTAGTTTTTTATATAAGCTAAGAGTAAGAATATAATTCATATTATTAAATTGATATTTTTTGTATTGAATAAAAATTAAAAACGAGTTTAGAAAAATAAGTTGTAAAATGTGATTGATATCAATTGAGCTTATTTGAAAATTTAATAAGGCATATGTAAAGTTTTCGATTTGTTCAAAAGAGTTTGCACGAAAAAGAAGCCATCCATAACAAGTAAAAATAAACATTAAAAGAATATTAAATATTTTTGGTAATTGGACTTTCAAGTTTTGTGAAAAGAGACGATGAACTACTAACAAGAGACCTTGATAAGTTCCCCATAAAACAAAATTCCAGGCAGCACCATGCCAAAGACCACCGAGTAACATTGTTAAGAAAAGATTCCTATACGTTATAAATGTTCCATGCCTATTTCCCCCTAGGCTAATATAGAGATAATCTCTTAACCATGAGGATAGACTTATATGCCATCGCCTCCAAAATTCACTAGGATTCTGAGAAAAATAAGGCATTTTAAAGTTAATCATTAAATCGTAACCAAGAAGTTTTGAAACACCCCTAGCAATATCGGAATAACCTGAAAAATCGCCATATATTTGAAAGGTAAAGGCAAGAATCGCAGTGATAGCATTTCCTGCCGTTAAGTTATCAATTGAATTATTAAAATAATAATCTGTAATAGGTGCACATCTATCAGCTATATAAACTTTTTTGTAATATCCCATTAAAATAAGATAGAGACCTTCTTTTATAAGTTCTTTGTTGATTTTTGGTTTATTAACTATTTGGGGAATGAGGTGAACAGCTCGCTCAATAGGCCCTGCAACAAGTTGAGGAAAAAATGAAACAAAAAGGGCAAAATCAAGTAGGTTATTAACAGGTTTTAATTGTCCACGATAGATGTCGATAGTGTAACTCATAGTTTGAAATGTATAAAATGAAATCCCTACAGGAAGAACCACGTTTAATAGAGTTATATCAGGACTTACCCCAAAGAATGAAATGAGGTCAGAAAAGCTTTGAATAAAAAAATTAAAATATTTAAATACTGCTAGAAGAGAAAGATTAAAAAAGATACTGAAATAAAGAGCTTTCTTTTTTGTTGAATTTAGTTTTGCATTATAAATTTTTTTTCCACAATAAAAATCTACAATTGTAGAAGCACCTAGAAGTGTTAAAAATTTCCAGTTCCAAGAACCATAAAAGAAGTAACTTCCTAAGAGTAATAGAGAATTTTTGTATTTATCACCAACTGAAAGATAAACACCATAAAGTAGCAGGAAAAAAAGTAAAAAATCGAGTGAGTTAAATAACATAGTATAGTTAATATTCTATGATAATTCATAGAATATGCTATCACTATATAGTGTACTTATATAGTAAGTTTAATTCATATTGTATTCAGTAATGGTAGGGATATAATACTAAAATGAAATACAATGTTTTATATGTTTCTCCAAATGGTTTTGTCGGTGGTGCTGAAGCTTTTGTTTTAGAGATAACCAAATCCCACCTAAAAAATGGAAACTTAAATATTATAAATTTATTTTTTAATGATGGAGATGCGCTAGAGATATCTAAAAATAATGGTATCGAAACAGTTTTGATTCAAAACAAGTTTAAGTTGTCTCATCTTCATAAATTATTTAAAGCTATATGCGAAATACGAAAAATTCTTAAAGATAAAAAAATAGATATTATTCACTCTACAATGCCTTACGCTCATATTGTAATGTCATTAGCCTCATTTGGCCTTGGTATTAAAAAAGTATGGTTCCAGCATGGCCCTGTTGGAGGTACGCTCGATAAAATTGGAAAATGGTTAAAAGTTAACTGTGTAATGTATAATTCAGAGTTTTTAAAAGAAGAGCATGATAAGTTGCTTGGATTTAGTCCTACAGAAAAAGATGTTATTATTCCACTTGGTATAGATAAAAAAGATGTTGTAAACCCAGAGGTTGAAGACCTCATTTCTAAAAATGAAAAAAAATTAATTATAGGTGTCGCGGGCAGAATAAATAGATTTAAGGGTTATCATATCTTTATCGAGGCAGTTTCAGAGCTCTCATCTTCTTTGGAGGAAGAGGTTTTTAAAAATTGTGTGTTTCCCATAATTGGCGGAGCCAATTCAGAAGAAGATAAAAAGTATCTGGTAGAGTTAAAACAACTTGTAGAAGATAAAGCCCTTCAAGAAAGTATACTATTTTTGGGACATAAGAGTAATATCAACGATTATCTGAATGTAATGGATGTTTTTCTTCATTGTTCACCTGAGAGAGAAGCTATTTCTATTGTTGCAGCGGAGGCTATGTTGCAAAACACATTAGTTATTGGAAGCGGTATAGACGATATTGTGATTCATGACAAAACTGGTATTGAGTGTAATACAAACCGTGAAAATGCACACCTTTATCTTAAAGAAAAAATTCTTGAAGTGATACGAAACATAGAAAAAGATGACCAGTTTTACAATAAGATTAAGAAAAATGCTTATGACTTTGTAAGACAAAATTATTCAAAAGAAGCGATGACAAACCTGGTTGAAAAAACATATATGGAGCTGTTGGATGAAAATCCTAACAATAGTCTATACTCTTAATCGAGGTGGAACTGAAAGGGCAGCTCAGAATTTTTCGATAGCTTTTAAAAAGTATGGTCTAGAGGTTGCCGTCCTTCCTCTCTACGAAAAAGGTGTTCGTGAAAAAGCACTTCTTGAATATGATATTAAAGTCTTAGATCCTTATAAGGGAGAAAAGTTTAATCTGAGTGAATTAATTTCATTTGCCCCAGATATAGTACATATTCATCGTGCAGGTATTAAAGATGATGTTATAAATGAATTGTTAATATTAATTCGTAATAATTGTACTGGTGTTAAAGTTGCTGAAACAAATGTTTTTTCACAGGTAGACTTTTCTGAGGGCGAACAACAAATAGATCTTCATATGCATCTGTCAAAATGGTGCTTTTGGAAATGGAAAACGGATAGAAAGCTATTTCAAAACACGAGTACATCCATAGTATTACCCTACCTCGTAATTCCAGATAAATTTAAAAAAATAAATGATCTTAATGTTATTAACGAATTCAAAAAGAGTAATAATATACCTCTAAATAAATTTATTCTTGGAAGAGTTGCACAAAAGTCTGAAGCAAAATGGTCCCTTCTTGATATCAAGTCTTTTTTAAATATTTCTGATAAGTATAGTGATACTCACTTGGTGTTGCTTGGTGTTTCACCAAAAGCAATGGTGTTTATTGATGGCCTTAGTAACGAGCAAAGAGAGAAAATTACATTATTAGATTATATTGATGGAGATGAAAATCTCAATATTTTATATAACTCATTTGATTTGTTTATTCATGCTGCAAAAATTGGTGAATCCTTTGGAATGGTATTTGCTGAAAGTATGTTAGCTGAAACTCCAGTCGTTACATTAGCAACACCTATGAATGATAATAGTCAACATGAAGTTATCCCCGGTGGAGCTGGTATTGTTGCTAAAAGTGTAGATGTAATGATCGAGGCAATAAATTCTTTCTATTCTGATCGAGAAAAGTTAGCCAAGTATGGTAAAAATGCAAGAGATCATATTTTAGAAAGCTATACGCCAAATGTTCTCACTTCAAGAGTAATAAAAGCATTCGAACTTTTAGTCGAGTTTAAGGGTGATAAACTTGAAAAAGAGCTTCGAAAAAATAATTTCATTACTGATGCAAATAAAAATGAAATTACAAGACTATATAATACAGCTCAAGGGAAAACTTCTTTTAAAGAAAAACTATTCTTTCTATCGCCATGGTTATTTGTTAGGTTTCGTGAGCTTTATCGTGGTCTAAGGTCTTAAGCTCTTTTTTTATTAACAAGAACACCACTCTGTGAGGTTTTGGCCAAATCGTCAGAATTGTTTTTTTGTAAGTCGATATCTACTGCAGCATTTTTTTGATATAGATCCATAATTTCAACAGTTTTTAGTTTCGAGAAAGAGTGATCCATTTTTTCTTTTTCTTCAAGAATGAAGGTGGACATTTGTTTTTTGAGCCCTTTTCTTTTTCTTTTTTGTAGACGTTTACGACCCAGTGGGTTCTTTTCCATTTCTTTACAGCGATCGATAAAATGATTCAATATTTCTTTTATTTCATCAGTAATTGTAGGTATAAATTCTTCTTCTTTAGTTTTTAATTCGAGATTTTCTTTGTCATTAATTTTTAAAATTTTTGCTTTATGAGTAACTTTATTTTGCTCATCTTCAAGTTTTTGCTGATGAGTCTTGTAGTTTCTATAGTCATTCCCTTCAAGTTCAAATTGAATTAGGTTATTTAATTCAACACGTTCAGCTCCACAAGATGATGTGGTTAGTTCGCTAATCTCTTCAGGCGTTAGTAGCCTGAATAGATTCATAATGACTTGACCTCTGAAATTCGCCAAAACGATGTCCTAGAATAGTTTTCATAATATTTATCGGTTTAAAGAGCTAAATACTTGAGTAAAATATTAAGACATTAATGATTACAGGTATATAGATACTCTATTATATTGATTCAAAAAAAAAGAAATGGACAAAATGAAGCTAAATTCTTATAAATACTAGCTCTAATCAATTTTTGGGGTGTGGCGCAGCGGTAGCGCAGTGGACTGTTAATCCATTGGTCGCCGGTTCGAATCCGGCCACCCCAGCCATTTTTAAATCAAAAAATTTATATAAAAAGATACTAAGTTAGTGCAAATATTTTGCCGGATGAGAACCCGCGATGCTGGTTTGCTGGCCAAAAAAAATGTGACCAACGTCACGTTTTTACTTCTTGGAAACCAACTGATAAGGAAAGCTTCAAAGAACCGAGTTTTGGCCAGGGCTACCCCAGCCACTTTCAAATTGTAAAATTTTTTATTTCATCCAATCCGAAGGAATTAGTTTGGTGTTAATTGGCGACACTTTATTAGTATCGTAATTAAAAAATACTAATGTTGTTTGTATGAGCGCAATATCATTTTTATTTTTGTTATTTATTAGTCGATAAAATAAACGCATTGATGTTGGTGTAATTTCATCTAAGTAAAGTTCGGCTTCAATCTGGTCCTTCCAAAAAGCTTGAGATTTATAAACGCATGTGGAGTCACTCATTATGACTGCTGATCCAAAAAAAGAGAGTTCGGATTGCTCTATAGAGTCGAAAAATTGCTGTCGTACTTCATGTGCATAGAGAAGAATACGATCGTTTCCAACATGGTTTCCGTAGTTTAAATCCCCTATTTGAACGACGAGCTTGGTTTTGAAAATAGGGTTCTTTGGTGGAATTTTGAGTCGAACTCTTTCCATTTTTAAAGATTAATCCCTCTTACACTTTCAAAGCCGTTAGAGTCATCCGATGTTTTTTCGATACTTGCTGATGTGTAAACGCATGAGTCTATCATGGCCACAGCTGCAGGCCTGTAGTTGCCAGAGTTTTTGACGCCTCCAAAAGGTAAAACGGCACTGGCTCCACAGGTACTACTATTATGATTAATTATTCCAGCATCGATATCACGAACACATAACTCGAATAAATTTTTATCTTTAGTAAAAATACTGGCAGCAAGGCCATACTCTGTGGCATTCGCAATATTGATTGCTTCTTCAATATCATCATAGGGAATAAATGTTGTTGTTGGTCCAAAAATCTCACTTGCTAGAAAGTGGCTATCGCTATCGAACTTTGAAGCAACGTGAACAGAAGGGCTTACGTAATGACCATTGAACTTCTTGTGAATTTGTTTTCCTCTCATAATTTCTTCAATACCTTCTCTTTTAGCCATTCCAACATATAAAAGAAATGTGTCCATTGATCTTTTATCGACAAGAGGGCCCATAAAGGGTTCGACCTCAAAGTCGATAGGGTGATCAACGATGATTTTTTTAGAGACTTGATGAAACTTATGAACGAACTCATCAAGGATACTTCTGTGAATAGGAATAAGAGAGGTAGATGTGCACCTTTGACCAGATGTAATAAATGAAGCTTTAATTAGTTCTTCAAGAGCGTAGTCGAGATTTGCATCATGATGAAGGATTGATGTATTTTTGCCACCAAGTTCTAGGGCGACCATTTTATTGAGGTCTGTTGAAGTATTTTCGAGAATTTTCATCCCAACTTCTTTTGAGCCAGTAAAGAAAATACACTTAACATCTTTGTCTGAAACAATTCTTCTGGCAACTTCTCCGTCACCTTGAATTAAATTCACAACTCCTTCTGGGAAGCCAGCATTGGCCAAGCAGTCAAACATAATTTGAGCGCTATAACACGTCTTTTCTGACGGTTTGAAAATGATACTGTTTCCAGAAATTAACGAACTTAAAATTTGAGTATTGGCGAGGTGACAAGGAAAGTTGAAGGGGCCAATAATGAGACTAGGGCCAATAGGTTTATAAGTAACTTTTCCATTGGTGTTGGCGGCAATTTCACTTAAGTTTTTTGTTTGTATTCTTGGTAAAGAGTGCTTAATCGTAACATCAACTTTGCCTATGACAGCGTTTGCCTCCGTTAAAGATTCCCAGAGTGGCTTTCCTGTTTCTAGAGCTATGGCTCTAGCCATCTGATCTTTAACCTTTGTGAGGTTTTCTTTATATTTTTCTAAAATATTTAGCCTATCTTCAAGTGAGCTAAGACGCCATGTTTTAAATCCTGCCACAGATGATTCAATTACCTTATCAACATCTTTATATTCAATGGGACATTCCCACAGCGTTTCGTCTGTATTTGCAGGACACTTTCGATCCATCATTCGTTCGACGCTTTGAATTCCACTTGTTTTTGGGTAGTTGTAATTACCAGAGTAGTAATTTCCTTTTAATTCAAACATAAAATGTTCCTTCTTTAAAAAAATATTCCATTAATAACTTCATTTTTATTTAAGGAATGCTCCGTTATAAAATCATTTAATAATAAAACTTTATCACCATCGAAGTCGGCTTTTGTTTTAACTGTAAAAAAATTGTGATTAGATTTTGGTAAAGATAATAATATTGTTACAGCATTTTCGGATAAATTATCTGTCGTAGATAAAGTTAATGAAAACTTATTTTTTATTAAGCTAACTTGAGATGTTTGAGCTCTATAATGTGGTCCACCGTCAAATGGATCGACTTCATTCATATACTTAAAGCCGATAGTCTCAAGCATTTTTTTTACAGGCTGTGTGTCTTCACCTACTTTGCCGATAGCGTTTCTTGCTTCAGCAGGTAGTAAAGTCCCATAAATAGTATCTTGTGGGTAAAGAGATACAATGAACTCTTTATTTTTTCTCGAAAGCATGTCTGCTTCATTATAATCCATATTGAGAAACTTTCTGCCGATGGCTTCCCATAAAGGACTCTTGCCCTCAGAATCAAAAGGAGGCATGAGTTCACAGTGAATAACGTCTGTGAATAAATGCTGATTAAAAGCAATAAATAAAAATCTTGAGTAGGAAAGAAATTTACCGAGTTTATTTTCATTTCCTCTATAATCCGGATGAAGAACCAAGCCACCTATTTCAGTCCAACCATTATTTTCCATACCAAACTTTAATGTTCCATGAACAAA
The DNA here is from genome assembly GCA_030425045.1 of bacterium. GTDB lineage: Bacteria > Bdellovibrionota > Bacteriovoracia > Bacteriovoracales > Bacteriovoracaceae > JAUHVL01. Next base: position 106,141 of record JAUHVL010000001.1, read on the forward strand.
GCCAGTATTTAGAGATTGGCTATATTTATGCTCTTGACCAACTTTTAAATAAAAATGGGGCTCAGTTTCTGATCCATGTTTTCCATGAATCATTGAAACACCAATAACTTGATTTAAATCAGTATCAATTAAAACAAAAAGAAAATAGTTTTCTTCAAGTTTTTTTGATGGATTTTTAAATGATTCAATACTTTTATTGATTATTTTTTCTAGTCGATCTTTCTCAGAAGGAAGGTTTATAAAAACCATAAGCTTAGAAAGCTCTAAAATATCGCTTAAATCTTTTTTTTCTACATTTCTAATGACAAAGCTCATTTAAGAATCCCTCTTAATACATTTTATTACGATTTCATGTACTTTAGCTATATGCATTTCATGTATTGAAAGAGGAAAAGACAGTACAGCGCTATTATCAACAGAGTCGCATAAAATACCTTGCTCCTCTAGTGCAGAGATAGCTTCTGGTGAAGAGTTTTCGATTAATACAAATAAGTTGTGTATTTTAAAAATGGAGTCGTTGAAGTACTTCTTTAAGAGAGTGTTTACCTGATTAAAACGTCCATCTTTTAGATAGAATGGTCCCTTTGTAAAATAATTTAAAACTAAACGAGAAAAGGTGATATCTTCTTGAGTAATTTTATCTTGCCCACTTCTCTGTGGCTGATCTTGATATATTTCAAATGATAGAGGTAGAAAATTATGAACAAAGATACTAGAAAAATGTTCTTTTAACCCAACAATCTGTTTTTTGCTGTCGTTTGATATCCCAAAAATCCCAGTCGTGTTTAGAGCTTCCTGCTTTGAGAAATGTTTAGTGTCAGACCAGGGAAAGAAAGTCTCTTTATTGAGATCGATTCGATTGTGGAGCTTAATACTGAAGTTTTGTTTTTCAAAGAAGAATGTTTTTATCTGGTTTTCGATACATTTTTGTGAAACTTCATCTTTTAAAAACTTAGATTTTAACTCTAAGGGGTGATTATAACCAATAAGAGAATACCTCTTCTTGAATACAGTTAAATCGAAAAAGGCCTTACCCTTTTGATCAATTTGTATTGCGCCCTTCTCTCTTCCCTTCATTTTTACATTATCAATGAACTCAACTTTTGATGCTTCAAAAAATTGCTGAGAAAATTTAATAAAGTCGATGTTTTCTTGCATTGCGTATCACCTCTTGCCTTGCCTTTAACACAAGCTAGCAAGATAATAGTTATATGGCGAAATATACCACAGATGAACTTTTAAAGTTAGCTGAAAGCCATTATCTGAAAAATGAGTACGATGATGCACTTAAGCTATTTATTGAGAATAAAGATTTAATCGATTCTCCATCTCTATGGCATTTTAATGTTGGAACATTATATTTAAAAAAAGATAGCTATGGCTTAGCTCGGTATCATTTAGAAAAAGCTAAGAATAGTCTCGATCTTGGGAGATTGGCAGAGAGAAATATTGATAGCATTCTTTCTAATGATTTTGTCATAGATGTTTCTAAATCAACTAAGATCAATGAAAAGTTTGTTTCTTTTGGTGTTACTTCAAGTATTTGGGAATATTCATTAATTTTTCTTCTTTTAATTATTATTAATCTTCTTATGTATAGATTTAAAAAGATTACAAAGTCACTTTTTCTAGTTGGGCTTATCATCTGTACTTTGCCTTTTGCTGGTTTTTATTTTTTTAAAACAAATTACAAGTCTGCCGTGGTGATAAATGATGTTGCACTCAGAGAGGGCCCGTCAGAGATTTACGAAGAAAATATGATTGTTCCAGCTGGAAGTAAAATTATTTATAGTATGACAAAGAATGGTTGGTTTTTGGTCGACTTTCCTGAGGATGTGAGAGGTTGGTTGGATGGAAAAAGTATAAGAGCTATTGGAAATTAAAATGGAAAGTTACGAAAAAGAAATGTCGAAAGCTTTAAAAGATGGGGGCGATGTCCCACATAAGATAAATATTTCTATCTTAAAATACTTTTGGCAGGCCAACCCAATAACAGGTCAAAAAAGCAGTTCCATACCTAGGTTTTTAAGAAACTCAAAAGTATTAAAAAACTTTTCTGACTATGAATTAAAAATTCTGGTAAATTTCATGCACCAAAGAAAATTTGATGCTGGTGAAGTAATTTTTAATCAGGGTGATCTTGGTATTGGATTTTATTTTGTATTCTCTGGGTATGTTACAGTTTTTGCAGATAGATACGACTCGGAAAGTGACTCTGAAAAAGAAAAGCAAATTGCAGGACTAGAAAAGGGTGATTATTTTGGAGAACTTTCTTTATTACAAGATAGAAATATAAGAAACGGAAAAGCCGTGGCCAAAGAAAGAACTCAGTTACTTGGCTTATTTAAACCAGACTTAGAAGATTTGATTAATTTGCACCCTATTGTTGCAGCGAAACTCTTGCAGTCAATCTCTCTAATTGTTACTGACCGTTTAATGATGTTAACTACAGAGTTAAAGCGAGTTAAATATAAACTAGATAAAGTAAGTGGAAAAAAGAGTGATTAAATCTAAAGCTCAAGAGAAATTTCGTTTAGCATTCTTTTTTATTTTTATTCTTTGTTTGATAACAGCAATGGTTGGGTTACCAAGAATATCCATTCCCTTGATGGTAAGTTATGTAGCCTACTTAATCGTTTTCCCTGCAGTTCCCACCCTTAAAAAGTTGGGATTGAGTCACGACATATCAGTCGTTCTGGTATTTCTCTCGTTATTGTTTTTGGTTATTTATCCTGTCGTGAGAATTGTTCCCGTTCTCGTAAATGAAGCAGAGAATGTTCAGTACTACCTCCCTAAAGTTGAAACCTATGTAACGGATAATTACAAGAAAGTTCAAGAATATGTTTATGAGAAGACAAAGTATGAGCTACCAGATGGAATCCTAACGAATGCTATTTCTTACGTTAAATCCGGAACTACAAAAGTATTACTTGGAGTGCCTACTTATTTGGCTTCAATTTTAGAATGGCTTCTTTTGGTGCCTTTGTTTTTATTTTTCTTTTTAAGAGATGGGTCTTCCTTTAAGAATATAGTTCTCAACTTAACCCCAAATTCTATTTTCGAGCGAACTTACTATTTATCACATCAGTTAAACAAAAAAATTGGTGACTTTATTTTTGCTAAATTTGTTGAAGCCAGCATTGTTGGAATTATTATCACGGCTGGGCTAATCATCATGGATATCCGCTTCTCTCTATTACTGGGAATAACAGCGGGAGTAACAAATATAATTCCTTATGTTGGTCCACTACTTGGAGCCATCCCTGCTTTACTTGTAGTCTTGGCGGAATACGGTTGGGGTACAACATTAGGTGCAATGATGTTGCTGTATATAATTGCTAATGCGATAGATATCTTCTTGGTTTTTCCAATACTAGTTTCAAAAATTGTAGATCTTCATCCGGTTCTCGTTGTGATTAGTGTGATTCTAGGATCTCAATATTTTGGGATCGTCGGAATGATTGTTTCAATTCCATTGGCAGCCGCATTAAAGTTAATAATTATAGAAATTTATGAAGAGACCTACCAGGCGCGTTAGCTTTTGACCGCCACCTTCCATAATGCTAAATTTAAGTGATGAAACGTGAATTAAATAATTATTTTCTACTTATATTTTTATCAATCTTTTTCTTTGGGTGTAGTACTGATCGACCAACGGGAAAAACAGAAGCAGAAGTTTTATTTCAAGAGGCTAAAGAATTACGAGAAGATGGTCGCTATTTAATGGCTTTAGAAAAACTTAATCTTATTCGTTCTCAGTATCCCTATAGTTATTATTCTACCCATGCCGAGTTAATGAGCGCTGATGTATATTTTGAACAGGAAAACTACGCTGAAGCGGCAGCTGCATATATTGTTTTTAAAGACTTTCACCCAAAATATAAGAATATCCCCTATGTAATATGGAAAATTGCGGAATCATTTTATAATCAACTCCCCAGTACTTTTGATAGGGATTTAAGTGCGGGAAATGAAGCAATTAAATACTATCAACAAATTATTAGAGATTACCCAACGTCAAACTTTGTAAGTGCTGCCAAAGAAAAAATTATTAAGTGTAAGGAACTCGTGAGAAATAAAGAGAAGTATATTGCTGACTTCTATTTTAAAACGGAAGATTATTTATCTGCACGTTTTCACTACATTACAATTACAGAAAAGTTTTTAGATAAATCAGTTCTAGGCCATGCCATGGTAAGGATCCTTGAAGCCTCTGCAGAGCTGAAGGAAAAAGATAGTTGTACACATTACTACCATCACTATCAGAGGGTAGTTCCTAAAAATTATAAGAAATCTTTTGAAAATGCTTACGACGACTGCAAAGAAATTGTTATAAACGATTACCAAGGATAGGACTTGAAAGATCTAAAAATAAATGAACTCTATGCTAAGGCAAAAGAACTTTTTGAAAAAAATAGATTGAAAGACTCTTTATCAATTCTTAATGATGTCATTGAATCTGGAACTGACGATAAAGACTGTCTGTCTGAAGCCTATTTCATAATGGGTAATATCTTTCACATGAAAGGTGAAATTGGTAAAGCAATAAAAGCATTTAATAAAGTATTAGAGCTGAAATCTACTCATACTGATGCAGCCATTAGTCTCTCCGTTCTTTATAACGATATTGGAAGATATGAAGAGGCACAAAAGATTTTTAAAGTAGCTGATGAAAGAGTTAAAAGGTCATCTGCCAAAAAAGATGAAGTAGGTGATGAGCACGTTAATCAGAAATTTTCTGGAAAGCATTTTGAACTCGGCGAAATGTATTTTACTTACGGAAGATATGATGAAGCTTTATTTGAATACAACAAGGCTTCTTCGTTAGATCCTTCGAATTTAGAAATAAGAATAAAGCTAGCAAAGGTCTACGCTAAGAAAAACTTTGCATCTAAGGCATTTGACGAGCTTAGAGCGCTTAAAAATGAACACCCAGCTTATCTTCCCGCTAGAATTGCTCTTGGTATTCTCTATTACGGGAATGGTAAAGTCGTAGAAGCTCAAAATGAATGGGAAAAAGTTCTTTCTAAAGATCCTGCTAATCAAGAAGCAGGTATGTACTTAAAGTTATCTCAGACTGCTACAGAAACTTCAGTTCATATGTAATTCAAGATTTTGCTTAATAGCTAAAGATAAAAAATAGGGCTTTTAATAAGCCCTAAGCTTCTTGTGTTGGGTTTTTGATTGTAGGAGTAGGAGAAGTCGCTTCATCAACAGTTTCTTGAGCTGGGGCACCACTTGGGCTTGGAGAAACGTTTGTTCTATTACTGTCATCAGATGTGTAATTTACAATATAAGTTTTGAGGTCTTTGTACATTTTACACTGAACTTCTAACTTAGAGTCTTGTAAAACAATTTGCCTAGCAACTTTTGTTTTGTTGTTAATTACTAGAGGTGCCTTAAGGTTGGCAGACATTTCAGTAATATCTTTTGGTATTGTTAAAATTGTATAGATGCTTGCTTGATTAACAGATTCTAAATCAAGACTGTTTAACTCTGCAGGCAATAGCTTAACGGCATAGTCAGGTTTAAAAATCTTAGGCTCAATAATAGGAAAAGCCGTCGCGGGATCATCAACAGATTGCAACCAAAGAATTAAAGTCTGATCGCCCGGGTCAAGTACAAAGAATTTTTTGAGTTTATCAAAACCCAATAACCCTTCTTTTAGAGTAATAATATCATTTTTACTTACGTCGAATTCGCCGAATCGTGTTGTGTTGACTTTCACGAATGCCTCCAAATAAACGGCCATAAACATGACCTAGAATGATTCTAGCAGTCGATAAAGTAAAAGAGCAAGCGGGAATTTATTTCTTTTTAAGCTCTGCGGCAAAATCTGACAATCCCTCTAGGTCTGACTGTGATGCTGCGGTGTTCTGTTCTTGAATTGCTTTGTAGACTTCTTCTCTGTGTATTTTGGTCTCTTTTGGAGCTTTAATACCCAAGCGAACTTGTTTACCTTTGATTTGAACCACAACAATCTTTATGTGGTCGTCAATTGCAATGCTTTCTCCTAGCTTCCTTGTTAACACAAGCATATATACATCCCCGTGGTCCGAAACCATCCTGATTTGGTAGTAAGGCAGGGTATAGACCCTATCTGGAAAAAAAGCAAGGAAAAAAGCTAAATAAAATAAAATTTATCTCAAAAATTTTAAGAGTGATTGCTGAAGCATCCCCTGAGTGGCTTTGTAAGAAGATGTTAGAATGTCTTGCTGACGAACAATGTCACTAAATAGTTTTGTGATATCTGCATCTTCAAGACTACTCTTTCTTTCGGCTATATCAATATTCTCTTTTTCCATAGTATTTTGTGAAGTCATAATACTGTTAGAAATGGATCCGATTCTAGTTCGTAGAGTTACAAGTCTATTTTGGATGACATCAAAATTATCAAGTGTGCTTTGAATTAACTTGGAATCATCGTTTTGAAGTGCACTGGCAAGGACTTCAAGTTGAGAAAAGATACTAATCTGATTACTAAATCCATCATCCTGGTTAAGTGTGTTGGGATTAGTGCTATTTTCATTGGATGCAGGATCTCTATTTTGTATTAACTGAGGTGTTTTTTCTGATTTAACTGAAAGGGGATCTTGACCAGACTCTAGTTCAATTTCGTTTTTAGCGCCAAAAAATATTTCTCTTCCCGTTAGATTAATAGGTACGAAAAAATCTTTTGAAACTTCAACGTGAATATGGCCATCATCACCAAAGTAGTTCCCTTTTGTATCAAATGGAGGGGTAAGTGATTTGAAGCCAGAAAAAAGATGTTTCTGTCCAATTCGTTTATTTCCTAAAGCGAGAGCTTGTTCTCTTAGATGAATAATTTCATTGGCAATATTACTTCTTGCCTCAGGGCTATAAAAATCTGATGACTGAGCGATAGCAATTTCTTTAGCTTTCCCTACAATTTCTGTGAGAGATTCAACGACTTGTTCAGTTGTACTAAGAAAAGTCTTTGCGTACTCAGAGTTTTTAGTAAATTGCTCATTATCAACTAGGCGAGATTTAAGAGTTAGGTTTTCAACATTTCCTACAGGGTTGTCACTTGGCTTAACCATAGACTTTAAGCTGGCGCCCTTATACTGAAGATCTTCCATTCTTCTCTTATTTCTATTAAGAGAGTAATCAATAATTCTTCTGCTACTATTTTCTGAAACCCTACTCATCTATTAGGCCTTAATTCTCAAAACAGCATCAAACATATCATTCGCCGTCTGCATAACTCTTGCAGATGCTTCAAATGCTTGTTGAAATTTTACAAGGTTTGCAGCTTCTTCATCTATTGAAACGCCACTAATTCTCTCTCGTAGTGTTTCACTTTGCATAAGCATTGCTTCTGCTTGTTTTTTATCAAATTCAGCTTTACCAACTTCAACACCAACTTTACCGACTGACTTTAAATAAAACTCTTCAATAGTCGAAGCACCATCTTCCATTACTCTTTCATGTTGAAGTTTTGCAATGGCCAGAGCAATTCTATTATCAGCAGGTTTCCCAGCTTCTAGTGCAGTAGCAATATTGTTGGGATCTTTTTTGACTTCATCACTGAGTTCTAAAAGTTCAGCAGCATTATTTTCGTTAACGGGAACTTTAAAAAGATTGATTCCCGTTCGTTGACCGATTACTTGACCAGTTTGTGCATTAATTTGTGTATTATCGACAGCTTTGTTGCTGGTATACCCTCTACGATGAATTGCGTTTACAAAGTTTGCCATATTGAAAGCAAGAGTGTTGATCTTGCTTTTGAGTCCTTCAATATCGATATTTCTTGCTCTTAAAAAAGAAGCGACTCGACCACTTTTAAAGGAACTCGTAATATCTTTAGCAGGCCTTGATGTAAAAAAGATTTCATAAGAACCATCTTTTTTACTGCTATTTTCAGTCTTCGAAGTCGCTCTTGCTCCAAGTTCTTGGTAGTGACCGCCTGAAATTAAAGTTCCGATACCTTCAGCTGATACAACATAACTTCCATCATTTTCTGTATAGGTTGTGATCTTAAAAGATTTAGAAAGTTCTTTTACTGCAAGATCTCTTTGATCTCTAAAGTCACCTGTCTCATCTTGAATAGCTTCAAGGCTTGCGATCTTTTTATTTAGATAAGTGATATTAGACATGAGAGAATTAATATTATTAACTTCTTCGGCAATATTTAAGTCAATGTCATGAGAGAGAGTATCAAGAGTTTGGTGAACTCTTTGGAAGTCTTTAACCACAAGGGTTGCATTATCTCTAACGACAGAGCGAATAACATCATTTTCTGGTTGATTAGCGAGCTCTCTAAAAGAGTTAAAAAACTTATTTACAACGAAAGTTAAACCATCAGCTTCTAGTTCATTAAAGACGTTTTCTACCAGTGAAAGTTGATCGTGTAGATTTTCATAATAATTTTTTTCGGTATTATGGGCGAGTATTCGTTTTTCGAGAAATTCATCATGCACTCTTTTAACACCAGTGACACGAACACCAGTACCTTGCATAACTCCGCCCTTGAGGACGGGGACGTTAGTGTGCTGAGTAACTCTTTGTCTTGAGTAACCTTCAGTGTTTACATTGGATATATTGTGTCCTGTCGTCTGAAGAGACTTTTTGGCGGCTGCTAAACCGGAGGCTCCAATGTTTAAAAGGTTGCTCACTAATCTCTCCTAGGGACTAAGTTGCTTTGTGGACCCTTTAGAGTTGTAGGTTGAATAATTTTTTCTCCCCATCGCTTCTTCTCTAATGGTCTTGAGTGAGAGCAGGGTTTTATTTATAAAAATTTGATTTTTCTTATTTTGTTCCTGAATTTTTTCAATCGTATCAATGAGATAACTATTAAACTTCTCTAAATGTGGAGTTTGCATTTTGTTTTCAATAACTTTCATTAGATTTATAAGTTCGCTTACGTTATTGATTTTTTTATCAGTAAAAACATTATTTAATTCATTAATAATTTCAGTGCGAATCTTATCAAGCAGAGCTATTGACTCAATAACAAGTGATTTATTTTCTACAACTTCTTCAATGGCATCGACATTGCTTTCTAAAAGAAAAGAATATTCTCTAAGTGTTAACTCATAGAGTGTAGAGTGTTCTTCGCATAGTCGCTTCCAGAGATCACATACACGCCAGTAGTAAGTCATTAATTCATCATGATTCATATATTAAAACTCACTTTGTAATAACTTGTCTGCTACAGCTTCATAATCAACTTTATAGGTGCCATTTTGAATCTGTGCTTTGAGTGCTTCAATCTTACTAGAATTATCAGGAGCTTTTGCCATATCAACAGCTTTTTTAATTCTAGAGAAATCTCTGACAGCGTCGGGGATTTTAACTTTAGAATCTTTTTGAGTTGTTGAATCAAGTTCCGACTTTCTTTTGAAGTCATTCCTTTGCAAAATATTCTGTTGAATATTTTTAAGTCCACTGTTTTGTGAGGTCTTACTGTTAGGGAAAAAACTTGTTCTGTTTCTAGTTGGGTCAATATTACTCATTGCCCTCTCCTTTTTGCTGGTAGTTTTTTATAGCAAGTTCAGGTTGATGATATTTCTTCATAAAATCATTTATAATCATGTCTTGTATTCCAATCCCGTTGCGAACTTTTGACATGAGATCAGCTCTTTCAGAGCGTAGTAAGCTTTTATAATACGACTTTGCCGCATTAGATTGTTCTGTAGCAACGCCAGCTGAATCCATCTTGTCGATCATATAATCTAAAAATTGCCTTTCCATATTTTTGGCAAAGGTTTTCACGTAATCAGGAACTTTTTTTTGATCTATTTTCTGGTGGGGATTTTTAATTGTGACTTTTAAATCATTCACAATGCAATTCCTTTGCTTTTACGTTGTCAAATCCTATGACAGCCTTATTTTATAGTACCACGTGGACCTTTGCTTTGCTAGCACTGCAAAATAGGCCACTATAATAGTTCAATTTCTCCTATTAAGGATCCATTTCTTTTTAGTGCATGAAGAATTGATATTAAATCTTCTGGTGTTGCACCGAAAGCATTCAAGCTTTTTACTAAGTCATTTAGTGAAGTTTTTTTATCTACGAAATATAACCGATTAGGTTTGTCATTATCGCCACCTCCACCGGCATCACCTTTTATTTCAATGGTGAGGTCTCCATGGCTAATGGCTACTGCCTTTAATGTGATATCACCACCCATGACCAGGGTACCTGTTCTTTCGTTAATAACGATTTTAGATTTTTTATCAGTGATAACTTTAAAGTTTTCAATTAGTGCTATCAATTGAACAACTTTGCGTTTGTAGTTTGTTGGTATAATTAAGTCTATGGTCGTTGCATCTCTACTCGCAGCAAACTTTCCTCCTAGCTCTTGATTAATAATTTTTTCAATTCTGGCAGCTGTCGTGAAATCTGGGTTGTGAAGACTTAGTCTTAGTGATTCTTTTTCATGAAACTTTAGTGGAACCTCTCTTTCAATAGTTGCTCCAGAGGGAATGAGGCCTGTTGTTGGAAACTCGGCTCCTTTCTTTAGGCCACCAATAGAGAGGGCACCATTAGAAACAGCATAAATTTTTCCATCACCACCTTTTAGTGGGGTAATGAGAAGTGTACCACCTGCTAGTGAGCTAGCATTACCAATTGAGGAGACCGTAACATCTATTTTTTGACCAATTCTACCAAAGGGAGGCAGTTTTGCTGTAACAATGACAGAAGCAACATTTTTAGAGGACACCTCTTTTTTGGGATTTAAGCCCAGTTTTTGAAACATTTTAATAAGTGAATTATTAACAATTTCTCCTCCACCATCACCAGTTCCATTTAAACCGATGACAAGACCATAACCAATAAGTGGGTTTTCTCTAACACCTTTGACAGATACGAGGTCCTTAATTCGAGAAGCTTTGTTCGCAAATGTGTTAGTCGATGCGAGAAGAAGAAATATTAAAATTAAGTTTTGCATAACTCTACCTCAGAATAGTAATATTCTTTTCAATAATATTGTCGGAAATAACAGAGTCATCCATTTCAACATCTCTTCTCGAAACAAGTGCTTGAATTTCAATCTGCCTTTTTCTTTTCTTATATATAAGCTCTTTTCGTCCTCTTAAAAGTAAATGATCTTTTCTGACTTCTTCGAGAACGACACTTGATATTTTATCGTGAACTTTTCCAACTTCATCTACTGCTTCACTTTCTTGAGCTGGGTCTGCTGCTTTTTCATCTTTCTTTTTATTTTTTGATGGCCGGTTAGGAAATGCATGTTTTAGTTCTCGAGTAATTTCATTTTTTAGAGCACTCGCAACTTTGATAATGATAATGTCACCATTTTTCTTTTGTTCATCAGTAGTAAATAGAAAGTTGTTATACCGCCCTTGGCCGCTCCAAAGACTTCCGTCAGAGCCATTGTCATTTAAATCACTAGCTTTGTACCTTTTTACAACTTTTTTATAACGTCTTTTAACGAGAGGTAGATGCTTAGAAGATGTACGACTTGAAATTCTTCTTGCTTTCCTTCCTTTTTGGCTTTTTCTCATAAGAGATAGGTTGTCACGATGTTTGTTTCTTTCAATTCGTGACTGTTTGCGATCATCTCTATCGAAGCCTTTGTGCATTCTTGCGATATAGTTTGAGCAAGAGCTTAAAAACAGGCAAAAAAGAGTTAGGCAGATAATCTTTTTCATAATTCGACCTCTATTTTGTTAAAGTCTACAATTTTTCCTTGAACTATTCGTCCAGTCTTTAAATTGCGAACACGGATAATATCGTTGAGCTTTCCTGAGGAAATAGCAGCTGCTTTTGAAGAAAGTCTTAAACTTTTGTGTTTAAGGTCTAGGTTTACAATGGCACCAGCTTTTACTAGCTTCATTGGAATTATTTGATTTCTTTGTATTGCAGTACCACGATTTATGGATCGCGAAAGTTTAGAATAAACTAACTCGTCTTTAGATGATGCGAATTTCTGAGGATGTTCAGTAAAGTAAATCTCTTTTTTAAAATCACGCAGAAGGTTAATAGTGTGAAGAGCAGGTAAATCTCTTTTGGAAATAAAAGCTGTTACTGAGCTTAAAACTTTTCCTCTTAGCCATAATGCATGTCTATTGCCATCGAATCGATTAATAATAATTTGTAAGTTTTTTATTCCCGTGGTTTCACAGTGATGACAGAGGGTTTTTATAACGTCTTCATTATCATAGCCGAATGTATATTGGTTTTTACTTTCAGTTTTTGTAAACCATTTATAGTTTTTCTTGAAATCAAGATTGCTTCTTAATAAATCATCTAGATTGCGAACAGTAATTCTTTGAGGAAAAATTATTTTAAAGCTATTTTTGAAAACTTTTTGCAGATAATTTGAATCAAGTGCACCTTCTGCTTCTGAAAGGTATTCGATGATGCTTTTATTGATTTTGTCTGAACAAGTAGTACTTTTAAAAACATGATCTACTTTAAGGTTACTCTTTTTTAAGAAAACAAGGTTTTGAAAAGTTTCAATCTCACAAGAGAAGGTATTGCTTAAGCAAAGAAAAAAGAATGTAGCTAAAATTAACTGCTTCACGCTTACCTTATTGTGTTTACCGTTTGCAACATTTGATCCGAAATTTGCATAACCTTTGAATTCATTTCATAGGCCCGTTGAGCCTTGATAAGATTTTGCATTTCATTCATGACACTAACGTTAGAAGTTTCGAGAGTTCCTTGGGCAATGAGACCAGAACCATTGTCACCTGGTGTTTGTTGTACTGGTTCACCACTAGACATTGTTGGTTGATAAAGGTTTTGTCCCGTTGCTTTTAATCCTACGGGATTTATAAAAGTAAAAATTGGAATTTGACCAATATTTTGAGGTTCAACTTGGTTAGGATAAATAACTTCAACTGTACCATTTTGTCCTATGTTGAAGTTTGATATTCCTGGTGGAATTGTTATTGTTGGAACAACTGTATAACCTTGCTTCGTTACTAGAGTACCTTGTGCGTTTGGTGAGAATGAACCGTCTCTGGTGAATCTTATTTCACCGTTAGGCATCACGACTCCAAAAAAACCATCACCGTTAATCATCATATCAAAGGGTCTATTTGTAATTTGTGGACTCCCTGGAGAAAACTCTCGCCTGATCCCAGAAACTTTTGATCCACTACCAATCTGTACTCCTGTACTATAGCGAGAATTGTGAGATGACTTTGCTCCCGCTTCGGTAACTGTTTCATACATTAAGCTTTCAAATTCAGCTCTTTGTTTTTTGTAGCCAATCGTATTAACGTTAGCGATATTATTTGAAATAGCATTAACATTCATTTCTTGTGCGGCCATCCCTGTCGCAGCAGTATTAAGAGCGCGTGACATAGCTAGTGAAGAAACAGGTAAAATAAAAATTAAACTTAGTAATACTTTCAATTGAGTCCCCTAAAATTTTGTAATCTCATTAATCGCTTTCTCTGACATGCTGTCATAAGCTTTTATCGCCCTTTGTATACTTTCAAACTGTCGATATGATTTAATTAGTTCAGACATTTCTTGAACGGAGTTAACATTAGACTGTTCTTCAAAACCTTGATGAACTCTGGAGATAGGTTTTGTTTTAATTATATTTCGAGCATCATCGTTAACAAACGTATTCATTCCTTGCTTTTTAAGTAAGCCAGAGTCTTTAAACTCGACGACACTTATTTGAGCAACTTTGTTTCCATCAACGAAAACCTCTCCGTCTAAATTTACGCTTGGAATACCTTTTCCAATATTGATATATCTTTGCTCTGCAGATGGAACTTGTGAAACAACGTCAATAAACTCTGAGCCTTCACCAACTTCAGGTAGCTCAACTCTTGATAATAGTCTGTGCCCTTGATTTGTAACAACATTACCTTCATTGTCTAGTGAAAGTGATCCTCTTCTTGTGTATCGTATTCCTTGAGGAGTTAATATTTCAAAGTAACCTTTTCCATGAATGGCCAAGTCTAGTGGGTTGTTTGTCGGAACAAGCTGACCTTGTGAGTGATCACTATAAGAAGCATCGACTTTAACCATTCCATGTTCAGCACCATAGGTTTTATAAAAGTCTTTAGGTTGCCATTCTTTATTGGGAAGATTTATTTCTCCACCTTGCTTATGGACATTCAAATATTCCTTAAAGACAAGCTGGTCTTTTTTAAATCCAGGTGTATTGATGTTGGCAATATTGTTAGCAATCGTATCGATTTTTCTTTGCTGTGCAATTGCGCCGGAAAGTGGTACCCATAATTCTTTCAGAAACACCCTCCATGGTGTTAGGTGACTTACTTAATTACTTTATCAACATGTGCCAAATTCTCTACATGGGCAAAATAGTCCAACTAAACTAAGCTATAGAAATTATGATGAAATCAGAGAGTAAGTGTGGTAAAAATGACGCGTATTGAGAAAACTTTTCTCAATAAGACATAATACCCGATCAAGAGAGTTTGGTATGGCCGAGAAGAAAAGTGAAAAAAGTTTTGAAAAATCATTAACCGAGTTAGAAAAGCTGGTTGATAAGCTAGAGACTGGTAAATCTGGATTAGAGGAAAGCCTTGAATTGTTTGAAAAAGGTGTCATTCTATACAAAGAATGCAAATCAAAATTGGATAAAGTTGAAAAGAAAATATCAAAACTATCTCAAGATCTTAAAGAAGAGCAGTTATAAGTTTTCAGGATTCTTATTTGTCGCATTGTTGTTGGTTGCTTGTTCTAGTGACTCAAAAAAGCTAGATACTAAAAAAATTCCACTCTCTGTAGATATAACTTCATCTAGAGATTCAAAAACTGAAAGTTTAATCATTGAAAAAGATAGTGCGGGTAAAACAGTCGGCCCCGTTCCCACTACCCCCTATAATAACCAGCTGTCTGGTGTTACTAAGTCAGGAGTTCATACTCTTTTGCTCGGGCCTGGAATATACCGGACATTTGCCTATTTACCTCTATTAAAAAAAATTAAATCAGAGAATGTGCCGATTCATGTTATCGGGGGTTATGGCTTGGCTTCCGTGATCGCTACATATTACGCTTTTGGCTTTGAGCCAGATTTGATCGAATGGAAATTGTTTACCAATCTTATCAAGAAATCAAAGCCCTACCCTTTTGATAAAAACTGGATTGAAACAGTTTTTAAATTGATCGAAAAAGACTTTCAAAATAAAAAAATCGAAGACTCAAAAATAAGCCTATTCATACCAGCTTATAAAGACAAAAAAATATCTTTTGCTACACGCGGTCAGCTTGTTCCCCTTTTAAAGAATAATCTTCTTATTAATAATGCAGCAGGATTAAACAAACTTATGAGTAAGAACCCCTGTGAAAATAAGGGGGTTTCAAGAATAATACGCTCCAGTAGGATTATCTGCATGAATGTTTTGGATTACAACTTGAAGTGGCTTAGCGCGAAAGATTATATTCTCGGCATTTATAATAAAGCGAGCTCCTTAATGGAAAATGATTCGTCTGAGAGTAAAATAAATATAAATCTTAAAAACTTAGAATTGGATAATTTGTCAAAACAACCAGAGATTCTTTCGAGATCTAAAGAACAATCTGATGAAATAATTCAAAAAATATTCAATTATTTAAACTATAATTAAAAAGATGAAAAAACTATTTTTAAAAACTGCCCTATTTGGAATTATCTCTATTGTATGCTGTGGAATTATTGGAACAGTAACTTTAATTTACTTTTCATTTACTTTACCAAAGATATCTAAGCTTAGTGATTATAAACCACCACTACCCTCGAAAATTCTTTCAGAGGATGGAACTGTTCTAGCAGAAATCTTTCTTCAGAAAAGAGAAATTGTTCCAATGGATAAAGTACCACAAAGAATAGTAGATTCTTTCTTATCCGCGGAAGATTCAAACTTCTTTACTCATGCAGGAGTCGATTACTTAAGTGTTTTTAGAGCATTCATTGCAAACTTACGTGCAGGTAGAGTTGTCCAAGGTGGTAGTACAATTACTCAGCAGGTAGCTAAGTCATTACTTCTTACGAGAGAAAGATCTCTCACAAGAAAAATAAAAGATTTTTTACTCGCTCAAAAAATAGAAGAAAAATTTTCTAAAGAAGAAATTTTGTATCTTTATCTTAACCAAGTGTATCTTGGTGGTGGATATTATGGTGTTAAAAGTGCTTTTCAAGGTTATTTTGATAAAAGTTTAGAGGAAGCGACAATTGCTGAAGCAGCAATGATAGCAGGTCTTTTAGTCGCCCCAGGTAGATACTCCCCTTATATAAATCCAAAAAGAGCAAAGGTTAGACAGGAGTATGTTTTAAAAAGACTTTTGGCTAATGAAAAAATTTCAAAAGAAGAATATGAAGAAGCGCTTAAGGAAAAAATAAAATTTAAAATCAGAGTCCCAGGTAGCTTCAAGGCAGGATATTTTACTGATTGGATTAGGCAGAGAGTTGTATCTCAAATTGGTGAAGAAGAGTTTAAAGTTGGTGGCTATACTGTTGAAACAACTTTGGATTGGGAGTTGCAAAAGGCTGGTGAAAAAGCTGTTTTAGATGGTGTAAAAGAAATTGATAAGAGACAAGGGTTTAAAGGGCCACTTGCAAATTTAAATGAAGAGCAAAGGCTACAGTTTGAGAAAGAACAAAGAGAAAAACTATATTTAAAGAATTCTAATTTTTTTACTATCGATGATGATTTTAAAAGGAAATATGAACTTATTGTTGATGAAAACTTTAGAGAGAATATAGATCAATACAATATTGATTTTAAAGAAGTTCTGAAGTCAAAAAGTCTTCATGCAGGTTACTTGCCGGACGATAAATTTATAGAGCAGTTAAACGTTGGAGAAAGCTATGAAGCTTATGTTTTATCAACAGATAACAGAGAAAGACTTATTTATGTCAGTATTGGTGGGGTTGTAGGAATTATTCCATATGATGGTTTTAAATGGGCCCATGAGAGAAATATTTCAGAAAATAGAAACTTTTATTCTTTTGTGACAAAGCCTTCGTCAATTTTAAAACCAGGGGATAAGGTTCTGGTTAAATTAGACAGAAAGTCGGTTAGCCTTTTTAGAACAATATATAATAAAAAAGATTCAAGGTTGCTTAAGCTTACTGGAGAGAAGAAGAAACTCTTAAGAAAGCAAAGGTATTTATTATGTTCACTTGATCAGGAGGCTGATGTTCAAGGAGCACTAGTCTCTCTAGATGTTTTTACTGGAAAGGTAAGAGCATTTATTGGAGGATCTGATTTTTCTAAGTCTCAATTTAATAGAGCCGTTCAGTCGCTGAGGCAGCCGGGGAGTGCTTTTAAGCCATTGTTATTTGCGAGCTCACTAGAAAATGGTTTTAATCCTTCGAGTATTATTATCGATTCACCAGAAACATTGGGTGGCGTTGATGAGACGTTAAACTGGAAGCCAAGAAATTATGACGGAAGGTTTAAGGGCCCTATTACTTTAAGAAATAGTCTTGAGCAGAGTCGTAACGTACCAACGATTAAGATTGCGAGTGAGGTTGGGGTTGAGAATATTATTAGCTTTCTTGATAGGATTGGATTCAATGCAAAGGTAGATCAAGACCTAAGTCTTGCACTTGGTTCATTTGGTGTTACTTTATTAGATCTCGTTTCTACATATTCAATATTTCCTAATGGTGGTCGAAAAATTGCTCCTCAAACGATAGTTTCTGTTACTGATAGAGAAGGGAACCTTGTTCAGATTAAGGATATAGAAGTAGAAGAAGAAAAAGCAGAGGAAGTTGCGGAAGAAAAAACTGAAGAGATTCAGGAAAAAACGGAAGAGGTAATTGCTGAGACCGTTGAAAAGGTAAAGCAGAATCCATTTCATGTCACCTTGGATGAGACGACAGTATATGATCCAAGGTTGGCTTATATCATGAGTAATCTTTTAAGGGGAGTGGTCCTTCATGGAACGGGTGCATCTGCTAAATCGGTTAGTCATTTTCTCGGTGGTAAAACAGGGACAACTAATAATTATGTCGATGCATGGTTTATAGGTTTTAGTAGTAATACGGCCACTGGTGTTTGGACAGGGTTTGATGAAAATGAAACTCTGGGTTGGGGTGAAACTGGAGCTAAGTCAGCACTTCCCATTTGGAAAGAGTTTATGAAAAAGAACTTACGTAAATATGGAGAGTTCGACTTCCGAATGCCTTTGGGAATTGTGAATGCGCTTATAAATAAAGATACAGGAAAACTTATTGTTGATAATTCTGCTGGTGGTTTTATGGAATCATTCGTTGAGGGCTTTGGTCCACTTGCAAACAGTGCTAATCAAAATGAACCAGATGAGAATATTAATAATATGGAACTCAACCTTCTTGAAGAAGATGATTATTACGGCCAGTAAGTAGCTGCATTTATTAGAAAGATAATCTATACCTTTTTTGTTCAGAAAAAGATGCCACCCGCATTATTACTTAAAATTTATTTCACTTAGATTAAAAAACTGCCGATAAATCTCTATAGGAAACGACTATGTTTGAGAGATTTAAAAAAGAAGTCAGTGAAAATAAATGGATATTACTTTTAGTAATGTTTATCCATGCTGTTACGTTGACTCTATATTTCGATAATAAGCCAAAGTTAATCGCTAATAATAAAACTGAGAAGAAGAAGGTTATAAAGATAAGGCTGAATCCTAATCAAAAGCCTAAAATACGAAAGCAAATTGTTACCACTGAAGATTCTAAGCAAAACTTAAAAGATAATAAAAAGAAAAAATTCCTTAGCAAGAAAGATCAAACTGTTGATAGGCAAACTGTTGCAAAGTCTATTGGTTCATTTAAAAAAGCTGGTAAGGGAAGTAAAGATGGCCGGAATAAGCCAGTTACTAAACAGCACAGCAAGGTTGTAAAAAAGAAACAAGTAAAGAAGGCCAGAAAAGTAGTTAAAAAGCGTTCTAAAAATAAAAAGATACTACTTTCTGACCTTATGATGGATAGCAAAATATTTAAAGAGCAAGCCTTGCAGAAAAAGGTATCCGCTAAGGGTATGAAAAATGGTGATAGCAAAAAGACCGGAGCATCTCAAAATAATGATTATATTGAAGACATCCCACTTGGCGATTTTACACGCCTTAATACTGCAGAGTTTAAGTATTACGGCTTTTATTTCAGAATAAAGCAAAAGCTAGAGCAGTACTGGGGTAATACTCTTAAAAAGAAAGCTGAGGCTCTCTGGAGAGGTGGAAGAAGAATGCCTGCCAACGTTGAGAGAATAACATCACTTAAAATAAAGCTCGATAGTAAGGGTAATATCGTTAATATTTTTATAAAAGGAACCAGCGGTATTAGCGAGCTAGATGATGCTGCTATAGAAAGTTTTAATAAAGCGGGACCTTTTCCCAATCCACCATCAGGAATGCTTCAAAATGGCTTCGCTTATATAGAGTGGGGATTTGTTGTAAAAAGTTAGTGAGTGTTCTTAAGTAGGTCTTTAAGTTTGCTGAGGCCTTCCATCATTACATAATCAGTCCAAACAGAATCGAGCTCTCTCAAAGTTTCAACGAGCATTACAGCAGCTTGGTCTTTAGAAATTTTTTGTGACTCAGCTAAGTGATTTACGGCAACAGATAGAGCTTCAACAGCAGGGCTCTGACAAGTTGAAGAAAGTCTTTCTTCGTATGAACTATTAATTCTTTTTTCTTTTGTTTTAACAATAGCGGTATTAATTAATTGAACAAATTCTTGGCTTTCAGCAATCATTGTCGTTCGTTCCTACGTCAGAAGTATCATTGAAATTTGATAGCGTGAGTATTAAGCCTTTTTAGTAATTCGTAAAGTAAAAATTATTTTTTAAGTAAAAAAAATTGAGCAAGAGTGGCGTCAAGAAAAAAGCTCAATGGATAATTAGTAGTTTCTAAAATTAATTAAACTTTTTTTTAAATTTTCTTGACACCAATTTTTTATAAAAAAGTTATTGACACAAGTTTTCGTAAGAAGAGGAGTCTAAAAGTTCATCAATTTGAGATGAGTTTGAAAGTTTTATTTTTATAATCCAGCTATCGTAAGGAGAGTTGTTACAAAGCTCTGGCTCGTCTTCTAGTTGATTATTTACTTCAGTAACTTCACCATCGAGTGGGCTATAGAGATCACTTACAGACTTAATAGATTCAACAACGCCAAATGAGCCACCTTGTTTAACGTCTGAGCCAACTTCAGGAAGTTCGATAAAAACAATGTCTCCTAGTTGAGATTGGGCAAAGTCAGTAATTCCAACAAGTGCGATATCATTTTCAATAGATACCCATTCATGTTCTTTCGTATATTTTAAAGTGTTGGGTGTATTGTATGACATTATTTATGACCTCCAGTTACAAATGGCTTAGTACAATATATAGCTTCGTATTTTTTATTACGAATTGAAACAAAAAACTTTTTATCTTCAGGAAATTGATCTCTCTGCACCAAACCAAGGCAGACGCCTGATCCAAGTGCAACAGACATCGTACCCGATGTCACTTTACCGATTTCTTTTTCGTTAGCATCTAAGATTGGATATCCTTCTCTAGGAATACCTTTTTCTAGCTTAAGCTTAATGAGTCTTAATTTGGGATTGTATTCTGAGAGGGCCTGTTTCCCAATAAAACTATCTTTATTTAGCTTCACAGTCCATTTTAATGCTGCGTCTAGAGGGGTCCACTCATCTGATAGTTCATGACCGTAAAGGGGATAGCAAACTTCAAGTCTTAAAACATCTCTTGAGGCCAAACCACAAGGAGTTGCACCTGCTGCAAGGACCTTATTCCAGAGAGTTGCCATTTTTTCGTTTTTACAGAAAACCTCAAATCCATCTTCACCAGTATATCCGGTCCTTGCAATAATGATTTCGTTATCCTCAAAAGTATTGTAATCAGCGCTATAGTACTCAAAGTTTTCATCAAGTTTGATTCCAATATCTTGAATTAATTTCGTACTATTGGGACCTTGGATAGCGAGAAGGCCATAATCATTTGATTGATTAGTAAGTGTGCAATTAAATTTTTCAGTATGTTGAGAGATCCAATCCCAGTCTTTTTGAATATTAGCTGCGTTAACACAAATAAGTGCTTGATCACTTTTTAGTTTGTAGGCGATAAGGTCATCGATTACGGTACCATTTTCTCTACATAGTGGTGAGTAAACAGCTTTATTGAGGGCGGCATTTTTAAAATCATTTGTAATCAGAAAATCCACAAAGTCATGAGCCCCTGGGCCTTCCACAAAGAATTCACCCATATGACTAACATCAAATACACCGACATTATTTCTTACGGCAATGGCTTCGTCTTTAACGCTTGTGTATTGAACTGGCATTTCAAATCCAGCAAAGGGAACCATTTTCGCATTTAGTTTTAAATGCTCTTCAAATAAGATCGTTTTATTCATTATTTGTTCCTTAAGTTGTTTGCAGCAACGAGTAGGTTTTCAGCCAAGCAATATATTGTCATTGGGCCAACGCCACCAGGTACGGGTGTAATGGCGTGGCATTTATTTTTCATACTTTCAGTATCGACATCACCACAAAGTTTTCCTTCGCTGTCTTTGTTAATTCCAACATCAACAATGACTTGATCACCTTTTTCATTTAAATAATCTGCATTAAGAAAGTTTGCCTTGCCAATAGCCGCAACAATGATATTTGCAGCTTTTGTTTTTTCGATTAAATCTTTGGTTTTTGAATGGCAGATTGTTACAGTTGAATTTTCTGCCGTGAAAAGTAAAGAGAGTGGTTTTCCAACAATCATGCTCCTGCCGATGATAACGACATCTTTACCTTCGAGTTCAACTTTATACTCTTTTAAAAGCTTAATAACGCCTTTTGGGGTGCAGGGAAGTAGTGTCGTTTCATCAAAGTTACCGGTCATGACATGATAAAGATTTTCGGCATGAAATCCGTCTACATCCTTTGATGGGGGAATAAGCTGACCAACATCTAGATGAGATAAATGTTGGGGTAGTGGCATTTGCACAAAGCAGCCATGTATATCAGGACTTGAAGATATATTATTAATATTTTCTAAAAGCTCTTTTTCTGAAATGGTCTCAGGTAAATTGATGATTTCACATTTACCGCCGAGGTTTTCAATAAATTTCTTTTTATTACGAGTATAGATAACGCTGGCAGGGTTTTCTCCAACTAAAATGACGTGGAGAGTTGGTATCGTGCCTTTTTCTATGAGGTCGGCATATTGTTTTTTAAGAGTGGGAAGATTTGTAGATTTATAATCTTTCGCAGTAATCAATATGGTCATATCACCATGCCTAGTATAGTTTCACTCATGAATACACTAAATTTAGGAATGTGAACATTGGTATTTTATCTAGGTTTTGGATTACAGCTGATTGGTCTTAGTTCTGTTGGAATTTGCTTCTATTCTGGAATGATAAAAGGGGACTATGGTCAATTAGAGCTCATACAACTTGTTGGTGGTTCTCTTGTCTTTTACATTGGACATTATCTAAGAGGCGCAAAAAAATAAGATTTGGACGAAGCGTCTGAAATCACGTTATCATTTTGTTAATGATTATTCTTGGTATTGACCCTGGTTCTAGGGTTTCCGGTTATGGATTGATTGAAGTCAATGGACGTAAGTTTCGTTATCTCGATTCTGGGATTTTAAAATTTGATCATATAGATTCTTTTATCGATCGTTTACGAGTTATTTATGAAGAGACAGAAATCTTAATTGATAAGTACCAACCAGATGAAGTGGCACTTGAGTCTCTCATTTATGTGAAAAGTGTTACAGCATTAGCAAAATTGGCCCAGGCGAGAGGTGCCATGGTGGCGGCCCTAAAAACGACAAAAAGTTTTGAATATTCTCCCAACCTGGTGAAGAGCACTGTGTCGGGTCATGGTCACGCGTCAAAGGAAGCTATAGAAAAAGTCCTTAAAATGACGTTAGGGGATATTAAGATTAGACGCCATGATGAAAGTGATGCCTTGGCGATTGCCCTATGTCATGTTTTATTAAGAGGGAGAAATCTAGCTCCTAGAGAAAGAAAAAATAGCCTAAGAAACTTGAGGTAAAAAGTGATTGGATATCTTGAAGGTGATGTTCTTTATCAAGACGAAAAAGAAGTTTTAATTAAGCTTGCCGATGGCATGGGATACACGGTTTTTTATCAAGGTAAAATCTTTGGTGAAAAAGCTTCCTTGTATATTGTTCATATTATTAAAGAAGCAGATGAAGAGCTTTATGGTTTTGAAACAATCCGAGACAAAAAACTCTTTGAATACCTTGTTTCTGTGAAAGGAGTGGGGCCAAAGTCAGCTCAAGCTTTAATGTTAACTTTAGACTTTGATCAAATTATGTTTGCCATAAAAACTGAGGCGAAGAAAACTCTTTCTAAAGCTCCAGGAATCGGGCCAAAGGCAGCAGCGCAAATTATTTTAGATTTATCATCAAAGATCCAAACGT
Organism: bacterium; assembly: GCA_030425045.1. GTDB lineage: Bacteria > Bdellovibrionota > Bacteriovoracia > Bacteriovoracales > Bacteriovoracaceae > JAUHVL01. Next base: position 129,482 of record JAUHVL010000001.1, read on the forward strand.
TAGAACATATGCTTGATGGAAAAATGCCTAATGCTCCAATGGAAACGGTTCACGTTGGAAACTCAATATATCAAGAAGCATTGTTGGCTGGAATTGAGCTTGGCTTTAAAGAAAATCAAATTGGCCCAATTCTTAAGGATATTATGGAAAACAATAATATCGAAAAACCAGAGCAGCTATTACAGCAAGCGCTAAAGGAATTATAAATGGAAAGTTCAATCGATCGTTTTTATTCTCCTAATGTTAAAGAGCGCGATAAAAATGCAGAAAGTAGATTGAGGCCGGCTGGCTTCATCGAGTATATTGGTCAAAAAAATGTAGTTGATAATGTTAAAGTTATGGTTGAGTCTGCCAACATTCGCGAGCAGGCTATGGATCATGCATTATTATCTGGTCCTCCCGGTTTAGGAAAAACATCACTTGCGATGTTAATTGCAGATGCTTTAGGTAGTGAGCTTCATATGATATCTGGCCCGGCCATCGAGCGTAAGGGTGACTTGGCAGCAATTTTAACTTCGTTACAACCTCGTGACGTTTTGTTTATTGATGAAATTCACAGAATGCATATTAGTATTGAAGAAATTCTTTACTCTGCAATGGAAGATTATCGTTTGGATATTGTTATTGGACAGGGGCCAAGTGCAAGAACAATGCAAATTGATGTAAATCCATTTACGTTAATTGGAGCGACGACAAGGTCAGGCCTTCTATCAAATCCTCTTCGAACACGTTTCATGGCCAATCTTCATTTTGATTTTTATAACCCATCAGAAATTGGGGAGATCCTTGCACTGAATGCCAAAAAACTTGAAGTCTCTTTAGACAATGATGCAAAAGAAATTATGGCTAAATGTAGTAGGGGAACACCTAGAATTGCCAACAGAATTTTAAGAAGAGTGCGAGACTTTTCGCTCATTGATGGTTCAAAAAAATTAGAAATTGAACAAGTAAAAAAATCTCTTTCATTAATGGAAATTGATGAAAGGGGATTAGATAGAATGGATCGAAAAATTTTAAAAACGATTCATGATTATTATAAGGGTGGTCCTGTTGGTATCGAAGCTCTTTGCGCCACTTTAGGTGAAGACAGAAGTACGATCGAAGACGTTTTTGAACCCTATCTACTTCAAGAGGGTTATCTTACGAGAACGCCAAGAGGCAGAGAGATTACTCAAAAATCTGTAGATTTACTTTCAAATTAATGCTCGTTAATGGCATTCAGAAAATAGTTGGCGTAGCGATCACATTTGCTTTGCCCAACCCCATTAACCATTAAAAACTCATCTTTATTTCTCGGTAAGATGTGGCACATGTCGTGTAAACTTTTATCAGCAAAGATTATATAGGGCGGAACATTGTTTTCTTCTGCAAGGTCTTTTCTTATTTTTCTTAACTTCTCAAAAAGATCGACTCTTTCATGTGAGAGGTCTGCTTGAGATGATTTAGCTTTTGAATTTTTAAATTTACGTTTCTTTGTTTGTTTTAAGAGGAGTTTTTCTTCACCTTTAAGTAAGCTAAGACTTTTTGGAGTGAGACCAAAGTTTCTATATTCCCAATTCTTTATGATGAGAAATTTTGCATGTAATAGATGCCTAATAATAAAATTCCAATGTTGATTACTTTGATCTTTGCCGATGCCATAGACCGATAGTTGATCATGTCCTCTTTGAAGAACTTTACTATTTTGACTACCTCTTAAAACGTCAATGATATGTCCAGCTCCAAAGTTTTGACCTGTATGATAAATGGCACTTAAAACCTTTTGCGCATCAATGGTAGCATCCCAAGATTCAGAAGGAGTTAGGCAGCTATCACAGTTATTACAATTAACATCATACTTTTCCTCAAAGTAATGTAATAAATATTTTCTTCGACATGAACTCGTTTCACAGAGGGAGAGCATGGCATTTAATTTAGTTCTTGCAACGTTTTTATAAGATTCACTAGCATCACTAGATTCAAGCATATGGCTTAGCTTTATCACATCTTGAAGACCATAAACCATCCAGGCATTAGCCTCTAGACCATCTCTTCCTGCTCTTCCCGTTTCTTGATAATAACCTTCAATACTTTTTGGTAGATCAAGATGAGCGACGAAGCGAACATCTGGTCTATCAATTCCCATACCAAAAGCGATGGTGGCCACAACAATGATGTTTTCTTCTCGACTAAATTTTTTTTGAATCCGTTCTCGTTTGGTTGAGCTTAAGCCGGCGTGATAAGGGAAGGCTTTGTGACCGAGTTTACATAATTCATTGGCAACTTTTTCTACTTTTTTTCTAGATAAACAATAAACGATACCAGTGTCATGTTCATGATTTGCTGTAATAAATTTGTCTAATTGAATGATGTCATTTTTTCTTTCTTCAATTGTGTATTTAATATTAGGTCTATCAAAAGAGTTTAAAAAAATCTCAGTATCAACTAAGCCAAGCTGATTAATGATATCACTTCTTGTTTTTTTGTCGGCAGTAGCAGTGAGTGCTAAAAAAGGTGTGTCTGGAAACTCTTCTTTTAATTCACCTAGTCTCGTATAATCGTTTCTAAATTCATGACCCCATTGGGAAACACAATGTGCTTCATCTATCGCAATTAAAGATACATCTTGCATCAGAAAAAAATTAAGTAATTGCCCTGATAAAATTCCTTCTGGTGAAACATAGACTATTTTTATAGTTCCGTTTTCAATTTCTTCAAGAGAGTCTTTTCTTTCCTGATAGGTTTGAGTCGAGTTTAAAAAACAAGCTTTAATATTTAGTGTTTTTAGGTTTGCAACCTGATCTTGCATAAGGGAAATGAGTGGAGAAATAATGATACTAATTCCCTCAGAGCATAATGCTGGAATTTGATAACATACTGACTTACCCGCACCAGTCGGCATAATGGCAAGAGTATCTTTTCCATCTAAGATAGAGTTGATAATTTTTAGCTGATTAAAACGAAAATTGGGATATCCATAATAATTAGATAAAAGCGCTTTAAGTTCGGTGTCTCTATTTAGCATAGAAATAGCTTAACTAAACTTAACTCTTTTGGAAAAGATTCAGATGCTTTTTTCAGAAGGGAATTAGGATTTTTCTATTACTGCGTTTGTCAGTTTAATTGTTGAAACAAGTTTGTCATCTGCATTAGTAATATCGATATTCCAAATATGTGAACGACGACCTTTGTGAATGATGGTGGCCTTTGCAAAGACAGTGTCGCCTTCTTTTGCTGGCCGAATATAATTTGCATGTAGATTTTGGCCTACGATCGTATATTTTTCACGATCAATTAATAAATAGCTGGCCAAAGACCCAAGGCTTTCAGCTAGGGCACACGAGGCACCTCCATGAAGTAGCCTTGCTGGTTGAACAGTTTTATGAGTAACAGGCATTGTTCCTTTAACGTAATCATCACCAACTTCAGTTACGAGAATTTCCCAGTTGTCATAAAGTGTATTTTTACAAAAGTTGTTTATTTCATCGATTGTATAATCTGTTTTTATTCCCATCCGATAACCTCGTAGCCTTTGTTGTGAAGACACCTGTTTACATAACGTCTTTCAATCTCGTCAGGAGATAAGGCCTCTCCAACTCCACCGGCCGTGCCTCCGACAGCTCCACCAAAAAGAGCCCCGCCGATAATATCACCAGATAATAATCCTGTGACCGCGCCAATAGCACTACCCGCGATAGCACCTTTTCCTGCACTTTTGAGAATTTGTTTACCCCTTGGGGACTCTAAAAACTCATCGGCTTCATCTTGGCATCTTTCTATATCTCTTTTAGAAGCTTCTTTACCGACTTTCTTTAATTTGGCATTAGGGTAGAGAACTGGCTTTGAAGCACAACTCGTAAGAGTGAGAATAAGGACAATGGGGGGTATTAATTTCATACTAAAAAACTTTGTTATTACAGTTACTTAACCTATCTACCGAATAATTATAGGGCAGATTCAACTGCTATGAAATCTCTCTGATTTGGGGAAATTGGTGAAAGTTACTGAAATCAGTAAAAATGACCATATTGAAAAAAAAACCTCGTGATTAGAGTTACGATTTGGTAATGGAAGAGGAAAAAGAATCCTACTTGCACAGACAAAAGCTGATTAAGATATACTTAAATAGTGATTGTCAGATAAAGATATGAGGATTTACAATAGTAAACTGTTGTAAATATTAGGTGGCACTTAATGTTAAACCAAAGAACGATTGCTAGTACTGTAAAGGTAACGGGAATCGGCATACATTCAGGACGTAAAGTTACTTTAACTATGCATCCCGCCGAGGCTGACTTCGGAATACAATTTAAAAGAACAGATCTTCCTGGGGCAGAGGTTTTAAAAGCTTGTGCAACGACTGTTGGTGCAACAGAAAATAATACGACATTGGGTTCAGGTGTAAATGCAGTTCATACTGTTGAGCATCTTCTCTCTGTTTTTTACGGGTTAGGTATTAATAATATTTACTGTGAACTCGACGGTCCTGAAGTACCGATCATGGACGGCTCTGCTGCATCTTTTGTTTTTCTATTAAAAGAAACAGGAATCAGAACATTAAATAAATCAAAAAAGTTTTTAGTTGTACTTGAGCCAGTTGAGGTAAAAGTTGATGATAAATGGGCAAGAATAGAGCCAAGCTCTCGGCTTGTTATAGACTCAACGATTGTATTTGCTCACCCGATTATTAAAACTCAGAAAAAAGTTTTTGATTTTACATGTGAAGGTTATATCAACGAAATTGGTAGAGCGAGAACCTTTGGAATGTTACGTGATGCAGACATGCTTAAACGAAAAGGTTTAGCTAAGGGTGGCTCCCTAGATAATGCCATTATTCTTGATGACTTCAATATTGTTAATAAAGAAGGATTAAGATTTAAGGATGAATTTATTCGTCATAAAATTTTAGATACTATCGGTGATATAAGTTTACTTGGTCATGAGATTGCTGCAAAAGTAACAACTTTTAAATCTGGTCATAATTTACACAACCTTTTGTGTAGAAAACTTTTAGATACACCGTCTGCTTATCAAATCGTTTCAGCTTCATCTCTACAAAAAGAAGCAATTGAAGCATTTGAACTGCCAATGGCACTCGCACCTGCTTTCCATTAATTCAAAATGGCCAATTCTGGAAACATAAAAATAGCAATTACTTTATTTATTATTGCTGCCTTATTCCCAACGATTGTTGGATTTACTTTTTTTATAGATACGGTAGGTCTTTACGGAAACCCTGAAAGCCATGTCATGTTAAGGCAATACAAACATATTGTCGGTGTAAACTTAATGGGTACTGGTATTAGCTCTCTTGTGATGGCCATATATGGGATTCCCAAAAGAATAAAATGGTGTTGGCTTTTAGGTTTTTTTAATACGTTTTGGGTGGGGTTAAATGATACCCTGGCTGTCGCACTAACTCCTGGTAATACACTTCCTTTACCATTGATTCCTACTACAATAGCTGCTTTTGGGTTGGCTTTGAGTTATAGTTTTGTTTTTGATTCAAGGAACTCCACTGTTGAAAAGTGAATTTATTGGCCCTATTGTTCTGATCATCTTTTTTTCAAGTTTTATATATCTTCAGTCCAATCAAAAATTTTCGATAGAAAAGAATAGTGAACCAACGGCCAGAGAAGAAAAACTGCATAGTTTTAAATTGAAAGAAGTTTCAAAAGAGCTAGCTATTATCTTTGAACATAAAAAATATAATGTTCATCCTAAATTATATCATCTTAATGACTGGTTTAACTCTCTTGGGTCAAGCGTAAGTGCTACAGATTATGATAATGATGGTAATGTCGATCTCTTTTTTTGTAATGGAAAGCTTGGTAGCGAAAATAAGTTGTTTAGAAATTTAGGAAATGGGAAATTTGAAGATGTATCCAAAAAAGTTAACTTAAATTTTTTTAATACTAAAGAATCAGTTTGTGTAAGACCTATATTCTTTGATTTTAATAATGATAAATTAAAAGATCTTTTTGTGTCGACACATTATTGCCCTAAGCTATTTAAACAAAAATTAGATGGAACCTTTGAGGATATAACAAAGAAAGCTGGTCTTGGTAAGTACTGTATTGGAGGTACGGCTTCTAATATTCTTGATTATGATAAAGATGGATTTATAGATGTTTTTCTTGCTGGTTATGGACCAAGCTTTAATGTTTTTGAACCAAAAACAACGAAGGTTTTACACAATTCAAATACAAATGCGACAAATAGTGGAGAAACAATTCTTTTAAAAAATAGAGGGGATGGTTCTTTCGAAGATGTCTATGAGAAAACAAATATGGGCAAGAATGGTTGGGCATTAGCAGTTGGTATCCACGATTTTAATTTGGATAATTACCCAGACGTTTGGGTTGCAAGTGATTACGGACCAAGTAAGTTATATTTAAATAATACTGATGGCACGTTTTCTAACGAATCAAGTAGGCTGGCCCACGATTATGCTAGATCTGGTATGGGGGTAGAGGTTGCAGACGTATTTCATACAAATGATTGGTATGTTTATGTTTCTCAAAACTATAATCCTTTCGACAAAATAGCTGGCAATCAGCTTTATCAATTTAATAAATATACTAAAATTGAAGATTTAGCTTATGGAAGAAATGTAAGTAAATGTGGATGGTCTTGGGGGAGTAAGTTTGTAGACCTCAATAATGATGGTTTTGAAGACCTCGTGGTGGCAAACGGTTTTATATCTGGAGATCCGAAAAAAGAATATTGGTATCATATAGGCGAATTAAATGCTGCAGGTCCAGATGTTTTATCAGACGCAAAAAATTGGAAGCCAATTAATGGATATACTTTTGGTGGACATCAAAAAAATTGTTTATTTGTTAATAATGGAAGAGAGTTTATAAATATTTCAAAAAGTAGTAATTTTTCATCAAAAGCTTTTGATTCACGAGGTGTCGCTAAAGTTGATTTCGATAATAATGGATCGCTCGATATTGTTGTAACAAATCAAGGTGAAAAGCCCTTTGTTTTTAAAAATATAATAAGTAATCAGAATAAATGGATTGGTTTCAAGCTCTATGGCAAAGACCAAAATTATTTTGCTATAGGTGCAAAAATTAAATTAACGCTTAAAAATGGTAAAGTATTTGTTAAACAAATGTATGACGCTAATGGCTTTAGTGCACAGAGTGACTCCAGAATACACTTTGGCTTAGGAAAAAGGGAAATTAAAGAGATCGATATCCTTTGGCCTTGGGGAAAAGAACAAAAAATAAAAAAGTTTGTTTATAATAAATACAATGAAATCAAATTCGATAAATCACTTTAATTTAGGGGAAATAAAACTTGATCCAAGAGTTCCACTCTTTGTCCTTTTGGTTTTCTTTGCTCTTGTTTTGATGCTTAACCCAGCATTCGGAAAAAGCTATTATCATCTAGGTTTAATATTTAGTATTGTTACGTTCTCAGATTTCTTTTTAAATTATATTTTTAATAAAAAAATACATTTTTCATTAAGTCCAATGGCAAGTTCTATTGGAATTGTATTACTTGTTTATTCTGTAAGTTGGAAATATTTTATTTTAATCTCTTTAATGGTTTCTCTTTCGAAATTTTTTATAAAAGAAAAAGGTCTTCATATTTATAATCCAAACAATTTTGGGATTGTCTTCGGGTTAATTTTCTTCTCCGATCACGTAACCACAACGATTGGTCGATGGAACTTTAATCAGGAAATGTTTATCACCATGATTGTATTTGGTTTTTTGATTAGTTTGTTGGCCAATAGGGCACTTGTCTCAATTGCTTATTTTTTATCATTTACATTGTTCTCGTTAATGAGATCATTTTTTTTAGGTACGACGATAAGTTATGAGCTGCTCCCTCTCAATTCACCTACTTTTTATTTGTTTATGTTTTATCATATAACTGACCCTGGAACTGGACCGGTAAATAAGAAAGGCATGATTCTTTTTGCTGTATTAATTGCACTAGTTGAAAGTGTTCTCCGATCTATGGAAGTCATTTACTCGCCATTTTTTTCTTATTTTATTGTTTTGAGCTTTCAACCCTTTCTTTCGAGTATTTTTGAGAGAAGGTACCGTAACCAGCTGCGCCCGGCGTAAATAATTTATGGTATAGTTGGATTTAAACTGTGAATTCTATAATTTAACTGCTAAGAGACAAATATGAAATTATCAAAAAGTTTATGGCAAACATATAAGGAAACACCTGCTGAAGCAGAAATCCCAAGTCATCAATTGATGTTAAGAGCTGGCTTATTACATAAGTCTGGAGCAGGTCTTTATCATTATCTCCCTTTTGTTTATCGATCAATTAGAAAAGTTGAACAAATTGTAAGAGAAGAAATGGATGCAATTGATGGTCAAGAATTGATTATGAGTGTGGTGACTCCTGGAGAGTTATGGCAAGAGTCTGGTCGTTGGGATGTCATGGGTGATCTTATGCTCAAATTCAAAGATAAAGGTGATCGCGATCTTTGTATAAGCCCAACCAATGAAGAAACAGTTACAGATATTTTTAGAAAAGGTGTGAAGTCTTATAAGCAATTACCAATTAACGTTTATCAAATAAACACAAAGTTTCGTGATGAAATACGTCCAAGGTTTGGACTGATGAGAGCACGAGAATTTACCATGAAAGATGCTTATACTTTTCATATGACAAAAGAGTGTATTGATGAGGTATACGATAAATTCTTCAAAGCATATTGTAATATCTTGGACCGTATGGGACTTGAGTATACTGCCGTAGAGGCAGATGCAGGAGCAATGGGAAGTGCCGACTCAAAGACTCATGAGTTTCAAGTTCTAGCAGAAACAGGTGAAGACGAAATCGTTTATTGTGATAAAACGGGTTATTCCGCAAATAGTGAAAAAGCTCAAACAAAAAGAAAAGCGGTAGATTATTTTAAAACAGATAAACCTGTTGCAGAAGTTTCAACTCCTAATATGGCAACAATAGAGGATGTTTGTAACTTTCTCAAAAGACCACAAACACATTCTTTAAAGTCTCTTGTTTATACCGGTATCAAAGGCGAAGACGAAGAGCATGTTCTTGTCCTTCTGCTTGGGGATGATGAGTTAAATGAGGTTAAACTTAAAAACCATTTAGGTGCAGATCATTTATTACCTGCGGCTGGTGAAGTTCTTAGGGAATATGAAATGCCAAAAGGTTTTATTGGACCCTATGGTTTAAAGAAAAAGATTAAAGTTATTTTCGATAATGAGGTTGATACTGACGCGGCTTACGTTGTAGGAGCTTTGAAAGTTGATCTTCACTTAGAAAATTTTATCCCAAAGCGAGATGGAGGCGAGTTTGAGCAAGTCGATCTTCGTTTGGCAAAAGCAGGAGATCTCACTTTAGATGGTAAGGGTGAAGTTGCTGTGAAGAGAGGTATAGAGGTTGGCCATATTTTTCAACTTGGTGACAAATATACGAAGGCAATGAGTACGACTGTGCTTGATCAAAATGGGAAAGCCTTTCATCCTCTAATGGGATGTTATGGTTTTGGCGTTACGAGATCAATTGCTGCTTCTATTGAACAGAACCACGATGAGAAGGGAATTATTTGGCCTAAGGCCATAGCTCCTTATCATATTTACTTCGCTCTTATTGCAAAGACAGATGAATATCATCAGCTTGGTGAAGAGGTATATAACGATCTTAAAAAAGAGGGTTTTGAAGTTATCTTTGATGATAGAAAAGCCGGTCCTGGTTTTAAATTTAAGGATGCCGATCTACTTGGTTTACCAATAAGATTAGTTCTTGGAGAGAGAGACTACAAAGAAAAACAAGAATTTGAAATTGTTCATCGGCAAACAGGTGAAAAGACTTTTTGTAAAAGAGAAGATTTAGTATCGACTCTAAAGAGCCTATTGGAAAAAACTAAATGATAGATTTGATAATTGGAAACCACGGTATTGTTGAAGCAATAAATAATCCAAATAGAAAAAATAAAAAAGTAGTTGGAACCAAAGAAGCCATTGATAAACTTTTTGGGTCAAATGTTTTTGAAATCAAAGTTGATAGAGAAGTCGTTTCACATGAAGAACTTAAAAAAAGAGTTCAGCAATATTGTCAGGTCAATAACTTTGCTCCAGTTAAGGGCGTTAAGGTCTTTCTGCAAGCTGATACATTAGGTGAAACTCATGTTGGTGATATTTATGACCAACTAAAAGAAAGGCCTATGAAGTTTCTCGCCTTAGATGATATTACAGATGTCCATAACTTCGGTGCAATTTTAAGGACGGCCGTTTTTTATGGAGTGGATGCAGTTTTCTACTCACAAAAAGAAAAAAGATTTCCTCCTGGTTTTTTTCGCATAGCATCTGGAGCACCAGAACATATTAAACTGGTCAACTTAACGTCCTTGTCAAAAGGCTTATCCCAACTTCAAAAAAGAGATGTTGTTTGCCTTGGCTTTTCTGAGCACGAGCAAGATAAGAGCTTTGAGAAGCCTTCTGAAGCCAGTCTGTGCTTGGTTTTGGGATCTGAAGAGCGAGGGATATCAAATGCTGTTAAAAGAATCATTGACGCCTGTGTGGCCATTGAGAGTTGCGGACCAATAAAAAGTCTTAACGTTTCTGTTGCCTCGGCAATTGCCATGGAAAGGTTTTTTACGAAATAAGATAATTAAACCTTGATTTTACTAGCTTTCTCGTTTAAAAAAATCGAACGGATTATGTTGCTGGCATAGCTCAGTTGGTAGAGCATCGGTTTTGTAAACCGGCGGTCGTAGGTTCGAGTCCTATTGCCAGCTCCATGTATTTAGGCGAGGTTGCCGAGTGGCCAAAGGCAACAGACTGTAAATCTGTCGGGTTTTCCCTTCGATGGTTCGAATCCATCTCTCGCCACCACCTTAAGCGGGTGTAACTCAGTTGGTAGAGTGCCAGCCTTCCAAGCTGGATGTCGCGCGTTCGAATCGCGTCGCCCGCTCCATTTTTTTCATTAACATTCAAACTAATTAAGCGACGCTGGGACACACCTCTGCTTCAAAATACTATTCAGGTTAAGGTGTCAGTTTGTATTTTTTGGTATGGTTTTGGTGCCGAGTTAGCTCTGAAAATTGTAAAAAATTTCTGATTTTAAAACGACGTATTGTAGTTTTAGAGGTTTAGAGCTGTGTAAATAATACATGTTTTAACAAATCTTACACCTGATCTGTTAGGATGCGTGCTCTGGGGTGAGACATGAAAAACATAATAATTTTATTATTTCTCTTATTTTTATCATCAGTAAAAGCTGAAGCTTTGAAGGGTGCTTATTCTTGTCCAGTAACTTTTCCAAATGGAGCATTTGAAGTTCTGATGTTCGATTTTAGTGACAAAGTAGAAGAGCCTGTATTTTTAATCAACGCAAGCCAGACAACTCCAAACTTCATGTTGATAAAAGTTGAAAACGAAGAAAAGCAACAATCAATAAAAATGGATACTGCTGAAGACGGTGATTACCTCGAAACGTATCAGATCTTTTGGAAAGATACTTGGTATTTTGGCTCTACTTTAAGAATTCATTTAAAGAAGCTAATCAAAAACGGTTTTGAAGCAGATATCGAGTTCAATGATAATGATGGATTTGAAGAAACACTCGAGTCGACGTGCTTGAAAGCAAAAGACACTAGCTCTTAAAAACCGGCCAGCTCCAAAATATTCGCTTTTTAAATCTCAGTAAAGTTCTCTTTAGAAAAGATCTTATTTTAAATTCAGAAGACATGAGATCGATAAATGTTTGATAAATATTTTTTTCGAGATGAATGATAAAAAATATTTGTGCTGTTCTGGCCAAAAGTAATTTACGAATAAATTTAGAATTAAAAAACTCTGATCTCGAATTTTGATGAAACAGGTGAAAGACAGGCTTTTCGTTCAGTTTAAATTTAAGATCTCTAAGTTTGTAACCAAGATCGGTGTCTTCAAAGCCGTAATAGATAAAGTTAGTCTCAAAGTTACCAAATTGATCTAGTGTTTTTTTACTAATACATAATGAGTGAGTGCAAAGATATTTCCATTTATCTTCAATTTCATCCCACTGTTTAGGGTTATTATGAAAATCGATCCAGTATTGATCACGATTCTTTATTGATGAAACGTCAATATCTTCATAGAGATTACTGCTACGTGAACACTCTTCCGTAAGATCAAATCTTTTTGATTGAACGATATCGTACTCTTTTAAGAGATTTAGATTATCAATTAGGTAATCTTTATAAACGATGATGTCTGAATCTAAAAAGAAGATATATTGTCCACGGGCCATGTTCTTAGCAAAGTTTCTAGAAATCCCTGCTCTATAGCGAGCATCACCCATAACTCGTCTTTGAAAACGGGGAAGGTAATAGTAGAAAAAATTATACTCATTTTCTTTTTTGCAAAGAAGTTTGATCATTGTTTCATAGGTTCCATCATTGCTTCCATCATCAATTATGATAATTTCGAAATTTTCTTTTGAGTAATTTAGTTCGAATAAATTGTTGAGAACTTGTACAAGATAATTTTTGTTCTCAAACGAAGGAATAATGATAGAGCATTCAATATATTGTTGAATTGTTTTGCCGCTAAGTATGGGCTTATAAAAAGGAACGAGTTCTAAATCATCAGGAATCCGATGATCCCATAATACTTGCCATGGTGATGAGTGAAACTCAAAGGTGTTCTCATTTAACAGCTTGTGGATTTCTTTAGCCGATAAATAATGAGAGTTTTCATTGTAGTTTAAACTAAAATAATAACAAATGTATTCTTCATAGTTTTTTAAAGCAACTCTAAGCTTTGAAATATCTAAACTTCGATGAACGACAATAACGATTTTGAAGGTTGTTTCAGTATCGATGAGATGGTTAATTTGAGCTTTAAAAAGTTCAAGCTCTTCATGATCTAATTCACTGTCAATAATAAACTCAAAGGGAATATTTTTTAATTCTAGATGGGCATAGCTTATAAGTCCCTTCTTGAAATCACTTTGAATGATCAACTGCAGACCATTATCTTTAAGAGATTGATATACTTCTGGAATCAAATGTGAGTCTTCAAGTCTAAAAGGAATTTTAAAATATTTATAATTATTTTTTTTTGCCTTTATAATGTAGTTGTCTATAATCTCAAGTTTTTTAATGTTTTTATTAACACCCAAAGAATAAGAGCTTATTTTTGAAAACTCATTATTGTTTTTATATTTAAAGTAAAATGTACTCATTTGAGAATCGCTCGCTTCATCATCCCGAGTCTGAAAAAGAAATTATATAGTTTTCTGAAAATATGAAACATGAAATTATTTTTTTTCAGATTATTTTCACCTAAAATTGTAAAACGTTTAGGATAAGAGAGTATTTTGTACTTCGAAGAAAAATAACCTTGCTTGAAAGCCTTTTTTATAAACTTTTTAAATGAAATATCTGGTTTATGGATTGCAATTAAACGAGATGAAAATGCCATTTTGTATCCCACTTGGTTCAGTCGAGATAAAAATTCTGTCTCGCTACTTCCGTAGCTAATTCTTTCATCAAAAAAATTATTTTCTTGAAAAACGGAAGAGTGAATAACAAGACATCCACCAAGTAAGGTCCAGTGATTGGATCCAATACGAGCGTAGCGAACCCACTCAGAGCAAAGCAAATTATAAAAGCTATCTAAACGAGAGCAGTTCAGGTGATCTTTATATTCACCTCCAAATACTTTGATAAAAGAGTTCTTAGAAATAAAATGATCGATCTCTTCAAAAAAGTTAATATTATCAATAAAGCAATCATCATCGAGAAACAAAACGTAATCATGTTCTTTAATAGCTTCTTTTGCTCCTAGGTTTCTTGCTTTGTTTACACCAAGCTCATTAGTAAAAAGATAATGAGTGAAATTAAAATGAGAGGATACCTCTTGGTCATCTTTTGAAAAATAATTAGAGACAATATAAGTATCAATATTTAGATTAAGTTTATCTAGAGAATTCAAAAGCTCACTCAGTTTATGAGATCGATTATGTGTTGGTATGACGATGGCTAATTTTTCTACCATGGCTTCTTCTTACCTCTCAGGATTAAAAGTATTTTTTTTGGCAATTGATTTCTGTTCTCGAAATGAAATAATAGGATGAAGTAAAGTTTTCTGATGGGTTCACCGTAATCCCACCAGGATTGGACAATAATGTCCCACCAGAATTTATTTATTTTACCGTACGAATATTTTATATAACCCATCACTCTTATAGGAATAACTTTTGATATAAAGAAAATAGCTGGAGAGAAAAATCCTAAAATAATTGAGTATATTGAGTAAAAAGTACTAATTATAAATATTAAGGGGTGAGTGGTAAGAAAATAGGTAACTGCTTTGAGCTGAGAATTAAGAACAATAAAAAACTCTTTTAAGCTTGGTAAGGGGATATTTTTATTTGTTATTACTTTACTTTGATACTCATAAGAAAATTTATCACAGGTAATAAGCGGGTCTTGGGTGATTCTTAATTTTTTAGAGTTTTTATATTTAAGGAAACGAAGTAGTAATTCTTGTTGTTCATTTTTAGAGAGTTTAAACTTGTTAGTTGGAGAGTCAAAACTTATTAATGTATTGTTTTTAATTTTCTGAGACAGAGTTCTATAAACTTCTTCGGCAAACCAGGATTTATTAACAACCAATACAAATTTAACTGATTTAAATTTAACTATAGTGTTTTGAAAACTTTCGAATTCATTTGGCTTGAGGGGTTTATATAAAATTATATTAATATTAAACTTATTTGATAAATCAGTGTAGCTATTGAGTTCATCTTGAAAAATTGAAACAAAAAAATTGTAATCATCGCTTTTCTGTTCAATAGATCCCCAAAGAGGCCATTGGTAATCAATAATAGGTAGAGAGACGTCGCTTCCTATAGGAAACTTTTCTAAAACTTGATCAAGCTGCTCGATTTGATAAATGCCATGAAGGCAATTTTCAGAAATTAAGTATTGATCGGGTGTATTCTTCATAAGCCATGTTCTATTCTAGACTAATGTGACTGGGAAAACATTTCTTGTGCGCAATGCACCAGTAGATAAGTTCAAAAAAAAGATCTCTTAATTGAATATTCAAATTGGTTTTTAAAATTAAATTGCTAGTAATCAGATTCAATAGTTTGTTTTGCTGCGCGTAGGCCTCTTAACTATTCAGTTTTCTTTTGCCGATGGCCAAAACTTTCTATATAAATCCCTTTACGATTTCTCGGAAAGACGACGCTCGCGTGGCTCAGGGGTAGAGCGTTCCCTTGGTAAGGGAGAGGTCGCGGGTTCAATTCCCGCCGCGAGCTCCATTTTTATTGGCATTTGTGGCCAAGTTGTCTTGCCTAGTGTAAAGAAATCGAGGATACTTGTGAGTCTGTGAATTAGACATAAATTGAGATTTAATCTCTTAGATGAATTTTATAGAAAAGCTTAAGGAGTAAAAAGCCATGGCAAAGGAAAAATTTGACAGAAGTAAACCCCACGTAAACGTTGGTACTATTGGACACGTTGACCACGGTAAAACAACACTAACTGCTGCGATCACTATGACTATGGCTGATCTACACGGTGGTGCTGCTCAGGACTACGCAGAAATCGATTCTGCTCCTGAAGAAAAAGCTCGTGGTATTACGATTAACTCTGCTCACGTTGAGTATGAAACAGCTAATCGTCACTACGCCCACGTTGATTGTCCAGGTCACGCCGACTACGTTAAAAACATGGTTACTGGTGCTGCTCAGATGGACGGTGCAATTTTAGTTGTATCTGCTGCTGACGGACCTATGCCTCAAACAAGAGAACACATCCTTCTTGCACGTCAGGTTGGTGTTCCTGCAATCGTTGTTTTCATGAACAAAGTTGATCAAGTTGATGACGAAGAATTATTAGAACTAGTTGAAATGGAAATTAGAGAACTATTATCTTCTTATGATTTCCCAGGTGATGATATTCCTATCACAAAAGGATCTGCTCTTGCTGCTGTTGAAAACAGAGATGCAAACATTGGGCGTGAAAGAATCGTTGAGTTAATGGAAACTGTAGACTCATATATCCCTGAGCCAACTCGTGACGTTGATAAGCAATTCTTAATGCCTATCGAAGACGTTTTCTCAATCTCTGGACGTGGTACTGTTGTTACAGGTCGTATCGAAAGAGGGATTGTTAAAGTTAACGAAGAAGTTGAAATCGTTGGTATCAGAGAAACTCAAAAAACTACTGTTACTGGTGTTGAAATGTTTAGAAAGCTTCTTGACGAAGGTCAAGCTGGTGACAACGTTGGTCTTTTACTTCGTGGTACAAAAAGAGAAGAAGTTGAAAGAGGTCAAGTATGTTGTGTTCCAGGAAGTGTTAAGCCACACAAGAAATTTAAGTGTGAGGTTTATATTCTTTCTAAAGATGAAGGTGGACGTCACACTCCAATCTTCCCTGGTTACCGTCCTCAGTTCTACTTCAGAACGACTGACGTTACTGGTGACATCAAGCTTGCTGACGGTGTTGAAATGGTTATGCCAGGTGATAACACTTCTTTCGACGTTGAACTTATTACTTCTATTGCGATGGAAAAAGGTCTTAAGTTTGCGATCCGTGAAGGTGGTAGAACAATTGGTGCCGGTACCGTTTCTGAAATTGTTGAATAATATTTAATCAATATTTCAAATAAATTAGGCCAGTCTTTGACTGGCCTTTTTTTTTGCTTGAAACTGTAATAATGAAAGAAAAGATGCATCTAGATTATAATTATTGCGCAATGTTAAAAAATGCTACTTGCTATAATATGGGTGATGATGCAAAGGCTTGCGACCTTTCAATTCATTCAATTCCAAAAGAGTACCAATCTTTAGATTTTAGACAGAATCTAGCTAGTGAATGGATAAGTGAAAATTGTAAAAAGTGTATTGATCTTGAAAATAATAATCAGAAATCTCAAAGATATTACTTAAATAGTAGATTTGAAAATGAGCTCGAAGATTACATATATTTTGATATTAGATTTTCAAGTGTATGTAATTTAGTTTGTGTCGGATGTTCAGAACAATATTCATCGAGTTGGGCAAAATTAAAAGGTTTATCTGTAAGGAAAAAACAAAACAAAGATCAGGCAATAGAGAATATTGTTAGTGAAGTAAAAAAAACAGATAAGAATATTTTGTTGTATTTTGCAGGTGGTGAGCCTTTCTTGATTAAAGAACATTTCCATTTAATTGCAAAAGTAAGAGAAGTTTTATCGAATGATCAAATTTTAAAACTTCAGTTTTTAACAAATTTAACCCGCTTAAACGATGAAGTTCTAGACTTAGCCAAGTCATATGAGATTATACTTGGAATTAGTATAGACTCTTGGGGAGAGGCAAATCAATATTTACGCTACCCCTGTAATAATGATGAAATTATTAATAATATTGTCAATTTGCATACTCTTGGTATCCGGAGGCTTTATTTTCAACCAACGGTTAGTTTGTTGAATATTTTTCATTTGAGAGAATTTTTAAATTTAAGTAAAATAATAAGAGATAGGCTTAAAGAGAAAGTAATGTATTATCCTCACTTACTGGTAGATCCTGTCGAATTATCTATTTTTAATACACCTAAGAATTTAAGAGCATTTATTCTTGAAGAAATAACCCATCTTAAGAATGCTTTTAAAAACATTAGTGAATTTAAGTATTTCTATGATCTTTTAATTTCAATCGAGGCAAACTTAGCAGTCAATAGTTCTGCCTTAGAGCTGCCGGAGATTTTAAAATATATTGAAAGAAAAGATGAAGAAAGAAATCTAAAATATGAGATATCACTACCTGAGTTAAAAAAAATAATCGATAAAGTATATAATGAGTAACTTATTTAAAAAATTAAACTTAGAAATCAAGCCAGAAGAACAATTAGAGATACTTAATCCTGTTATTGTGAAACAGCAAGAAGCAGTTTCAGAAAAAGAGCTAGTGCCATCATTTTGGATAAGTGGGGGAATGAGATATTTAAAAAATCCTCCGTCAATCTTAAGTAAATATCAGCAAGGTCGATTTTCATACCTTGCTCGTGGAATGAGTGAATTAAATTGGGTGTGGGGTGATAATGCTGGCGTTGATAATGTAAGATCGCTATTATCGAAACTAAATGGTTTCTTAGTAAATATAACAAGAATTGCGATCATTATTCAGAAGCCCGGCTACGAAGTTCCAACTCATAGAGATTTGATTGTGGGATCGAATTATTCTAATTTGAAAGACTCATATAGTACTTTCTTGGGCTCTCAAGAGTTGATCTATTTTGGAGAAGATTGGTTTCATAAACTATTAGAGATACCAAAAAATACATATCATAGTGATCAAAATTATTTCGGCTTACGGATACCAATCTCTGAAAAGCCAGGAGAAAATGGAAGACCATATGTAATCAATGAAGATGGTAAGAAGGAGTATTATGACTTTGGAAATAATCTCTTCTTATTAAATGAAGCACACTATGGTCATGGTGCAGATCCGGTTGATTTTTATCGAGGTGTTATTATTGTCGATGGAAAGCTAAATTTAGAACACTTAGATAAGTATAGTTAAATTTAATGCAAAGCCTCATTTGAATATTTAGTTCACATTTTCAATAGGATATGATTCAATCACTGATCTCATAAGGGTGTATAGCTCCAACGGTAGAGCGGCTGATTCCAAATCAGTAGGTTGGGAGTTCGAATCTCTCTGCACCCGCCACTATTAAAACTTATCTGGATCGATATAAGGCATAATTTCTAAAGCGTATTTTGAATAAGGCAAATGGAGATTCCCTTTAATAAACTCAGTGAGCTCATCCTTTAAAGGAGAGTTGTAAGTTTTAAGATTGTTTACACGTGCAATTTTTTTGGCATTAGTACCTTGTTTCACTAGAGTAATTAAATCATTTTCTTTAAGGCCATAACTAAGAATCTCTATATCAAGGAGGTCGGTGCAGTAATGCTCTAGTATGTATTGATAAATTTGATAGTCATATAAAAGCCTGGCGGGACATTTTGTAAGAGTGCTTAGAAAATGGTCGTCTAGAAATGGCGTTACGGCTACTGACTCTGCAAAGCTAGGTTTAAGCCAGATAGGTGTTTGATAAAAAGAAGTTATATTAGAATTACGTAATAGAAAAAAATAGATAAAAAAATTAGTATTATCATTTAACGTATTTGATGAGATTTCATTGTTTAGTACTTCTTTTAGCGGCGAATTTCTCGTGCTATTAAGGATGCTTTGAAGTTGACATGTTTGATTGTCTCGAACTTGTCCTCCAAGTAATTCGCCTCCCCAAAGTCCAGATAAGGTTTTACTTTGTTGATTATCTCGAATGAGATAACCGTTAGAGTGAAGTTTTGGTTTTTCAATTTGAATATTAAGGTTAAATTTCTTTGCTAGTTTTTTTACTAAGATTACATCTTGGTCTGTATTACTATCTAAATTTGGATGAACTCTGGTATAGAGGTATTTATTATGAAGGACAGATGGATGATTTTTTAAAAGAATCGATAAAATCAGTCTTGTATCGACTCCCCCACTGAGTGCGACAGCATCAAAAGAATCATTTCTTACGAAAGTATCAATTGAGGCTTCTAGGCTTTGATATATTTTTTTTGCCAGTAGCTTTAAATCTTGATCTATAGAGTGTGAGTTGAAAATATCGGGGTATGTATTGTAGAGACTGAGATGTACTGTTTCATAGTCACGAAAAAGACTACTTCCTTTAGTTGTAATTCCAAATTCCAAAAAGTCTAAAGCTGTATCTTTATTAATCATCGTATATGATTATAGAATAGATAGAGTGAAAACATCAAAAAATATGAATAACCAGATTAAGAAAAAAGACCCTATACTTTTAATTATTATTTCTTGCCTTGTCTACTTATATATCTTTAGAGTATTTGGACATCACGGTGGAGATAATTTTGCGTTCTTATATACTTTTAACGAGAAAATATCATTAGATCGCTTTTGGTTTCTTCTTACAGAGTCCAAAACACATGGATATCAGTATCGACCATTAGGATTTTTTGGGTTTTATTATCTTTTGGGTAGCTTCTTCTCTGTAAATGTTTGGGGTTATAAAATAATTAATGCTGCTTTAATGATTGTGAACTCCTACTTGGTTTACTCGATTAGTTTTAAGTTCGTCGCAAAGAGGGATCTCGCTTTAATTAGCAGCTTTATATTTTTAAGTTCATATGGATTTCAACCTCAGCAGATTGATTTAAGCCTTATTGCCAAATATGGTTTTGTTACAACGTTGTTTTTATTTTTGTACAAATATCATATACAGAATAATTCGCTAGGAAATATGGTTTTATTTTTATGTAGTGCAATTATGATTATGCTGCATGAAGGGGTTGTTGGAATTATTTTGGTGCTCTCTCTTATGTCTGTAGTTTTGTTAAAAAACTATATTTCAGCATTGGTTTTAATTTTTCCATTAGGGCTTTATTCAGTAATGAGAATTTTTGTATGGGAAGTTCCAAGTAGTGGCTTTATGGCCATTGGTGTAGATAGAGTTTTGTTATATTTTTTATATAGTGGAGCAGCTTCTTTCTCCTCCATGGTCTCATTGGATAATTATGTAATTTTATTTTTTGTTTTGTTTGTTCCAATTATTTATTGGTTGATAAAGAAAAAAGACAAAACACTATTTTTCTTATTTACGATGACGTTGTTTTCTTATTTACCTTTTTGCTTTTTAAGAGAACATACAATTACTGATGTAACAATTAAGTCGCCGATCTGGTCGGCTTCCTTTGCCTCAATTTTAGTGGTTGCTTTATTTAAAGACTTAAAGCGTAAGAAGGTATTATTTGGATTAATATTTTGGACTAATGTCTTTGGTTCTTATCAGTTTCATCAAAAAGTACTTATCCCTAAGTACAAGTGGTTTGATAGTATTGTCGAAAGAACAAAAAGAAGCTTTGATAAAGTAGTTTTAGGCAATACATCAAAGAAAATATATATAAACTTAAATGACAATGATAAGATTAAACCTGTAGAAAAGATTTATAATAGAGTCTTTCTTCCTGGTGTTCTATCGTATCTATACCCTGATCATTCTTTTATTCTGAAATATCCAGATTATCAAAACCTATCAAAGACTAGTTTTACTCACATAAATATTGAAAAGAAAAGTTTACCAAAATATATACTGAACGAGGGTGAGATCTTAAAGGTATTTGATGAATATGGATATATTTATGATGTTAAAAATATCGATATAAAACTTAATGGTGAATACTCAGAGTTGAACTTTATTACGTCTAAAGAAATAATAAATTAAGAAAAAAGATAATCCGATTAAAGTTCCCATAATATTAAAAAAAACATCCATATGAGAGGCTATCCTCGTAGGTGTGAAGTACTGAATAACTTCAGTGAAAATTCCCAGAAAAGTACTTGCAGCGAAAGATAGAAGTAAAGATTTCTTTAATGAAAACTTAAAAGAAACTGTAAAGGAAAAAACAGTAAGAAGTGAAAGAAGGGAGTATTTAATTAAGTGTCTCGTTTTAAAGTTTGTTTTTTGAGGAATATTTTTTACCCAACCGATGTGTTCTCTTGTTTCTTCCCAAGTCCAAAACGAGCTATAAATTAAAAAAGTAATATAGATAATAGTGATTATTGGTAAAAGATATTTAGCGTTTTTCATATTATAAATGTGTAAGAATGAAAGTATCGGGATTCTTTCCAGTTGTTTGGTTTTAAATGTTTTGGAAACGTATTAGAAAATAGCTTTTTTTGTTTGGGTAATGTCTGGTTGAGTGAAATTTGAAAAACTCCTCCGTTGCTAATAATAATAAATGAATTTAATTTTTTCGAAAAGCTAATACCTGTTGGAAACGGTATTTGGAATGTATTTTGGCACCTGTAGGAAGACTTATTCCAAAAATGTATATGATTATCCCAAGGTGCTGTTGTAATAACATAATCTGAATCAGAGTGATCACAGATACTAAGAATTTCATATTTTAAAGTGTCTTTTTGTTTGTGGCTTGTTTCGAAAACGTTAGTTTTAAATGTTTCTAAATCAATTGAAGCCATAGTAGAGCAACCACTCTCACCAAGAGGCTTTTGCTTAATAACCGTTGAAAAGGCCATGGATCCAGAGTTAAAAGTATGGCCAAAATTACCGAGAATAGGACTATTATGGTTACTCAAAAAACGATGATAATTAGACACAAAAACAATATTTCCCGATGGTAAGATATGATTTTTTCGATTCGAAATAATGTCATGAAATTCACTTTTAAAGTCTGACGAGACCAGTATTGGTTGTGAAAAGTCTTTTAGATTTATATTAGCGATGCCGTGTTGATTAGTTTTTGTGTTATAAGCGGTGGCCACTAGCTGGTTTTCTTTGTTAATTATTCCGTGACCATAAAAGTGCATATTTTCTTCTAGTTTATAGTAGGAGATATGACCGACCTTGTTGGCTGTAATAAAACAAATATTTGGACCATTCTTTTCTAGTCCTATAAGAATATTGCTAGATTTGTTATAGACAAATGAGTGAATTAAAAACTTCGTTTCTATATTTTGAATTGTTTGATTTTCTAGATTAAAAATAGAGAAGCCGTACTTATGACCTTTCTTTTTAAAGGAAGAAAAAATTAATTCATTTTTTTTGTCTTTAGCATAAGTCTGAAGCGTAAACGGTAGACTAATTAAATAGGTAAGAAATGTTCTTCTTTCGATCATTTTGCAAGACTACTGTTAAATGGTGAATAACGTTTTTTCCATATAAAAAAGTCAAAAACGTAATGAACAATTAGTGGTACCCACACAAAAGCCATGCTCCAATGCTTCAGGTCAAAGTTAGGTTTAATGACCATATTGTTTGAGACATACCATATTATGGCCAGCAGGATTGAGATTGCAAAAAAAGAGTAGTTGAAATAGATTTTCTTCATACTTGGGTTTTTTTGATAACCGTAGTCTAAATGAGAGTAGGTGATATAAAAAAGACCATGGTTGATAATTAAAAAAGACCAAAAAATATCAGGGTTTTTTAAAATAACAATTGATAAATATAACCAAGTCCAAACACTAAACATATTTGAAAGTTTGAATAAATTAAGAGATACATTTTTATACTTTAGATAGAATTGATAAAAAATATAAAAGAGAATTATCAAAAGGTGACAGGCATGTAATATGTTGGCAATTTCGATTGGTATGCCAGTGATAAAGTCATCTCGATGAAAATAAGATTGAGCAAAAGGCTTATGATCTGATATCCACCATAATAAAGGAAAAAGCATTATATTTATTGAAAAAATATTGTCTATTATTCTTGAAGATTGATCTTTCGTTTTGGCCCTTGAAACCATAAAAAAACCATAATGTTGTCTAAAAATATGAAAGATTGCAAAAAAAGCGAGGCAGGTAATAAAGAGCTCAAAAGTTACACTATAGAAAAAAACGAGAAGCATTATTGTTAAAGTTGATATTAGCAGAACTTTATTTAGGTTGAGTTGATTTTTTTTCATCCTCGCCATAAGTGGAATAAAGGTTGAGCAAACATGGGCCATTTCGATCGGGATTCCTATTAAAAGCACATACTTAAGGGACTCGTACTCAGAGTGAAAGTTTAAATCAGTTAATAGAAAAGCGGTAAGAAGCAGTAGAAGAACTCCCCATGAGTAAAATGTGTCAATTTTGGGGCTGAAAATAAATCCATTCTTAGCGAGCATAATATTGAATTATACACTAATATTTGACGATTAAGCCTAAGTTCTTGATTTTATGTTATTTTTTTTATTGCTTTAGAAAAGGGAAGTCGTGTTATCATATGTATTAGACGGAAATCGAGATAGTTATGAAATTTACAGATAGAAGAAAATTGATTTTGAAAGGTTTTTTTGGTTTGGCATACTTGATGCCGCTGACGAGTATTAGAGCGAGTGAGGAAAACTATAAAAGCCAGATTAAAACTCAATTTGAAAATAAAGACGAGTTGGATAGGTTTCTTTTGGCGAGATCGCGTATTCAAGGTTTTGTCGAGCAGGATAAACTAATAAGAACGTTTATAAATGCTGGTAAAATTACCTCTAGTAAAATGGCAAACTTTGATAATATTCAATCATGGAATGTTGTTTTCAAAAGAAAAACTGACTTTTTAGAGTTTAATCAAGAAGTTTTACGAATCTATAAAAAGCACAATATAATTCAGAAATTAGAAGAAATGAAAATTAATCTCAGGTATTGGCAGGCTTGATAGAGTCCCTTGATTCGAATAAAGACAAATTTCCTTATAGAAAGTTAAGTTCTTTCGGTGTTGAACTCAACCTAAATGTATTAGAATTTATAGAGACTATCGGTCCAGAAGAATTTGCTAAGTTTTTGTGCCAGCATATTCTTGTTGTATTTAAAAATCAAAATTTAAATAAGTCTGAACTTGCTATGATTGCTAACCGTATAGGTAGGGTTGAAAAACTGCGTGTTCCCTTTGCAGATAAGAGTGTGCCTGAAGTTTTGCTTGTTACGAATAAGAAAAACGAGAAAGGTGAGTTCATCGGAATGTTTGGCGAAGAAGAGTTGGGTTGGCATTCAAATGGCAATAGCCGTAAAAATATTTTTGATTCTTGTGTAGCTTTGTATTGTGAAATGCCCGGAGAAGAAACAATTACCAAATGGGTAAACACAAGAAAAGCGTTTGAAGAATTAGAGGAAGATTACAGGGACTTGGCAGAGAAGGTCAGTTTAAACATAAAGTTTCAAAATAACAGAATTTATAACCTAAGTAAAAATTCGAATGAGTATAAAGCATTTCAAAAAACGAGTGGATTTATAAGAGAGCTTGTCTATGAACATCCATTAGATCGAAAGAAGGGATTATATTTTCCCTACCATTTTGTAGAAAAGGTGAACCTTCCTAGTGATTGTGAGATAAGTGAAGAAGATTTTTTAGAAGAATTGAAAAAAAGAGTTTTCAAAGAAGAGTTTATGACAGATATATCCTTTGAAAAAGGTGACCTCGTTTTTAGCGATCAGTTGCACTCTCTTCATAAGAGAAGTAAGGTTCAGGGTGATCGGTTATTATATCGATTGGCTTTTAATTATGAAAAGGTGAGAGATTGAGTAGTTTTGAAGCATATAATTTAGGTGAATTAAATTATGAAGAGCTCTTAAATATATCTGGCCCTGAGCTACGAGATTTGATTTGCCAGCATTTGGTAGTTAAGGCTTCTGTTAAAGATTTAGCACCTCAATTGTTTCTTGATTTATGTCGTAAAATGGGCCGGTTGCGTAAACCGAGGCAGCAATATACTCACCCAGAATTTCCGGATTTATTTCTTGTGACAAATAGAAGGGATAATGAGGGACAAAAAACAGGACTTTTTGCAGATGGTGAAATTGGTTGGCATAGCAATGGTGTTTGTATTCCAAACTTAAAAGAAATATGTGTTGGTCTATACTGTGTTGAACCTGCAGATGGCTCCGTAACGAGATGGGTGAATACGAGAAGAGCATATCAAAACTTAAGTGAATCTGAAAAAAGTGAATTTGAAAATTTAGTTTTGCAGTTAAAGTTTCGAAATAATAAGTTTTATAAATTTGATGATTCTGATTTTGAAATGAAAGTTTTGAAAAATTTAGATGTCGTTGAAAAACCACTTGTCATGTCACACCCATTTACTGAAAAGAATGGTTTATATTTTCCACATCATTTTGTTGAAAACTTTAGAGATCTATCTGGTTTAACTTGCGAAAAGAAAAGTCTTTTAGAGAGATTAGAAAAGATAGTTTTTAAAGATGAGTATATTTATGATCATCTCTGGAGTAAGGGAGATATTGTCTTTAGTGACCAGCTTCACTCATTACACAAAAGGAACGACTTTTCCGGCGATAGATTGCTTTATCGAACAGCTTTTGACTACAAATATTGCAATTAAAGATGAGCGATATCTTCTTGATCTTCTAAGCTAAACATTAAACAGATACGATCTTGATCACTATTGTTTTCTACAGAGTGCTTGAATCCAGTATTGAGAAAATAAGCATCTCCATTAGCCGGAAGGTTGTATGACTTCTCTTCTCCTCTTACCCAAAACTTATTTATGACATGGTCATTAGAAATGATAGGGACAAGAACTCTAACGGCATAACTTGGATCGTAGTCAATATGAGGTGTAATTGATGAATTACCATTGAGTTTGGTTAATCTGACACGAATAGCTTTAGATTTAAACATATTGACGATTTCTTCAAAGTAACTGTTTTTATAAAGCTCAGTTGGAAAATTGTAATTATGTTCATTTAAGGCTGGATGAAGATTTTCTTTTTTTATTTTGAGACGGTAGGCACCAATTTTAGAAATTCCTTTAAGGTCATCATCACCTAAGGTTTCAGAGTAATGTTGGCAAACATCCTTTGAGACTTCTTCAATAGCGGGGCCATTATAAGTTGTTAATGTAATTTGTTCGAAATTATTATAAACGTTATCGACAAGCTGTAGGTTATTAGAGCAAAAGAGCTTGTTGGCAGAAACGACATCGACAAATTGCTCTTCGATTTTTTTTACTTCTTGAACTAGTCTTTCTATATCAAAACGAAAGCCGGGTATTGGACAGCAAACGGGCAATTCATATTTTGTTCTTTTTTTCGCATTCATATTAGCGATTATAGCTCATCGGGTCTACACTGCAAATAGATTTGGAGTATGTTGTGCAAAGTAGGGGGTTAGAGAAATCCTTGAAACCCCATTGTCGCGTTGCCATTTTTTATATTTATCATCACTTGTGTAACCAAGTATAACGCTGTGACTTTGCTCAATTTCGAGATGATTGCAGACATCTTTTTGCAGCTGATGAAGAGTTTGGTGTAAGTAAAAAGGTGAGAAATTATTGAAAATACAGCTCATAATCTCAAGCTTAAACTGTGGCAAATAGGCTGCTTGATGAAGCTTTTCAAGGGCATCTATGGGGGTAGATGAAAACAAGAGGCCAGCTCTAACACTGCCTAGACCAAAAGCCTTTGAGAGTGAAAAAGTGAAGTATTTAGTATTATTTGGAAGAGAAAATGTTACTTCTTCTGAAGTACTTCCGATATAAGCACCATCAATTAATAATTGATGGGAGCTTTCAGATAATATTTTATTTAAGTTGAAAATATTTCCATCTGCAGCAAAAGGCTGAGAAAGATAAATTATTTTATTTTTGGGTATTTCATTGATGTGGCCGTAATGAGAGTTAGGCTTTAGTAAGTTTAGCCAATGGTAATCTCCTCTTAGTAACGCGATGTCATCTAGTGAGGCAAGTAGATTTAATGCTCCAGTTATTCCATTGGTAAAGTAAATATATTTTAGTTCTCGAATATTAGGGATGACTTTTTCAAGCCAGATATAAGAATGTTCAGCAAGGCTATTCCAAAGGGTGAGCATTTCTTGATAGTTATGCGTGTTTTGGGTGAAACTGTAAGGCTGTAGTGATGCTTGTAGCTTTTGCTCAACTTCTTTGAGTAATTTTGTTTTCACTAAACGGCTTGAATCGATGCAATAAAAAGAGCTTTTCATTGAATATAACTATATTACAAACTATTCATTGAAGATATTAAAATGATAAATTTACCTTATGGATACTGTTTACACTGTCAGAGAATATGAAAAAAGAGATCGAGAATTAATTGAGGATTTTCGAAAGCAAACATTTATAGAAGGCAACGATAGTTTAACAGTTGAAAAATTTGACCCCGAAAAACTTGAAGGCTTAACTCTTTTATTATTCTGTAATGATAAACTTGCGAGTATTTCAGTATGTGAGGCAAGTCACTATACGAATGATATGACCATTGCTGCTCGGATTTGTCGTTTTCATGTATTAAGAGAATTTAGGCATTGTAATGCCGGATTCAGAATGATTCGACAGCAAGTTGAATGGGCCAGGCAAACGGGCTTTAAATCTCTTTATTGGACGAATGACATTAATAAGAAAATTCTTAATGTTCTTTATCAACACGAAAGAAAAATTGGAAGAAGTGGTTTAGAAGAGGAATATGAAATTTATAAAAGCTTTAAATTAAGAAATGATTTATTGTTTCGAGTGAGTAAAAAGTCAGACTTCCTTCAGTATGTTTATGAAAAAAAACTTGATGAAAACTTCTTATGGTTACCAAAAGAAAATATGATTTATTATGCTCACGATGGGAAGGACATAAATGTTGAGGAGGTTCTTTCCATAGAAAAGCAACCCAACGTTTGGCATTTCAAAACCTCATTTAAAAAATCGAGTATTCATGGGATAGGGAGATTTTGTGAGGAAGAAATTAAAAATGGGGAAGTTGTTTGTACACTCGGTGGAGTTTTGGCAGAGAAGTCATTTAAGTCAGGATTTATGCCTATGGGAGAAAATACGGAGCTAAGATGTCAGCCAACTTTTGTAAATCATTCCTGCGCACCAAATGTGGAACTTAAAGAAGAAAAAAAATTCGTTGCTATCAAAGATATTATGCCCGAAGAAGAAATTTGTATCGACTATTCTAATTTAAAAGAAAAAGACAAACTTGTTTTAAGTAGATGTTATTGTAAAAGTGAGAATTGCCGTAATGAAATCTTTGGTAATAAGAATTTTATCTCGTAACTTTTAAAAAGTAATCATTGATAACGTTTTCTTTTCTTCTGGCAATCTCTTCTAGAAAATTATTATTAGAAGAGTTTGTTTCATTTCTTAGGTCTTGATAATCAAAAGACAAATTACGTAGCCGTGAATAAAAACCAGATCTGTTTGCGAGGGTTTTGTTTTTTGTCGATTTCAAAGTATAGATTTTATCGACAATTTTAAATGCTTGGTCCCGGTCCATGAGCTCATGCTTCCAGTAGCCATTATCGGGATTATAGAGATAGCCATATTTGTGAGGCATGAGGCCAAGCTCATTGGTAAATTTAGCTGTTTGATCAAGTGACTCAGCATAGTCGTGAACGAGATAAAGAGGGTGGAAGTTGAAAGAATCGACAGGAGAGTCATCTGATACGAGCCATTCATACGTTTCCCAGATACTTTCTTCTGACTCGTGTCTTAAGCCTACTATAAAGTTACAGCTAATAATAACTCGATCACCCCAGGTATCTTTTAATTTGTACAATGTATCTTTTGTTTTTTGTGGAGAAAGGCCTTTTCCTACAGCAGCTCCTGCTTTTTGATTCAAGGTCTCAATTCCAAAATTAGCAAAGCGTAACCCTGTTTCCAGAATAGTTGGGATAGTGTCTTTATTAGCGTAGAAGAGATCGGCCCTACAATAACCTGCCCACTCTAACTCAAAATCTAGTGAGCTCGCAGCTTTAGCATACGAAAAAACCTTTTCCCGGCTATCGTTAAAAGTATCATCAGAAAACATATACCCAGTTGTTCCAAAGCGCTGATAGTTTTCATTCACTTCATTTGTAAAAGCGTCGAGAGATTTAATAAGTTCGTCAGAACCACGACCCAAGTTTTTAAAACTACAGTATTTACATTTAAAGACACACCCACGTGAAATTTCAATTGGTAAATGTTCATTTGGGTAAATGTGATCAGACTCATGCCACTTGATCGAAGAGATCGTATCGACGGGATAGTCGCTAGAGTGAATACATATCGTATTGTTTATCTTTTGTGTTTTTAAGTTTGGATTACTTTTCAAAAGATACTGAGTAAGGGCAACAACAGAGTTATCGGCTTCGCCATGAAGATAATAATCAATGAGGTCTGAATCTCTTTGATGAGATTTTCCTCCACCGATAACAAGCTTTATATTTTTATTTTTACTTTTTATATACTTTAAAAGTTCTTCAGATTCATTTTCATGCATTGGGAACTGACCTCTTTCCCAGTTCGCTATCATGTTTTTATTTGTATAACCTTCACCCTTTATAAGTTCGATTAGTTTTTTATTATTCCAGTTGGGAGAAATCAAAGTTGTAGAAAAGCCAACCCAAAGGGTTTCATGGTTTACATGCCTATTAATAAGTGAAAAGAGTTGAGATTGATTGAATTCTGCGAAAAATTCTATAACCTGAACAGAAATATTGAGTTGTCTTAATTCTGTAGCAATGCGGTAGGGGCCGGCATATCTGCCAAAACCAAGAGCACCATTGCTATCTGTAAATATAACTACCTGGGCCATATAAAAACCTGATGGTTGAAATGTGTACTATTAATGCTAGCATATATTTGTTTCAAGCTTTATATAAATAATTACTATGATTTCAGCGCCTCAAAAATTATTTTTATTTCAATTGATAGCTCATCTAAGTTTGGTGCCAATGATTATTTATGCCTCTTTTGAAGAGTATCTTATAGGTTTTATTGTTTATTTTTTTACTGGTTGTTTTGGGATGACGATGACATATCATCGGCTTTTATCTCATCGATCTTGGCAAGCTCCGCGTTGGTTTTGGTACTTCGGAACACTTTGCGCTGTATTTGGATTGACGGGAAGCCCTATTGCATGGGCTGCTGTTCACCGAGAGCATCATCGTTTTTCAGATACGGATAAAGATCCTCATTGTCCCGAAAGAATTGGTTTTTTGAAAGCCCAGTGGGGAAGTATGTTTTGTCCGGTAAAAGTTAAATATGTTACAGACTTACTAAAAGATAGATTTTTACTTTTTATTCATAAACATTATTTTAAAATAAATATGGTTTGGGCTTTAATATGTTTTTTGATAGAGCCTTTTGCGGTTGTTTATCTCTATTTATTTCCAGCTTTTTTACTTTGGAATATGGGGAGCTTTATCATCACACTGACTCATATGTTTGGCTATGAGGTAGAAGGTACTCCCGATAAAAGTAAAAATATCTTTTTTCTCGGGTATTTGCTTTGGGGTGAAGGATGGCATGCTAATCACCACAAAGATCCCAATAACCCTGTATTTTCAAATAGATGGTGGGAGTTGGATCTAGGGGGAGTCTTCATACGGATCATTTCTAGAAATTAAGTAATTTCAGGTGCTTGTGAGGTCATAAGTCATTGGAATTAAATGTTCTCATTGAGCGTATTTCTGAAGTTGTGTTAGAATATTTAAAGTAAACTTAGGTGAAAACTATGAATACGAGAAGATCAATTATTAAAAAACTAATGGCTGGAGTTGTAGGTACTGTTTCATCTGGTTCGATTTTGGGAGTTGAAACGATGCTGGAACTAAGTGAAGAGAACCTTAAGTATGATGAATATTTTTTCACTGTGAGAACGATCGTAATGAAAGATAAAAAACAAAATGAAGAATTTGTTGAAAACTATTTAGACGATGGAAAATATAGAATGAGGTCTTTGTTTTCTTATCTTAAAAGTACTTTCTGGCAAAAGCACTCTGACGAAATTGTAAAACTATATAAATCAAAAGATCTAGTTTTTAGAGCGAAGGTTGCTAACGTAGGTAACAATTGTGTTGAAGTTATAAATATTTGGTCTAGTAAAAAAATTCATGATGATTGTTATAATAAATGTAACGGTGACATGATGTTTTCAGAGTTTGATCAAAGAGGATTTAAAACAGAACTTAAGTCGGGTGTTTTAAAGAAATCTGATGTTCTTACTTTTGCAAATAAAGTAACGAGCAATGGTAAGCACGTTGTTGAAATTGGTGCAGGACCAAATAGGCATATTAAAGTTAATATTATCTAATCTTTATTCTTGTGAAAATTAATGAAATTAGTCCATGCGGAGCTTTGGAGATTGAAATAAATCTTCAAAATGCGAGCAAGGAGCAATTGTATGAAATTGCTAAGCTTACTTGTAAAAATGTTACGATCTTAATAAGAAATCAAAATCTTACTAAAAAAAACTTAATTGAAATTTACACTACATTGGGCTCAGCACATAAGAGAAAGTTTTTTTTCTCTGATGATGAGTATCCAGAAATTTGTTTAGTAACAAATAAGAGAAGTGAAAAAGGTGAAAAACTTGGGGTGTTTGCAGATCTCGAGCTTGGTTGGCATTCGAATGGAAATACCAGAAGTAATCCAGATCAAGACTTAATTATGTTGTATTGTGAAAAGCCTGGTTTGGGTGGAGATACTTCTTTTGTAAACACAAAGATGGCCTTTGAAGAACTTTCTGATGAAGATAAGAAATATTATGAAACATTAACTTCAGAGATAAGATTTGATGTATCTCATAAAGAAAAATTTTACGACTTGTCTAAGGATGATCCTGAATATCAAGTTTTCTCAGGAGTATCTGAAAAAAAGAGAGGTCTTGATACAGATTATGGGATAGCAAAAAAACCACTAGTCTGTGAGCATCGCTACACTAAAGATAAAGCACTTTATTTTTGCTATCCACTAATTGAAAGGTTGGTAGATGATAAAGGTGATACAGTTGATTCTGTTGTAGTGGAAAAATTAAAAGCCCATGTTTTTCAAAAAAGATATATTTATGAACATAAATGGCAACCCGGCGATGTTATATTTAACGATCAGGTGATGGGGCTTCATAAAAGAACAGCGGTATCGAGAGAGGTTGAAAGACTTCTTTATCGACTTTGTTTTAATTTAAAACATGTTAAGTGGTAAACGATTTAGGAAGCTTGGGTAATGGTTTTCTTGAAAGTTTAAACTTCTCAATAAGAAAAGCAGAAAGATCATATTCAGACTTCTTCAGACCAATTCTATAATGTGAGGGGAATTTATGGTGGTTGTTGTGCCAGCCTTCTCCGCAAGTGAAAATATTTACAAGAAAGTTGTTGGTTGAAGTGTCATTCACGTTGTAAGTTCGGTAGCCATTACGATGACCAAGAGTATTGATTAAGCCAAAGGCGTGAAAGGCTAAAGCTGCGGGAACGCTGTAAACAAAGACGCCAACCAAAGGATCGATAAGGTAGAGTAAGGCGACCCAAAGTGAGAGAATTAAAAAGTATTTTTTATATAGAAACTTTTGAAAGTCTGACTTTAATAAATCTTGAACTAGCTTTCTGGGAATATAAACTTTTCCCCATAAGTGGAAATAGACATTAAAAAATCCTTTTTTGATGGGAGAGTGTGGATCTTTTTTTCCATCCGGTTCTAAGTGATGAAGTCTATGAGCTCCAACCCATGATAAGGGGGCACCTCCAGTTGCAAGACAACCAACTAAAGAAGAAAGTTTGATAAAAAAATCAGAGGCATGAAAACTTTTATGAGAAAGCAGGCGATGATATCCAATCGAGATACCAATGGAGCCAATGATGTTCCAAATGAGAAAAGAAAGTATCCACATCCACCACGAACCATAAACGAAGGCATAAACAAGCATAGCATGATTAAAAATATGGAAAATTCTTAATTTATTGGAATTAGAGATTTTTAAATTCATGATACTCTTTTTCCCATTGTGCAAAACTTTTCATGGGTAATTCTAACTCAAAATGCTCGATTAGCGGAAGGTAAGCGACATGTTGCCAGCATAAAGGGTCGTCTCCATTAGCAACTTTTCTCACTCCTGATGCAATTTGCCAACCAGGGATGTCTTTCTTTGCTTCACTGACCCATCTTCTTAGCCAATTTGACCTTTCGCCCTGTACAGAAATGAAAATGGCTTTTTTATTCAACGATTTAGCTGCCTCTATTTGCGGAAGCAGCATTTTCCTTGAAACTACCCAGTATGGCCTATCGAGAAACCGTATACTTGGATCTTTCCACATTCTGTTAAGTGCCCTTGAGACTCTGTCTGGAAAAATATCCCTATGAAATAAAGTGGAGAAGGCAACAACTTCATTTTTATAAAGTAAGAGAGTAACTTCCTCTTGCTCATCGAGAGGAAATCTTTTTGGCGTGTAGTTTAATTTGTTGGGGTCATTAGATTTTTGTATTTTATCTAAGATATTATCAAATGAATTTTTGTAAGTTGAAAAATCCTCTTTAGTGACGACACGAAGCTCTGACTCAAAACTCATTGATCTTCCAGAAGGGGAAGTTTGTCGGCGATGTTTTCATAGTCGATATCAAGTAAGAGACTGATCCTTCTTTTATCACTATTGTTAGTAACTTTGTGAGGGTAGGCCGTATTGGTAAAAAATAGTGATCCTTCTTCAAAAGGTATCGAAGCGATATCACCCTTTCTATTTACTTCAAAGTTAATATCTTTATTTTCAATAAGAAGATGAAAGCGACAGCTTACTCTCGTATTCATATCAATGTGCCAGTCAATCGATGACTTTGGTGCTAGTACAGCGATTCGTGCTCTATAGCAGCCAGGAAATTCACTATTTAAAAAATTCTTAATGACTGGGTTCTCACCATATTGAGTTAGGTTGGTATATTCTTTTTGGTTCATTCCATCCGAGCCTTCGGTTGGCTTTTGGAGTAGTATGTTAACGTGCTCTCTTGGGAGCATGGCCCTTAAGTCACAATACTTAGAAACACTGTAGTCACTTCCATAAATGTCATTTGTTTCTAGATTGGAGTCGACGATTTTGACAATTTCATTCATGAGTTCTTTTTCAACATTCATGATTTTATAGAAGTTTGGGAGGCGGTCTCTTGCGGGTCCAGTGCCACGTACCCTCTCTTTTTTTGATGCGATAAACTGAGATCTACTCATCATTATTTCCGTTCATTAGCTCTTCAGTGAAGATATTATAGGTTTCTAGGGCTTTATCTAAAGCGCCATTTATATCTGTTATTTTCACGAGTTCACCACTTTTGTTTGGGAGGATAATGAACTTATTTTTATCTTTGTAGTACTGAGTACTCGTTCCAAAATTCCAATGATGGAGAAAGCTCATTGTGTTTGGGTTAAGTTCGAACTCATTATTCTGCCATTCGAAAGTTAAGTTCTCTGTTAGTTTTGTTAGTTGATCCATGGCGTTATTCTCTGCTAATAGAATATCAAAAAAATGACCTATCTTGCAATTAAGTATGGGCATAATTAAGCTAAAATTAAGTGATGGATACTAATGATTTTCTCAATTCTTCTCCTGTTTATTTTCCTTTGGATTTGGGGGTTCTGCATGAGCGTATTTCGGCCATCAAAGATGAGCTAGATCATCTCGGTAGCGAGTGTTGGTTTTACGATAAGTATAGAAAAGTAGAAATGTGCAGTATCTACAGTGGTGGCGGGGCAAAAAATTCTAAGAAAGAGCTTTGGAGTAATAAAAACTTAGAATTAAAGTGGACAGAAAATGCTGATAAAACTCCAGCTCTTAAAGCTTTTCTTGAAGAAAAAATATTTGAAATTATTAAACCCATGGGAAGAGTGACTATTTTAAAAACAGCTCCGGGTAATATCATGAATGAGCACTATGATTGTGCAGAAGATGAGCTTAATAAATATAAACCTAAGTTGAGAGTTGTTGTCTCTGGTGAAATAGAGGGGCTCTATTTTTGTGGAGAAAGTGAAAAAGTTTATATACCAAAAGACTTTAATACTTATGTCATTGATGGAGCTTCAGCACACGGGATGAAAAATGTTTCTTCAGAATATAAGTATACAATTTGTATTGGTGCACCCTGGGAAGGGGAATACACCGAAAAAGGTGAAGAGCTTCTTCGTGAATCTATCGAGAAGTATAAAGATATAATTATTTTCAAAGAGCAACTGGGACAAAAGATTAAAAGAGTTGATTTTCAAAATTATCAAGAGGAAGCCTATTGAAAAATGTACAGCTCGCTACATTTTCAATCCCCTACTATAATTGGATTCCTTATCCCGTAGGATGTCTCATCTCTTATGTTAAAAATAATGAGATAATTTCGAATAATTTTAATTTTAAAGAACCTCTCTATAAAATGACGGATTATTCAGATGAAGTTTTTAAAGATGTAGATATCCTTGGCTTGAGTAATTATATATGGAATCAGGATTATAACGATAAGTTTGCTAAACGTTTTAAAGAGATAAAGCCAAATGGTATAGTTATTTATGGTGGCCCAAATGTTCCTGAGAATATTGACGATACGATTAGTTATAAAAGTGAGAGAACGTTTGTTGACCTTTTTGTTCCTGGCCCCGGTGAAAAAAAGTTTGAAAATGTTTTATTGTCTATAAGTGAAGGTAAAAACAAAGAAATCGATGAGACATATGGAGAAAGTTGGTTTCGTGTTAGTAATAGAAACAATGCGTTCAGTTTAGATAAAGCACCATCGCCATATCTCGAAGGTATTTTTGATTCCATCATTCAAAATAATAAGAATCTGGGGATGATCATTGAGACGAATAGGGGATGTCCCTATAGCTGTTCATTTTGTGATTGGGGTAGCTTAACTCGTTCGAGAGTTTTTAGTCTCGATGATCATGTTGTTTATGAAAGTTTGGAAAAAGTTCTAAAAAATGAATCTGTCGAGAGAGTTTACTTTGCTGATGCAAATTTTGGGATGTTTAAAAGAGATTCAGAGTTTATAAGTTTTCTTGCTCAATATAAAAAAGATTTAGGAAGACATTTTTATGTTGATTTTTGTGTTACTAAAAACCCTGGTGAAAATGTCATTGATTTATTAAAGGTATTGCACGAAGAGCTTGAAGATAAAGAACGAAAGAATTATCGATTTAGTATCCAGAGTCATACTCCTGAAGTCTTAAGAATTTCCCAGAGAGATAATATCGACAATAAGAAGTTCTACGAGATAATTAAAAAAGTTGGTGTTTATAAATCAGCGACAGAGCTAATTTTAGGTATGCCGGGAGAAACGGTTGAGAGTTGGTTAGATAACTTTCAAAAAGAAGTTGATTTGGCAACGGGGACAACCAGGGCCTATAAAATACAAATGTTAAATAATACTCCCATGAATTCAAAAGAATTTCGAGAGAGGCATGGTATTGTAAGTAGAGAGTTTAAAATTTCTCAGGATTTTATAATTCAGCCTCTCAAAGAGTATCACTCTCTTAAGGATAAGAGCTTTGACGTTAACTCTAAAGGTGAGTTGTTTTATCAATTTGAAACGATAGTAGAATGTAATTCCTATTCAACAGAAGAATTGAGAGAAATTTATTCTATTTGGTATTGGTACTCATTGTTAAGTAATAGCCGATTGGCTTTTAGTGATATGCGAGAGTCTGATTTTTCTGTAAGAGAACAATACGCACTCTTTAAAGAAAATCTTGAAAAAATGCCTTTATTTTCAAAAATATGGTCTTGGCATAATCGATCTTTTGATGAAATATTTTTAAGTGATAATGATATTGTAAGCTCTTTAGAAAATGTGAACTATTTAGTAAAGCAACCGAAATATCTTGCTACCTTGTATGAAAATCTAGAACAAACATTAGATGAACTTTCTTTGATTTATCCAACCATCAACGACATGGGGATAATGAATTTCAATAATAAAATGCAAGAGATGTATAAAATAGACTCATATATTAGAGAAATTAATCTTTAGACTTATAGGTTAATCTCGGCCCTAGGACTTTTCTAATTTCAGGATTTTTCATTGAGTAAAAAATATTATCTGCCCAAATATGAAGAGTTATACTCAAACCTAAATGAAGATATAAGAAAAGGTTTATTTCAAAATCAAAAATGGGATAATACTCAATTCCCCAGCGTATAAAAATAGCAATAAAAACTAGTAAAAATATAATAAATAAATTGTATAAAATTGTTGTACTGAATTTTGTTTTTTCATGGGAGAGAATCTTTTGGCTTAAAAGTAGGTACTCAATAGAGTGGATGATTTTATTCGCAGCTATCGAGATAGGGTTATGATAGAAGAAGGTAAAGGATATCCCTCTCAAAAGATATAAGCTTTTATTTTTTGATATATGATAATTTTTTATGGCTATGTAAATTAGTATGAAAGCTGGAATTAAAATTAGAATAGGTGTTAATTCTTTTATTTTAAAATTACTGATAGCAATTTCAGAAAAGCTAACGGGGAACACAAGTATGGCAATGTGGTTTGCAACGTTGAGAAGACTTCGCTCTTCATTTAGCCAAGTTTTATTTTTAAAGCTACTTCTTTTATTTTCATTGTAAATAGCATTATAACCAATAAGCTGTTTATAGTAATGGCCGATTGATGCATAAGAAATAATATAGTTTCTGATAAAGAAAATAAAAGACTCTTGGGAGTGGTTTTTTCCTATATAATATTCAAAGGCAACGAGGGGTACAGAAATAAAGAGTATTGCATAGAAAAGTTTTAATAGAGTATTGCTAAGTTGCTTTTTAAATAAAATTTCCCGTACATCTTTTACAACAATTAAGTTTGAATAGGATAGCCCCCCATGTATCCCGCTTAAAATAATGACGACCTTTACTGTGAGCTCATAACTGGTTCTTTCTGTTAAAAAATAGCTATAAATACAAAAAAGAGTACAAATTAGGCCCGTTAAAAGATTTAAGTATTCTGTATTTTGTTTAAAAATAGATGATTCTTCATCTAGTTTAAACACACTTGAGTTATTCACTATTCTCATTTTCTAATTATAAACGATTTAGATTTTTTTAAGAAAGTATTAAATAATAAGTTATTTGACTAATTTAGTTTATTGATCGTGTTAAAGTAATAAGAGTTTGTGCCATACTGGTATTCAACTTTGGCTTTATATTCTTTGATAAGCTCTTGTTTTAGGTTTTTTTTATAAAGATGATGATCCCCTAAATGCTTTAAGAGGTTATAAAAGTTATGGTCTCTCTGACTAAGATTTTTTCTTTTATCTAAAATACTTTTGGTATATTTTGAAGAGATAGAAAAAAGCTCTTTGTTTTTGAGAAGAATAGATGCTCTTAATACTTCAAAATTGAAGTTAACCATCGTGACAGAAAGTCGAGAAAGCTTAGACAGTGAAAAGAGCTTCTTTGCATATTTTAGTGCGACATTTGGCTTTGTCTTTATATTGCTATTGAGATCGATAATAGTTTTCATGCCCTCTGTGTATTGATTATTAGACAGTAAGTTTTTGATCTGAAGAGCGTTTTTATAATCTCCTTCTAAAATGTAAATAAAGCTATTGAGAAAGTTGGCAATATCTTTACAGACGGTCGTTGATTTTTTGTTGAACAGAACTTTGTCTATTCCTAAGATTTTTGCTTTTGAGAAGTTTCCTTGTGAAATGTAAAACTTTGCAAGCTCGATTTGATATGAGCAATTTTTTTTCAGTGCTGAGGGTACGTTCTTATTGAACCTTTCATAGCGCTCATTCTTTCCGGAAATCCTCAATAAGACTAAACGACTCAGGTTAAGGCTATCGGTAATGGCGCTTTTAATAAGAGGTCTTCTTTTAAATAAATCATCATCATTCATTAGGGGAAGGGTTTGATAATTAGAAAACTCTTCACTTCTCGCAATCTTAAGTGCATGCTCGGCAAGTAAAACGATGTGTTGGTCTTTGTAGTCTTTCTTTAGAGATTTATCACGATTTAATTTAAAAACTGTAGTCATGAGTCGGTTGAAATAAGAAAAGCTTTCTGTGATATCATTATTTCGATAGAAAGAGAGAATTTCTTCAAGCTTACTGGTCAGCTGATTGTTAAGAAATTTGCCCTCGAGTATTTCTTTAAATATTTTTTGATCAACTTTTGTTACATCTGCAATGCTTTCAGCACCTGTTATTGAGTATTGGTCTACGTGTACGCTGTTGTTTGCGTATAGGCAGTGAATAAATAAAAATAAAATTATATTAAATTTTATCTTTCCACTTTGAAATATTTTCAGAATATTCCTCATAACTTTCTTCTGGTGTTAAGTTTTTAACGCTTATTTTATTATCGAGGAGTCTTTGAAAGATTTCAACATCATCATCATTGATATTTTGATCAAATAAATCTTTAAGTATATTAAAGTCATTTATTTTTGTAGAAATAACGTCTTCATTGTTTTCCAGAGCAAAAAGCAGTCCTTGTCTAGCCCCTTTAATAACATACTGACCAAGGTCAGTATGTGTGCCGACATTGATCCAAGAATTTAGTCTACCTAATGAGACATTATCTTTTTGTTTTTTTATATTATTAAAAAGTTTAGTTGCTTCACGAAAACCAGATCTCCAGGCGGGGTAGGGTGACGTTGCATATAGCGTTTTTGATCCGAGTTCGTTTATGACGATATATTTTTTGGTCGCATTTGTGGCATGGTCTTGAAATTTTTTTAATGAGTTTGAAAATGTTTTTTTTGACCATAGTTTAAGTCCACCAAAGCCATATACAAGTCCATTTATAGGGTTCAAACATCTCCACACATAAATAGAATCCGTCTCAAGATTTTCTGGTGAGTTAAAACTAAAAGAGTCTAAAAGTTGATTATCACCATCGAGAGTGTAAAAAAAATTAGTCTCTGCTAAAAGTGATGCTTCATGGTGAGCTTCTCTTATACCTTTAACACCATGAACTCTTTTTGATTGTGGATATTTTGTGAGAAGCTTTTTCCAGTTCTCTTCGGCATTTTCTTCATCGTAAGAAATAAAAACGATATCGTGATTCAAGGTTTAAACCTTTATTTTGGGAATTTTGCTATCGACACTTGAAACACAGGTCGGAGTCATACACTCTTTTGGTTCTTTAAAAATTTGAAAATCATCCTCAATATGTCCAATAGGCTGATCGTGACAACTATAACTTCTTTTTATATTGCCATCCGGCTCTCTAATGACAATACCCTGAAAGCCGGCATTACATTTCCAGCCTTTAAAGCGATTAAAGTTAAATGCATTAAATCTCTCGGCTTGATCCATATACCATTTTTTGCCAGAATCGTCGGTTAGTTCTACCTGCATTCTTTGCGGTACATTTGAATCGTCACCTCGACTAAATTGCATTTCTTTGAGATTAAGTTTTGGTTTTGGACGACTCGATGCTTTTCCTGATTTCTGAAGTCTTGCAAGTGTATAATCTCGCTGAGGCATTCCGTTGTGAAGAGTTCTCAATTGCTCTTTTGTATAACCATCGACAACACGACTTGCCGTTGGATCAGATTGAGGCTTGAGTGTGACATTGATCCCTGCTTCGTGAAAAAAAAGTGCTTCGGCAAAATACTTATCAAACCACTCTGGAACCATCACCATATTGATTGTTACTTGTACGTCATTTTCTTGTAGAAAAATGATCTTATCTCTAAAGTCTTCTTTGACACCAAACTCACGGTGCCAAGATGCCGTTACACTTACTCTATGTAAGTTTTTTGTAGCTTCTATATACTTTTTAAACCAGGGTATCCCTGGTGAAAGATTGGATGTCATATGACAAGATTGATAATCGGTATTTTCAATATCATCTGCATAATGATTTAAAAGTTTTAAATAACCAGGGTGAAGAGTTGGTTCTCCTCCTGAAAAACTAAAATGGAACGAATTAAAACCATTTTCTCTTGCTTGGAGTTTAATTTTATCCATCGTTCTTATGAGGAGTTCAAGGGGCCGGTGATCTCTCTCATCACTTCTGGCATAAGGCCAACAGTAACTACACTTATAATTACAAAACCTACCGAGTAACCAAGAAACATTAAAAATATTTCTATAGAGGAGTGTTCTTTGCCCGACTTTAGTGATGTTATCAAAAGGAATTTTAGAAAAGTCGTATTCAGACCATTTGAGCTCTGTCATATTCTTCGTCTAGTAAAAGTGCCATTTCAGGAAAAACTTCTCTAAAGTTTGTTCCACGTATTTTATCCATTCTATTTATATACTCGATAAACTCAGGCATACGGTTTGACCAATCTTCTGATTCCATAAATTGAACCATGCCTTTTAATCTCTTGATTCCATAGCTAGCTTCCATGAATTCTTCTTTGGAGTAAGTTTCACCACCATTAGGAGCAACTTCTTTTTCTAACCAAAGATAGAAATTTTCATACTTAGCTCTAATTTTTTCTTTAAACCACTTTGGAAAAACTTTAACGTTTAGGTGTGGAGGATGATAAACAAAATGATAATTAATTAACCCAGCACCAAGAGGCCATGGATTAATCTTCTTATACTTCTGTTCCCACTTCCATTTTATAAAGTCTGGGATGTAGTACATGTTTAACATTTGTACTGCACAAGCAATAGTAACTTCAATATGATCTGGAGTATCGTCAAGTCTTCGTAACATTGGTTCTACTTGACTCCACTGTGAAGGAAAACGAATATAGCTATTCATTGCTTCTATTGAGTCAATTGAGTAATGAAAACGTACAGATTTAAATTTATTCCAAAGTTCAAATAGACGATCTGGCATCTCAACGGCGTTAGAATTATAACGTAATTGGATTTTATCTGCGTATCCCATCTCAACACACTTTTCTAAAAGAAGGTAATGGTGCTCGATAATGGTAGCTTCACCACCAGCAAAATAAAGTTGTTTGATATGGGGGATCTGTTCGTAAAGTTGATTCCAAAAACGGTCATTATTTAAATGCCAATTATATGAAGCTCCGTCTACCTGGCCTTTGTTATGCCATTGCATCGTTTCTTTTAGTGCAGGACTTTGTATTTGAGGGTGAAGTTTTTTCCAATCCTCAACCCACATCGAACTATCATGAGGAGAGCACATCACACATTTAAGGTTACACTTCGTTCCCAGTCTTAAGTCGATATAATAAACCTTGGGAGGAATAGAACCATCTTCAGCAGTGTCTGCTATAAGTTGATCGACATCGACTCTTCTTTGCCAAAACTCTGTTTCCCACTGCCTTTTACTTCGATGGCCAGCTTCTTCTTCTTTAAAACATTTGAGACAACTCGGTGGAATTCTTCCTGCGAGCATATCCTTACGAATATTTCTCATATAAGAATTATTCCAAGCCCTTAATAAATCAGTGTGATTAAAGTTCGCAGGCTTACCATCTTCATTTTTCAAAATTCCAACTTCACCACCGTGAACCTTATCGTTTGTAGCTCCAACTGAACTAGCATTGGCCGTACAGCAAACTCTCATATGCCCATTTGGACGAGTACTTAGATGAATCCATGGAAGAATACAAAACGTTGAAAGGTCTTTATTATTGCTCATTTAAGCATCCTAAGAGAGAAATAAAAGAAGGTCAAAAGAGCAGTGAGTCACTCTTCCATTTCAGGAAACATTAAGCCTTCTCTTCGAGGATTTTTTAAGTTCTTTTTAAACTCTGATGACTTTGCACTGTCTAGTTCATTTATTTTGAATTGATATAAGTCTTGAAGTTTGGTGGCGATTAGCGATGCTTGATCTTCAGGAGATAAGGACTGAACTTGATTCCACTTTTCGTAAAACCACTCATAATCTCTTATATTTTCAAGAGTTTCAGGCTTTTCAAGAATTTCGAATAGGCCCAAGCGAGCCCCGTATATGGCCCAAATTCCATTTTCCACATCTCTGCCAACTTCGCACCATGTTCTTAGCCTAAAGACATTGCCCTTAAAGAGAGTGTTATCTAAATTGTGTTTTTGTTTATCTGATAAAAGGTGCCCCTTATCCAAGCTCATTTTAACACCTTCGCGATAACCTGCTCTAAAAGCCTGAAAAGCGGTAATATTAACGTTGGATATGGTGGGTGATTCTGGAACTTGGTAATAAGGAATAGTGAAGCAAAAATCTACAGAGGAGTCTTCAGTTGTCGAACTTTCATGGCTATTAGATGTTAAAAGTAATTTTTTTGGCCAACACTTTATTCCGCCGTTTCCATATATCAGTCCATTAATTGAGTTTTTAGAAGAGTAGGAAAATACGTAATTTTTTTTAAGTAGTTTTTTTGAAATAGTGAGTTTTAATGAGCGCTCTGTGTCGAAAGAGTTGTCACCATCAATTATTGTTAACCTTTCTGTGGTAGCGATTCTTGCACATTCTTTGTGTGCTTTATCAAAACCTTTAATACCATCAACTCGCTTTGCATTAGGTAAAAGGTTTTTAATAACAGGCCAACGCTCGTCTTTACCTGGTTCATCATAGGTAAGATAAAAAGTATCGTAATCAAAAATATTTTTCGTTTTATTAAATGGCCAAAACATATATTATTTCTTTTGAATGAATATACCTCTCAATATAACAATATGAAAAATGAAAATATATATTTAGAAACAGAGCAAATACTTCTTGGGTTAGAATTAATGCATCCCGAAGTAGGCATCATTCCTAAACTTCGCCATAGCTTAGAAGGGATGACTTACCATTCGAATAATGATTCTAGAATTTTAGATGAATTATTTAACACGATAAAATCTCTTGGAGAGTATGACTTAACATTTCCAATAGAGTCATTAATGATTTCCTCACAACAAAAAGACATTTTTATATGTGTTCAGGAAATTTTTAGAATTTTTGAGATTAAAATTACCGATGAGCATTTTAGAACGATATTTAATCATCTCAAAACGGAAAGTAGCTTGGATGAATTTAAACCGGTTCTATTTCTTTTTTTAGATCAAAATGAAAGTGTTGGTGGAGATTTAAAGTCATTATTATCTGAAGATAAATTAATAGAAAAGATAAAAAC
This sequence comes from bacterium, assembly GCA_030425045.1. Taxonomy (GTDB): domain Bacteria; phylum Bdellovibrionota; class Bacteriovoracia; order Bacteriovoracales; family Bacteriovoracaceae; genus JAUHVL01. The sequence goes on from JAUHVL010000001.1 coordinate 173,692, forward strand.
AATTTTAGATATTTATTCTAAAAAATATGAAGATAAAGTTTTTGAAAACTTAAAAAACTTCTATAAACATTACCTTCTTCTAGAGTCTGAGCAAAAGCTATGGGAACTTTTGCATCAGTACACAAGCGTTACTTTATTTCATCGAATAAAAAGAGTTAAGCAATTAGAGTTAACATCGAGCTTAGCGGATTCTTTTTCTAAAGGACAAGTTAAAAGCAAAATTTGGGCTGTAGATGAATTGCAGAAAATAAAAGAAATAAAATATAACAAAGTTTATCTCATGTGTGGCTGGTATGGTCTTTTGGCGAGACTTCTGTTTGACCATTATAACAAAAGTGGTGATACCTCAAAAGTAATTCAGTCTATTGATATTGATGAGAGCTGCAAGCCTGTTGCTGATTGTTTGAATTATGATGAACATGTTGCAGGACGATTTATTTCTAATACAGATGATATTTTAAATATAAAAAATATTGAACGAGACTCACTGGTTATTAATACGTCATGTGAACACCTTGAAAACTTTAAAAAGTGGATGGAATTGTTGTCTGATGACCAAGCCGTTTTGCTACAGTCAAATGACTATTTTGAATGCGATCAACATGTTAATTGTGCTGAAAGCCTCGAAGTATTTATTAAAAAAGCAAACTTAAAAACTGTTTATTTTTCAGGAGAGCTTCAGCTTGAGAAGTATAAAAGATTTATGATTATTGGTTTAAAGTAAGTTAGTTATCAAAAATACCCTCGAAGTAAGGGTAGCTATCCATAAAACATTGTTTTCTACTTTTGTCAGTTAAAGTTATATACCGTTCTAAATCTGGTAGCTTTGAAGAATGGTCTGCATGGTTCATATAATTTAAAATGTATTCAAGGCTATTTTTAGCTTTCCCGTTAAAAGTAGGAATATAATCCCTATATTTGTCATTAATTTTTTGTTTGATCTTTTTGGGGAGAACAGTAATCGATAAAAAGTCTGGATAGGTAAGATGAGTTGGATTTAATTGCGGAAGATCCGAAGTGTCTCGCTCAAGCCAATAATTTAAAGTTTCAGGTAAAGTCCAAACATTTAAAATACTAACGGTAGCCCTCATTATGATATGGATATTCTTTTGTCTATTTAACTCAAAAAACTGATTCATTACTTTTATCATTCTTTCTTGTTTTGAGGGCCAACGTATATATTCCCATTCGTTTTTTAAACAACTATCAAAACTAAGAGCTAGTTCTATGAACTTAAACTTGTTCCATATATCAAGCTGTTTGCTAGATGGGAAAATGGTGCAATTACTACTATAGTTCAAAAAGATTGATTGAGAATTATCTGAGCTTACAAGTTCTTGAAGAAGTTTCCACTGCTCATCGATAATGAGAGGCTCACCGCCTGTAAACTTTAAGTGTGTTAAACTTTTGTGATAAGCGGATAAACTTTTTAGTGAAATGTTAGCATTTCTTTCTTTTGAAAAAGTTTTTCCAAAAAGCCTTTTTTCTTCATTGAACCAAAGCCTTGAGTAGCGACTATCACACATTCTACATGCTAAGTTGCATTCATTTGAAATTGAAAGCTCAAGCCATTTTAAATCAGGATCTTCTGTATCGTAATTATCAATTTTTGAAAAATTTGAATTGTTATTATATCGTTCACGCAAACTCTTCTTGCTAGCTTTCTCTTCTTGATAACATCTTTGACATCCCTCAATTTCAAACCCCTCAAGTGATTTCTTTCGAAGATTAATCATCCAATCGCTGGAGAAAATTTCTTTAAGTGTTTTTGAGTTTATATTATGTGATTTGGGTCTTTCTTTTTCAAGAAATCTACAACAAGGTTTAACTCTGCCTGTTGGGTCTATAAATTGATGTGTCCAGAGTAGAGAACAAAATGTTTTTTTATTTGAAGTATTCACAGATTAAAAAGCGTAATGAGCATAGTTATTACTGTCAACGTTTATACCATAATCTTCTAGTTCTTTTAGTAAATGATTTGTGGCTTTTTCAACGATTGGATAACCCAGTTCTTCACATTTCTGCTTAAGTCGAAGCCATCTTTTAATTCTGTTAACTCTATTATTGTCTCCTAGGTACCAATTTTTTTTCTCATCCCACTTTATATTCATGTCTTTGTGCTTATTATATAGAGGTGATCCTGGAACGATATCTAGTGTTGGGCCTAGAGCAACACTACGGATAAGTTTTTTCTCATTAATCCAGTTATACTTATCGAGAAGTTCTAATGTTTTTTGAAACTCTTCCTCAGTTTCTGTGGGATAACCTACAATCATAAGCCAAGCCATCTGAATTTCGTATTTAGCACACATTTCAAAAGTATAGCGTAGGTCTTCATCATTAAACATTTTTTTCATATCATCACGAACTTTCTCAGAGCCACTTTCCACACCTATGCTTACAAAAAAACAACCAGCTTCTTTCATAAGTTTAAAAACTTCTTCGGGCATATCTTTTCTTGATCTTGCAATAAACTGTCCTTGCCACTTAACAGGCTTCATTTGCTTTGTATTTTTGTACTCTATTAATGTTTGGCAAAGGTCTTTAAGGACTTTAATGGAGCCATTTAGCAGACTATCTGTAAAGAGAAATCGTGAGCTTCCAAAACGATTGTTTTGAATTTTCATTTCTTCAGCAATAGAAAAGCCAGATCTGTATCTAAATTTTGGCCATAAGTTTTGAATGTCACAAAATTCACACTTTCGAACACACCCTCTAGAGCCTGTTATGTAGATAAATTCGCTACCAAGTTTTTTTGGGTCTTTAACTCTTGGGTCATTCCATGTTTTTGGATAACATTCAAAATTAAAGTCACTGTAATCTGGAATTGGTATACCGTCTAAGTTATCAATTTGTTTAGGAGCAATTCCATTGATACCGGGAGATTCGATACTTCCCTTAAGGAGGTTAATAATTGCTTCTTCCCCCTCACCAACAATGTAAGCATCAATTATTTTTTTTTCAAAAAGTGGCTTTGCGAAGTACTCAGTATAAGGTCCTCCAAAAACGATTTTAATATCAGGGTATTTTTGTTTTATGAGTTGAGAGAAATAAATACTAATAAATTTACTTCTCTGGCTAAAAATAGTCATACCAACCCATTTTGGCTTTCTTTTTGCGATGTCTTCAGCCCAACCATTCGCAATGTCTCTTAGTATGTTTTCCCAAAAACTCTGAAATTTATCTTCATGCCTAAATGTTAAATCAGTATCAAACCATAAATGGCCATATTTTTGACTATCTAGCTTTTCCCATAGTGATAAGTTTAGATCAATGCATAAGGCTTTCATGCCTTCTCTTTCTACACTAGCTTTTAGAAGTGCTGGAGCTGTAAGCGGGCTTCTGAGTTCTAACCTAGGGAGTGTAAGAAGAATTATATCTAGAATGCTATTCATTGTGTTTGCTTTTTTCATAGGCAATGTTTTGATTTTTTTCTCGGTCGACAACACCACAGGTTAAAATACATCGCTTCATTGTTTTGTTGTTGCTAAAAGATTTAACAAATTTTTCCCTATAAAAGGGATGTTCTAATATTTTACGCCATGAATTCTTTCGAAGAGAAAATTCATTTATTGGAAAAAAAATTTCAGTATCATTTTTATTTAAAACCATAGATTCGTTATTGTCACTAATATAACAACAAGGAAATACCTCAAGTCTGCTATTAACGTAAATTTTTGAAGCCTCTCTATAAATACAGTTAATATTATAATTGGTAGGTGTTTCCTTAAATATGGTTTTGATTTTGTCTAAGTCAGGATGCCTTAGATCTTTATTTTTTGGTGGCTCTAGATAGTGAGAAAATTCTCCAAACTTATTTTTTACTTCAAATGAATCAGATTTGAAGCGGGGTGTTTTTCTAATTCTGAATTTATCGACACCTAAGTTGTCAGCGAGCTTCTTGCAGCTGTCTAGCTCATGTTCATTATGTTTAAAGGCTAGAAAGTCCCACTGAGTTTTAACATTGGAATTACAGCATATTTTTAAATTTCTTATTATAAGATCGATTTCTGTGCCTTGACGGTAAAGATGATTTGTTTCTACTCCATCTATTCCAAATGCTATTTTGTCATTAGAAGTAAGATGACTTGTAAGAGTATCCCACCAGCTCTCGTTTTGAAGACTTCCATTTGTAAAGATTTCAATGTCAATATTGTTAGATTTAAGATGTTGAATAGCATCTATTAAATATTTAAACGTGATGGGATCTCCGTGAGTCCCACAAAAATAAACCTTTTTAAGATTTTTGAGCTCTTTAGAAAAAACGTTAGGTATATCATCTTTTTGCCATTGTCCCCAGCCGGGATTATCTCTTAACCCGAATCCGTTTTTATTTCTTGCACACATAGGACAAGAAGCATTACACAGGTTACTAACTTCAACATGTATCTCTTTTATATTTTCTGGAGTTAAGTATTCAAAGTTCTTCATAGCTTAATTTGTCACGCGTAATGTTTGTACCGTGTCCACTACTAAACTCATACTTGCTTCCACAAGTTCTACCGCAAGTATAAATTCTTTTGAATTGTTCGTTTGGATTATCCCATGAGTTTGCTAAATATTCTTGAAAAAAATCATGATTAAGAACGTCCCAGCCTTTTACCCTTAGGTCATTAAAATTATTGCCATACAGTTTGTATAGATATTTGATTGAATCACTTTGTTTATTTTTATGTAAAAAGTAAGAAGGTGCTCCAAGCCAACAGCATGGCCAAAGTTTCATTTCCATATCTATAAAAATCTTAAAGTCACTTTTAAATTTACAATTGATCTTTGTATGGTTTACATAGCTATCAAAATCTCCGTATTGAGCAATAGCTTTAGATTTGGACAATTCACTTTGATCATTTTTAGGCTGATTAATAGTTTGTCCTTTAATTGTTTTTACTTTTCTCTTACCTTCATTTGAAAATCTTGAACTTTTTTTGTGAATAAACTTTTTGACACCGATATCATTTGCCAGTTGCTTTATTTCATGTACTTGATGTTGATTGTGTTCAAATTCGATAAAATGCCATTCTGCGTTTCCTCCAGCTTTTGTAAACGACTTTAGGTTGCTTAAGAGTAAATTCCAGTTTGCTCCAACACGATAAACATGATTTGTGTCAGCTAGGCCATCAATAGAAAAAATAACAGTGAGCTTATCTTTTCCCTTGAGCGCAAATTGCTCCCACCATTTATTTGTTTTGAGGCTACCATTTGTAGCAATCTTTATATGTTTGACATTTTTTTTAAGACAATATTCAAAAGTATTATCAAAAGTTGGACTTGCTAGAGCATCACCATAGTTTCCGCAATGAAAAAGTTTAATTTTATTCTCTTCAAATGGTTCTAAAATAATTTGGTAATCCTGAACGGAAAGGTCGGATAATCTTTGGCTACTCTTAAGGCTCCATTGATGTGATTGCCTTGCACATTGAGGACATGATAAATTACATCTACCGGTGTGGTCTAGTTGTATCTGGTTGACATCATTAATATTTAAATACATCCTTTTTTCAAGTTATATTTATGATACCGTAATGTCTAGTATTTAGGGCTTATGAAGGTTTAGGATTGTCTTTTAATAGATTAAGAATCTCATTTTTTATAATTATACTAATCTTTATTGTTCACGCACCTATTGAAAAGTTTTTCTTAAAAGAAAGAACCTTTTACCCACTTTATAACTGGGAGTTGGGTTTTGGGCATATCACGACTGTCGCAAAAATGAGTAAGATTGTTTTATTAGGAATTAATAATAAAAAGTTAAAAAGTGAAACAATATATCATAGACATCCGCTATTTGAGAAAAGCTGGAATAAAACAAACGATTATAAAATTCCTGCAAAACTCGTTAGGGCTTTTCAATCTGGAAACAAGTATAGAATAAAAAGAGAAAAGAGTAGTTTTGAAGATTATTTTTTTAAAAGGTTTAACTTGAATCAAGTCGAATACAAAATTGTATATAGGGAGTACAATCCTATTGAGTCAGATAATAAATCTTTAAAAGTGATAGAATATGGTCCGTACTTGTACACTAATGAATAGTTTCTTAAAAAAAATGAGGCCAAATTACGGATCAAAAAATCCGATAGCGTTGCTTTCAAGGCATTATCTACAATCCCTGGATTCTTTAAGGGTTTTTTACTTTTTTTTATTTTATGTTTCGACACGTTACTTAACCTTGGTTTGGAAGGATGTTTCTAGCTCAACTAGCTTAAGTCCTCCTGGCATATTCTTTTTTTTCAAGTATGTAGATGTAACCTTCTTTGAAGCCGCAATTTATCTATCTCCGATAATTACTTTTATTTGTATGTTAACACCAAGGCATAGAGCTTTGAGGATAGCATCAATCATGATGATATTAATTGTGTTCACTTATAAGAACTCATTCGGTAGAAAGCTTCATGGAGAACTCTTGTATTTATATATAGGAATTGTCTACGCATTCATCCCCACGTGGCCAAAGAACCCTTCCCTGGTGAATAATAAACAAAAGCATTATCATTTACACCTTTATTGGTTTGGATTGTTGTTGTTTTTATTTCCTTATACTTTGTCAGGCTTGTGGAAATTATTTTGGGGAATGGGTTGGCAGTTATTTTTTGAAGAAAAAAGTTTTCTATCTATAGACTCATTGTCATATATTATAAAAATGTATGCTCAAAGAATTCAAACACCTCCCGTGTTAGGAGATTTCCTTATAAATAACCCAGCGCTAGGTTGGTTTTTGAATATTGCTGGAACCTATTGGGAGGTGATTGCCATATTGCCATTATTTAAACCTAGGCACTGGAGGTTGACGGCAGCTTTGATTTTAATTTTCCACTTAATGTCGTTTTATACTTTAAATATTATTTTTGCTTATCAGTTTGCGATCGTTCCATTTTTTTTACTGACGGTACCACTACACAAAGAGGCAAAGAACTGGGGAGAATTAGTAGAGGACTTACCTTTGTTAGGTGGTCTCTATAGGTTAGTTAGAAGAAGTAGGATAAGTCTTTTATGAATTCAATATACTGTTATGACTCTGAGCTAGCATTATCCATATCACCCAAGGGTTTTTTGACACCTTGTTGTGCGAGCTCATTAAGAAAAGAAGTTGTTAATGAATTAGCAGATTTGTCAGATTTTTATAATGGTTCGGAAATGAAAAATATTAGAGAAACATTGGCTCGTGGAGAGTGGCCTAATTCTTGTTTGGCTTGTAAATCAAGGGAAAGAAAAGGAGTTCTTTCTAGGAGGCAAAAATCTAATAAGACTAATTTGAAAAAAATTGATAGTTATTCACTAGAGACAATAGCATCGCTAGAGAAAATAGATATAGCCTTTTCTAACAAGTGTAATATGGACTGTGTTTTTTGTTCTCCAGAGTTTAGCTCAATGTGGAAAAAGCATGTCAAATCTGTTCAGGATCTTGATGTTGGGTTGAGATTTGGGAAGACTGACTCATCTACATCAATGGATTTTAGTAAGGAAGATTGGATATCTTTTTTGGTGGAGGCTTCTGGCTTAAAGAAAATAGATGTAAAAGGTGGGGAGCCAACTATAGAAGAATCTTTTATTAACCTTCTAGAGGCTGTAGTAGAGTTAAGCCGCTTTGACATACATATTAACGTAAATACAAATGGAATTGGGAAAAATGATAAATTCATAAAATACGTTAAATTAATTCCAAATTTAAATTATTGTTTTAGTATTGATGGTATTGGTAAAACATATGAGTTTATTCGTGGACAAAAATTTTCATTAATTGAAGAAAACTTTAAAAAGTATCTTGCTCATTGTTCAGAGAGAGTAACTGTAAATTTTACATCATGTAATTTAAATATTCTTGGTTTGGAAGACTTCGTAGGTTGGCTGAGTAGCTTAGAGCTATTTGTTGGAAAAAGATTGGCATATTTAGATTTGAGACAAATTGTAGACCATCCAGATTTTTTGTCTCCGTTGGTTATCTCGGAAGGTGAGGTATTGCAGGCTAAAAACATGCTATTAAGAATTGCAAAGAAAAATTATCACTTTATAAAAAAAAATGAGCTTTATGATCTTAATAATCTTATAGTTAACAGCTCAAGAGACGAATACTATAAACACAAAGATAGTTTAGAAAAATATTTAAGCTATTTTAAACAAGTAAGAATGACATAGTTTTTTTGAAGCTACTTGCTATAACGTTCTACGGGGGATTAAGTGCTAAAAGAGACATTTTACAGAGGAAAACAAGATATAGATATTGAAGAAGAAATCTTCTTTGAAAATAAATTCGGAACAAAAACAATTATTCCTTTTAATTCTAAGTGGAAGCGTATTGTTCTTCAGGCATCTGGGGGGCTAGATAGTTCATTACTTCTATTTCTTACAGCAAAAGCGTTCAAAGAAAAAGGTGCAGCTGTTGAAATTTTTCCTTTAAGTTTAGAAATTCCAACTAAGGCAAAAAATCTAGAGTCTGCTAGAAGAATTATTGCTACCGTTAAAAAACTAACAGGCTACGAGCATTTGAAAGACGGTATTGAAGTTGTAATGCCACTGGAAGAAGCAATGCCTCCTAAGAAAAATGAATTTTTTAATAACACTATAATAGAACTTTTTAGAGAATATAAATTCAATATGGAGTTTAATGGAAATACAAGAAACCCGCCTGAGGAGGATAGGGTTTTTTTTCCTAACGATAACTTTAGAGAGCTTCATAGGGATGATAGAACAACTATTTACAATTCGGACTTATCTGTAAGCCCCCACTCTTACGTTTCTAAAAAAGGAATTGTAAGCCAATATATAAAATATAATTTGTTAGAAGATTTAGCGGTACATACTGTATCTTGTGATATGAATCTTGAAGATCTTGAAAGAAGGGGGTTGGGGTTTCCTTGTATGCAGTGTTGGTGGTGCTATGAAAGGAAGTGGGGGTTTGATTCAAACAATATAAAGGACCCTGCAACTTGAAAGTAAAAACGTATTGGAACCGTATAGCCTTTTATATAGTGTTTACATTTTTGTTGATACTTGTAGCTCCTTTTGATCGTTTTTATCATGCAGACTTTATTAGGGCTTGGCCATATTTTAACTGGGAGCTTGGTTTTGGGTCCATACCATACGAGAAGGTTTGGAACATTATTTTTATCGATGAGATCGATGGTAAAAAATTTGATCCTCCTGTTCGCCTATCTGATTATATACAAAAGAATAAGAGTGGTCAGATGTACTGGATTCCAACTAAGCACTATATTATTCAAAGCATGCTGGCTCAGGCACATTACTCAAAGGATCAAGCAAGAATAGATAGAATCAATAGATTAATACAAAAAAGGTGGTTGAACTTCTTAGCTAGGCAGGAGGTAAAATACCACTTGGCAACGTTAATAATTGACCCGTTAAAATATCGAAAAGATAAAACTCCATTGAGAAGTAAAATAATAAGAAGAGAAAGATATGTTCTTAAATATTAATTTCTTAAAAAATATTTACAGAAAACTTCGAGAGAATAGAAGTCTCGCTAATAATACGATTGCGAACCAAAATAGAACTTATGAAAACATTAAAAAGCAACTTCCAATAATTTATATGGTTTTATCATATTTCGCATTTTTGCAGGTAAGGCACTCAATGGCTTTAACGGGAGAGGTTCGGACACCGATTTTGTTCTTTTATTTAAAGTATTATACTGCAGATATATTTCTTTTCTTTAGATGGATAACTCCTTTTGCTTTGCTCGCTGCTGCGTGTTTCCCTAACAATAAGTTCACCGTCCGACTTTCTCTTTTCTTATATGTTCATTTAGGAGCTATTGCTAATGTAACAACTGTTCCTGAAAATGGTTTTCGACCTTCTATATGGTTAGCTTTTTGTTTACTTTTTATGCCTTGGAATGACGGACAGTCGGTCTATAAGAGGACGATGTTTAATCTTCACTACTGGTTTAGTTTAATAATGTTCTCTTTTGCCTACTCTGCGGCAGGTATTTGGAAAATTTTGTGGGGTGGAGTGTATCAATTATTTGAAGGGAGGCTGGGGCTTTGGGATCCACAAGCGATGGCATATATTATTGCTGAATATTGTCTAAGAACAATTAAGACTTTTCCAATTGGTGAATGGTTTATTGAGAATTATTTCCTAGGCTGGGTGCTGCTAATTGGAGCATCTTTTGCCGAAGCAACCATATGGATAGTGTTCTTAAGACCTTCTCTTTGGAGGGTGTATGGAGTCTTGATGGTAGTTATGCATACAACGTCCAAGATGACTTTGAATATTGGATTTGAGCAACAATATATTCTAACGGGTTTGATTTTCTTAAACTCACCATTTGAGGTTAAAGATAGTTTAAAAAGAACATTTTTGGAATTACCAGCAGTTAAGTTTGTAAGTAGCAGGTCATTTTTCAAGAAGTTTTGATCTAACAAAGGACGCAGTTTCTATATTTACTAAGATATTAAAAACAAAAAAGAACACGTCGTCTTCAAAGCTAAATACTGAATGCGCAACACGTGTATTAAGAAAGTATAAATGTTGTTGGTCCAAAAAGATTCTTTGATTATTAAGCAAGAGAACAAAATTAGAAATAGAGCAATTATTTGAAAGAGAAATTAATCGAAAAGTTTTTGGATCAAGATCTCTATGGGGAGGAAAAAATCCTCCTGCATTTAATTTTATTATATGTGATCGACAAATATATTGTGATATAGGCTCTAGGTCTTTTTGAAGTTTACTGAAAGATTTAAATACGCTTGTTTTGGTTTTAAAGCTATCTTCCTCGAAGCTTGTATTATGAAGCTTATTGTATTCATGTAAAGAATCGAGGTCTATCTGGTTTGGGCCATCTATGCTTCCATCATGAGAGGTAAGGCTTAGCCCAAAGCGCTTATTTTCTTTTCTTGGATTATATGGCTGCCACTTTTCTTTAAAGTTATTTATGGCATTATCTGCTTCTTCTTTTTCAATGATAATTTCGAGTGGGTAGTAATCCCCTAGATGTATAAGGTTATTATAGATTGAGCTAAGGTTTGCACTTTCAGTCATAGGGGTATTTTAATGCAAGATGTGTTAACAACGCTATATATATTTATTATCGTCATGTTATGATAAATAACTCTTACTTTAAAAATGATTATACAAATGAGCTTAAGTGGGTACAGGTTGAATTATCATCGCTTTGCAATGCGCTGTGTCTTGGTTGCGTAAGGACAAGTAGCACTGGTAATAGTTTAATAGATACTTTAGACAGTTCAATAATAAATAAAGATACTATCCTAGAGCTAATTTGTTCGAGAGCTTTTGATCGAGTTGAAAAATTAGAGTTTTGTGGAACAGTTGACGAACCTTTTGCCTATCCTGAGTTTTATGAGCTCTTAAAAGAAATACTTAGTGTTAGGAAAAGCTTAAGGGTATACATACATACTAATGGGAGTTTAAGAGATCCAAGCTATTTTAAAAAAGTGGGGAACCTCATTGGATCAGCAAACAAGCTTAGCACCATAAGATTTAGTGTCGATGGACTAGAAAATACAAATCAAATATACCGTCAAAAAACAAACTTTAAATTAATAATGGATAATATGAAGGCAGTGTGTACAACTGAGGCTCAGGTTATTTGGCAATATATAGTATTTCCATGGAATAAGCATCAGATAAAAGAAGCAGAGCAATTAGCAATTGAAATAGGATGCACTGAGTTTTGGGTAAGGCCAGATAGAAGTAGTGCTTCAGTAAATTACTTAAAAAAAAATAATCTAGATAAAATTGAAAGTGAGTTGAAAAATAAGAAGATATCGAATCAAAATAATGAAATTGAATGTTCATATAATATGAGAAATGGGATTTTTATAAGTAATGAGGCTAAGGTTTGGCCTTGTTGTTATATTGCTAATTTGAGGTATTTAAAAAAAGATAAATTTGAAGCTTTAGAAAACTATTTATCAAAAAACTATGGAGATAATTTCAATAATTTAAACTATTTTAATCTCGATAAAGTCTTAAGTAGTGATTATTTTAGGAATGATTTAATGCTTAGCTGGGATTCGAAAGCCGAGAAAAGTGAGCTAAATTCAAGATGTATTGAGAAATGCTCAAGTAAAGCTATAAGATCATCAGACAATAAAAAAGATGATAGGAAAGACTTTATTCATTTAAAGCTATAGCATTTAAAGTAGAGGTTAAAAATTGTCTTTATTATTTAAAAATGTAGAACTAGAGATAACAAATAAGTGCAATGCGGAGTGTCCGGGCTGTCGGAGAACATTACACAGTAGAGGTTTTGATCTAACTGACATTGAACCCGAAATACTTTTTAAAACCTTTGAGGGTTATGACCTTACTCAAAAAAGAATTCGTCTGTGTGGTGTTTTAGGTGATCCCATGATGCATCCTGAAGTATTAAAAATATCTCAATGGTTTCTCGACAAAAAAGCAAAGCTACATATTTCTACAAACGCTAGCCTTAGAAGTGAAGATTTATGGCGTGAGTTGGGTAGTCTCTCCAAATCATCTGATAACCTCTATATCCAATTTGCTGTCGATGGTCTTGAAGACACGAATCATCTCTACCGGGTCAATACTGATTTTAAAACAATAATGAGAAATATGGATGCTTATGTGTCAGCAGGCGGCGATGGTGGTTGGATATTTATTGAATTTGATCACAATAGACATCAAATTGAGCAGGCCCGGGAGCTAGCTCGAGAAAGAAATTTAGAATTTTTTGTGAGAAGAGCGGCAAAAAATAATATCCAAGAGTGGAAAGTTAAAAAAGAAAAGAAAAAAGTAGATTATAAAGTGACAAGTACTGGCGGGCAGTCACATCGAGAAGCCGAAACCTATAAGAAAATCAGAGAAGGTGATTTTAAATTTGATCATACACAAGTTAATTGCAAGCTTGTGCATGAGGGAGAATTTTTTATTGCTGCGGACTCAACGGTTTGGCCTTGTTGTTATCTTTGGGATGAATATCAAAAAAACGAAACGACATTATTTGATATTATAAATAAACAGGAGTCAGACTTTAATAGTCTTAAAAAATATTCCCTTGAAGAAATATTTAATAGTAAATTTTATGAGAAACTCCAGGAATTATGGCACGAAGAATCTTCAATATTTTTAAAACGATGTCATTCTTCTTGTGGAGCGAAAGGGAAGCTTCGAAATAGCTTTTCTAAAAACTGATTTAATTGGTGAACAATATGATTAGAGCAATAGACCCAGTAAATGAAGATCCGATTCACATCTCGTGGGACCTCGGTAGAAGATGTAACTTGGATTGTACATACTGCCCATCTCATCGGCATGATAACTTTAGCCCTCATGCAAGTTTAGATGAACTTAAAAAAACGGCGCAGTTTTTATTTCGTTATATTAAAGCAATAATTCCTTATAGAACCTCTAAGTATGTAAGTTTGGGTTTAACAGGGGGAGAGCCTACCACTAATCCAAACTTTGTTGAGTTTGCAAAATGGATGAGAGAGGAACATAAAAACAATTATCTGGATGACTTTTTTATCAGCATTAATGTAACGACAAATGGTGTACTAGGAAAACCCCTAAGAGACAGCTTGGTGAGATATTATGATTACGTCACGATATCATATCATGCTGAAGCTAATGAGAGGCAAAAACAACTTGTTTTGGAGAGTATAGATCACTTCAGAGAAAATGATGTAAAGATGAAAATTAATGTCATGTTTCATGGAGAAGAAACTCTTTTTAATGAGTGTAAAAATCTATGTCGAGATTTATTTAATAAAGGTATCGGTTTTATTCCAAGGATGATTGGCGAGCATGGTGATGATAATAAATACCATCATAAATACTCTGCTGAGCAGTTGAAATGGATGTCTTCTTACTGGGAAGAAAAAAAGAACGAAAACCTTAACGAATTCTTTAATGGAAAACCTCTTTCTAAAAAAGTTAAAGAATATTTATCTGAAACATTTAAGAGGAAAGAGTCAGTGCCTGAAAAATTAGAAGAGAACAATGGCGAGAAGAAAGGTGCACGTTCTCTAGGAAGACCATGCTGTGGAAATAGAGAGTTTCAAACTATCGACTCAAGTGGAAAAGCTGAAAAGACAAAGTTTTTAAAGTCAGCAGACTTTATGAATTGGTACTGCTCTGTTAACTGGTTTTTCTTACATATTGAGCAGCAAACAGGCCTTGTTTATTATCATCAAACATGCCAAGCAGACTTCAACGGTAATCGAGGTGCTATCGCGAATTTAAATGATACGGAAACGTTTTTAAGTAAAATTGAAAACGATATTAAAAATGGATCTCTTCCTATTATTCAGTGTCCGAATAAAATTTGCGGTTGCGGTCTGTGTACGCCAAAGGCTGAGAATTTGGATGAGTTTAAAAAAATCATTAAGAGGCATATTAATGAGGATGTGTTTGCGTAATGAGTGAAAATGTTTTTTGTCCTATTCCATGGAACTTCTTGGCCATTAGATCTAACGGAGATTTAAGGGTTTGTTGTCAGGCGAACCAATCAAAAAGTAGAGGTATTATTCGTAATGAAGATAATTCTGCAGCGAACGCATCGAATACATCACTAATAGCTTCAAGAAATTTTGAGTTAATGAAAAATGTCAGGTCAAAAATGCTTCAAAATGAGTGGCCTGAAGAGTGTATTCGTTGTCAAACAGAAGAAAAAACAGGCTTAAGAAGCCGAAGAGAGTACGAAAGAGAAAATTGGTTTATAGATAATGAGTACGTCAAAGAAAATACAAAAGAAGACGGTACAATTGTTATAGAAGACTTTCCTCTCCAGTATTTAGATTTAAGATTTGGTAATAACTGCAATTTATCCTGTCGTATGTGTGGACCTTCAGATAGTTCGAGTTGGTATGAAGATCATGTAAAGCTGACGGGAAAAACAGAGTACTGGGATACTCACGGAAAAGTTGAATTAAAAAAGAATGCCGCAGGAAAGTTTTCAACGACTGATTACGATTGGTATAACTCTGAATCTTTTTGGAAAGAAATGAATGAAATGGGTTCAGGTGTAAGGCATATCTACATGGCAGGTGGAGAACCCCTTCTCATCGAAAAACATTTCAGTTTTTTAAATGATTGTATAGGAAAGGGCTTCGCTAAAAATATCATCCTTGAATATAATACAAACCTTTCTTTTTTAAACGAAAAGATCATAAACCTATGGGAACAGTTTAAACAGGTAAGAGTTGGAGCATCTATTGACGGTATGGGGGATGTTCTTGAGTATCAAAGACATCCTATCAAATGGGATTCTACCTTAAAAAACCTGCAGATACTTGATGGATTAAAAGAGAATATATTTTCATGGTTGGCCCTTACCATTACGAATTATAATGTCTTTCACGTACCTGAGTTTATTAAATGGAAGCTAAAAGAAAGTAACTTTAAAAGAATTAATAGCTCTAAGAAAAAACCCATTATTACTCATCATATGTGTCATTCTCCCCTTCATTTGAACATCAGGTCTCTTCCTCCTGAGTTAAAAGAATTGGTTACTAACAAGTACAAAGACTTAATTGCTTGGGGTAATGAGCAAGATTTAACTGACTATCAAAAAAAGGCATTAGAAAATATTGTTGATGGTGTATTAACCTATATGGAGGCTGAGTCTTATAAGGACTGGGATTACTTCATCGAGTATACTGCTAAGCTTGACCGTATAAGAAATCAAAATATCCTCAATATAGTTCCAGAGTACGCCCCTTACTTTCAAAAATGATACAAGAAAACTCTTTGCTTATTATCGTAGATCCCTTTAAACACCTTGAGCCAGAGGACTTTGCAAGATTTCCTGATCATGAAAAAGAGTGTTATGAGTTTGCAAAGAATAACATTTTTCCAATGTCGGTTAATTTTAAAAATGTAGTTGTTGCCACTTGGGGAGAGAGAGAGATTTATTCTTTTTTTCAAAATTATAAAAGAGTTTATAGGTTAGATGAAATTGAAAATATTGAAAACTATGAAGATATTTATTTTTGTGGATTCCATTATGGTCGCTGTATTTTGAATATGCCTATTGGTGTTAGAGCAATGCTACTCCAAGGTAAAAGATGTAATGTTCTTGAGACCTTCTCCATGCTATTCCCTGCAGATTCTTTAGAGGCGTGTAGAGAAAAAACAAAAAATGAAGGTGCACTTATTTGTAAGAGTGCATTTTCTTTTATTAATGATGGTATAGACTTAAAAAGTTATGACGGTAGTTGCTTAGATGTCTACATATATAGACTTAAATTCGACCAAACCTTAACTCCAGAAAAATGGCCTAAAAATCTAAAAAAAATTGTTTTAGACTTTAGTCTAGAAAGTTGTTTTAGGTTCTTAGAGAAAAATTCTAAAGAAAGATCGAACTTGTTCTTTTCATTATTGCCAGAAGTGGAAATTATTTTAAGAACATGTGATACGAATATTAGGTATGTTGAGAATATTTTAAAGAAAATTCCTAATTTGAAAAAGAGAGTAACAAAACTAGAGCTTTACCCTCTTTTTAGTCTCTATAGAGTAGGCAATAAGAAGAAGGAGTGTCGAAAAGAGTATAAGAACTTTAGATATAATAAAATAAATAAAGCATTCATTTTTTTAAATAGAACAACAAATTACTCACGAAATCTCTTATTTCAAAAGATACTATATAGAGAAGATATAAAAAAAAGCACTTATACAAGTTGGCTAAATAGGTATAATTCATACTCAATATATGATGGTACTTTAAAGCTTGATGACGATACCGCAGACAAGGTTCAACACTTTTTTCCAAAGGAATATACTAAAGCTTTGTGTGATATATATTGTGAGACTAATGCTGTAGAAGGTGGTTTTGATCCACCTATGATTACTGAAAAAACTTGGCGACCCTTGTTGTGTGGTCATCTTTTTTTAGGTTTCGGTTATCAAAATATGTATAGTTATCTGCAAACTCTTGGTTTCAAGTTGTATGATGAAGTACTAGATTATACTTTTGACGAGATTAGTTGTATTGATAGTAGAATGGATGCATATTTCAATAGTATTGATAATTTCTTTATTAGTTTTAATAGTGTTGGCCCAGAAGAAATTTTTAAAAAAGTGAATAAGAAAATTAGTTTCAATAAGGCTCATGCTCAAGAGCTAGCAAAACATGCTCTCAATTATAGGATCACGAAATGAACATAGGCTTTATAGGCTTGGGAAAATTGGGTTTACCATGTGCTGAAGAGTTTTCTCGTCATTTTGATACTTATGGTTATGACGTCGCTAACATTGAAAGTGATTTAGTCGGTGTAAAGTGGACACGAAGTATTGAGGAGCTAACGAGAAGCTCAGAAGTAATCTTCATAGCCGTGCAAACACCACATGATAAAAACTACGATGGCTCCAAGCCTACCTCTGAATTAGAGGTTAAAGATTTCGATTATTCTTATGTTCAAAATGTTCTAACAGAGCTATCTGGTTTTGATCTAGAAGATAAAACAATTGTTTTGATTAGTACTGTTTTACCTGGAACAATTAGAAATATTTTAAAAGCTCCTAAAAAAATACAAGAAAGACTGGTTTATAATCCCTATCTTATAGCGATGGGAACAGAAGTAGAGGATCTAATTAATCCTGAAATGCTTATCGTCGGCAATGAGAGTGGAGAAAGAGATCATCACATAGAGAGACTTGAAAACATCTATAAAAAAGTAATCAATAAAGACTTTAAAAAAATGTTTGGGACATGGGAAGAAGCAGAATCTACAAAAATCTTCTATAATACTTTTATTTCTACAAAAATTTCTTTAGTTAATATGATTCAAGATGTTGCCATGAAAATTGGAAATATCAACTGCGATAAAGTGACAGATGCACTGTCAGAAAGCTCCATGAGAATTATTAGCCCGATGTATATGAAAGCAGGAATGGGAGACGGAGGACCTTGCCACCCAAGAGATAATATTGCTTTAAGCTCTTTAGCTAAGAGGTTGGAGCTAGGTTATGACTTATTTGGCAGTATTATGCACTCACGTGAACAACAAGCAAAAAACCTAGCTTGCTTTGTTTTCTCTCACGGTAAAAAGATTTGCATATTAGGCGAGAGTTTTAAGCCAAATTCAAAAATTAAAACAGGAAGCTCTAGTTTATTAGTTGCCTACTATTTAAAAGAATTAGGTGCTGAAGTATGTTTTGATAAGCATGATGAAAAAAGTGATCATAATACTTTTCTTGTTGCCCATAGAGGATGCTTCTATGATTATACATTCCCTGAAAATTCGATCATTATTGATCCTTGGAGAGAATTCCCTGATATAGAGAACTCTAAAGTAATACACTACGGAAATACGACAAATGTTTTATAGTGAAAGTATAAAAGCAGTACATATTGAACTCACCGACAATTGTAATGTTTCATGTCCTCAGTGTGGAAGAAATAAATTAGGTGGAAGTGATAATCAACATTTACCAAAAAAAGAAATCAGCCTTGAAGACTTCAAAAGGATATTCAAAAAAGATTTTATTCTAAATTTAAATAGGATCTATGCTTGTGGGAATTTTGGTGACCCTGTCGTTGCTAAAGATACTTTAGAAATTTTTGAGTACCTACGAGAAACCAACCCCGAAATTAGATTGGGAATGAACACAAATGGTTCTGCAAGAGATCGAAAATGGTGGTCACGTATGGGTGAAATTTTCTCCAATCTTGGAGAAATTAAGTTTGGGATCGATGGTCTAGAAGATACAAATCACATCTACCGCAAAGGTGCAAATTTTGAAAAAGTCATAGAGAATGCAGCAGCATTCATCGAAGCCGGTGGAAAAGCTCAATGGGAATATATAGTTTTTAAACATAATGAGCATGAAGTAGAAAAAGCAAAAGAGCTTAGCGAGAAGATGGGTTTTGATAAATTTACACTAAAGAAAACAGGGAGATTTTTTTCAAACACGAAAGTGAAAACAAATGAATTTCAGCAAGTTTTAAGAAAAGATGGAACGTTAGATTACATAATAGAAAAGCCTACTCTTGAAAAGTATCAAAATAAAAGCTTACAAAAAGAACTGGATATTATTAACCAGTTTGGAAGCATGGATAATTACCTCGATCAAACGGATATTGATTGTAAAGTAATGAAAGAACGAAGTGTGTATGTTAGCTCTGAAGGTCTAGTTTTTCCATGTTGCTGGACTGCAAACCAGCTATACCTATGGTATATGCCGGAAAAAAGTGGCCAAGTCTGGAATCTTTTAAGCAAAAATGGTGGAAAAGAAATTCTTTCAGCTTATCAACATGATATCGACGAAATAATTAAAGGCCCATTCTTTAACTCTTTAAAAGAATTATGGAGTTGTAATTCTGTTAAAAGTGGAAAACCAAAAGTTTGTGCTAAAACGTGCGGAACTTTGTTTGATCAATTTAGAGATCAATATAAGTAATGAAAGTATCTTGTATTATTCCTTTATATAATTGTGAGAATATTCAAAGGCTGTTGGACTCTATTGAGAGAAATTCAATAAAACCGTATGAAATAATAATTGTAGATGATAACTCGTCTTTAGATTACGGTTTTCACGATATGAATATTAAGTTTATTAAAATCGATGAAAATTACGGGCCATCAAAGGCAAGAAATATTGGTGCAAAAGAAGCACGTGGAGAAGTGCTATTATTTCTAGATTCAGATGTAGAAATTGAAGATAATCTTTTACAGAAGATTATTAAATTCTTTTCAGATAAAAACACATATCAAGTATATAGCGGTAGCTACTCTAGCTTTATTCCAGATGACAATACTTTTACAAAATATAAAACGGCTTATATGAAGTATATTCACGAAAATGCTCCATCAGAATCAAATTTTGTATTAGGTGCATGTACCGCCATACTCAAAAAAGACTTTATAGAGTGGAATGAAAACTATCGATATGCTGAAGATACGTACTGGGGTCATGAACTTTTTTATAAGTACAATAAAAAAATCTTTTTTGATAGAAATGCACAAGTTAAACATCATAAAAGATATAATTTTTTTAACTGGTTGAGAAACGACTTTAATATCGCATCAGGCATGGTATCTTCTTATCTGATTTTTTTTCCAAATAGAAATAAGCAGTCTTTTTCACACGTATCACATAATCAAATTTTAGGGCTTATTCTATCTTGTCTCGCAATTATTACCTTCTTACTTAATTCAAAGTTACTTGCTTTGCTTTGTTTGATAACTTGGTTTGTATTATCAAAAAATTTAGTGAAAAGTATTCAGCAAAAATCAGAGTTAAACTTCATTCTTGTTATAATTTTGGCATTTATAAATTCTGTTACACACTTCGCGGGTGTTTCTTATGGTTTTCTGAAGTTTTTAGTCTCTTTAAAATAGTTTTTTGATTATAATAAATTATGTTTTCAAATAAGCTATTCCCAATCATTTTGATTGGTTTTGTTGTTAGATTAATTTTTATCTTAATACAACCATTAAGTCTTGATGAATTACTAACATACGAAGTCCTTAGAGTTGAAAATATTTCTAATCTTTTTAATCATATTTTAAAAAATGATCTACAACTTCCTTCATTTTATCTATTTTTGTATTCAATAAAAAATCTCTTTATTGAAAATCATTTCATTTATAGACTCTCATTAGGCTTATTGAGTTTATGCGGAATTTATTTTTCTTACAGAACTGCAAAATCAATAATAAATAAGCAGGCAGCTAATTTAGCAGCTTTAATTTACTCTCTTTCTTTTTCACTAGTTCTCTTTGGTGTTGAGTTTCGGCCTTATTCAATTTTGCTAGTTTTTTCTTCACTTATGAACATGATTTATTTTGAAAAAAAAGAGGGTTATCTTTTAAAACTTGTCATTGTAGGCTTACTTGCTTCAACATTTCACTACTATGGTATTCTTTTAATCGTTCCTTTTTTGCTTCTTGAATATGATCGATTTACAAGATTTTTTAAGAATAACCCTTTCAAAACATTTTTTTCGTTTGGATTTTTCTTTTTAGCATTGATTCCAGTTATACCGACTATTATTAGAAACTATAATATAGGTCATACCTATAGAGAAAAAACACTAAGTTACCTTGGGTTAGATCACATCTTAAACTTTTTAAGCTTATTTTTTTGGGGTCCAGTAGGTTTTATAATATTTTTGGTAATATTGTTTTTCTTTTTATCGAAAAACAATATTACCAAAATAAATAGAAAAGTATTTGAGTTAATATTTATTGGCCTTCTTCCCATGTTTCTTGTCTTCATTAAAAGCTTCACGAGCACTCCAACTTTAGAGCCGAGATACTTTATTGCTTATTTTCCACCATTCGTCGTTTGCTCAGCAGTTATACTTTTCACACTCGAAAGCAAAATAAAAAAAATTATACAACCACTTTTTATCGTCGTTATTTTCTTTGACCTTTTCGTTTATCGAAACATACTTGTAAGTTTCAGGGAAGATATCAAAGCTAAATATAAATTTAGTGCAAGTGTTGCCAAAGAAATGTCTCTTCCTATCATCAGTTGTGGGGGATGCTTTTGGCCATATGTGTCATCAGGGGATGACTATACATGCCTCAATGGAAAAAATGCTGGAAATGAGATGCGTGGCGTTAAAAGGGCCATTGTGGTGCAGTTTCGCGCTGGAGATGCGTCGTGTCGCGACTTATACCCTGAAATGACGAAGTTAAAGTCGATCAAAAACTATAATACGTTTCTATATACTGCGTCACAGTAAATAAACAATTGGACATTCTTGAATTTTTGTCGCATATATGAACGACTTGGCACAGGTAAATTATTGAAGTTTCATCCTAGTGGATAGTTAAATCTTTGTAAAAGGAAATGCGATGTCTTTGGTAAAAAGTGAAGACAATAAAAAGTGGATAAATACGTTCTCAGCAATTTGTTCAATTATTGTTGGATACGTTCTTATTCAGTTTCTTCAACAGATGGGGGAGTGGTTCGATTTAGAAGCAAGAGTTCCTCATTTTCTAATGATCTCTCAAGGACTTGGAATTGTTTCAGGTTTAATAACTTTCATAATTATTACACGAAATAGAAACTCTTCTACTCACCTTAATGAAGTGTTCGCTGAATTAGTAAAAGTGATTTGGCCTAAAAGTGATGACGTAATTAAGTCTACAGTTGTTATCATTATAGGTCTTTCTCTTATGAGTGGATTATTCGTTGGTGTTGATTTTACGTTTCAGAAACTTTTGGAACTTCTCTACTAATAAGCTACTAAGGATTTAATAAATGAGTATCGAAGACGAAGTAAATAACTCTGAGGAAATTGTTGAAAGTTCAGAAGAAACTTCAGCTGAGCAAGTCGAAGCAACTGAGGAGTCTGATGATGAGCCTACATCAACAAATAGAGATCCTGACTTAGCCTCGGGAGATAGTCCTGAGTTTAAATGGTATATTGCTAAGACACTTACCGGTCAAGAAAACAAGGTATCTAAAGCTCTTAAAGAGAGAATTGTTAATCTTAAGAAAGCGGAATACTTTGCAGAAATCTTAGTACCTGAAGAAACAGTCGTTTCAAATGCTGGTGGTAAGAAGAGAACAATTAAAAAGAAATTTTTTCCAGGTTATGTTTTGATCAAAATGATTATGAATGACAGTACCTGGCACCTTGTGAAAGACACAGATAAGGTTTCTGGTTTTGTTGGTGGAACTCCAACGAGTCCTCAGCCAATCTCTGATGATGAAGCCGCATACATGACTAATAAGTCTGATGAGGGAATCAGAAAAACAAAAAGTTCTGTTAGTTTTACAGAAGGTGAAACAGTTAAAGTTATCGAAGGACCTTTTGCTTCTTTTGTCGGAACAGTTGAAGCTGTTAGTGACAAAGGTAAGGTAAAAGTAAACGTTTCAATTTTTGGTAGACCAACACCTGTTGAGTTGGACTTTTCTCAAGTCGAGAAAGTCTCTTAATAAAGTTGGGAGATCTTTTTTAAGGTCGAGGAGTAAAAAATGGCAAAGAAAATTACAGGATTTATCAAATTGCAAATTGCAGCTGGTAAAGCAAACCCTTCACCGCCGGTTGGGCCAGCATTAGGTCAAAAAGGTGTGAACATCATGGAGTTTTGTAAGGCATTCAATGCAAAAACTCAGAAGCAAATTGGACAGATTCTACCAACAATTATCACGGTCTACTCTGACAGGTCGTTTTCATTTGTTTGTAAAACACCTCCAACAACATGGTTCCTTAAAGACAAGCTAAAGCTTAAGTCTGGTGCTAACAAGCCTGGACATGAAGTTGCTGGTACCGTTCCAGAAAAAGTTGTTAAGGAAATTGTTGAAGCTAAAAAACCAGATCTAACCGCAGGTTCAGAAGAAGC
Organism: bacterium; assembly: GCA_030425045.1. GTDB lineage: Bacteria > Bdellovibrionota > Bacteriovoracia > Bacteriovoracales > Bacteriovoracaceae > JAUHVL01. Next base: position 196,935 of record JAUHVL010000001.1, read on the forward strand.
CGGTATGAGAATCGTCGAAGGTTCGATTAGGTCAATGGGATTAAAGCTAGATTATAAATAATTAAGTCACGGGAGGCGCAAGCCGTTATTACCGGGAGGAATAAAATGAAAAAGAAATCAAAAAAGTTTTTAGAAGCACTTTCTAAAGTAGATCAAGATAAATTTTATGATATCGACGAAGCTATTGAGCTTTGCAAGACATCATCTTTTGTGAAATTTGACGAGTCAGTTGATCTGGCGTTCAGACTTGGTGTTGACCCAAGACACGCTGACCAAATGATCAGAGGGGCAATCGCAATGCCAGCTGGTACTGGTAAAACAATCAGAGTTTGTGTGATCACAAGTGGTGACAAAATTAAAGCTGCTGAAGATGCAGGAGCTGACTTTGTTGGTGGCGATGAGCTTGTCGCTAAAATTGCTGGCGGTTGGCTAGAGTTTGATAGAGTGATCGCTTCACCTGATATGATGGGTAAGCTTGGCCGGATCGGTCGTGTTCTTGGACCTAGAGGTTTAATGCCTAACCCTAAGTTGGGAACAGTAACACCTGACGTTGCCAAAGCTGTTTCAGAGCAAAAAGCTGGTAAGGTTGAATATAGAACTGAAAAGAACGGTATTATTCATGTTCCAATTGGAAAAGTGTCATTCTCAAAAGAAGATTTAAGAAAAAACCTAGATGCTATTGTTTCAGCTGTTATTAAAGCAAAGCCTGCTAGTGCTAAGGGTACTTACCTAAAGTCGTTAACAGTGAGCTCAACAATGGGTCCTGGTGTAAAAATTGATACAATGGAAGCTTTAAATATTGCTAACTAACCGAGGTTGATGATGGTCGGTTGGAAATGATTTCCTATAAAGCCTGCCTGAAACTCCCTCCAAAATAAGGAGGTCGTTTATGTTAAAACGAGCTGAGAAAGACGAAATTATTGCGGGATTAAAAACGGACATTGAATCCGCAAAAGCCGTTTTTCTGACAAACGTTATTGGTGTTGGCGCCAATGACACTGTGGCACTCCGAAAAAAAATTCGTGATGCCAATGGGAAGTTGGTAGTTACTCGTAACACTCTTTTTAGAAAAGGTTCTGCTGGAACTGCTGCTGAGAATATGCTTGCTCAGTTAAAAGGTCCACACGCATTAGCTTTTGCTTTTGAAGATGCTGTTGGTGTAGCTAAGGCCCTAAAAGAAACCAACAAAGAGTTTGAAATTGTTGAACTACTTGGTGGAGTTCTTGATGGTAAGGAATTGAGTGTTCCTGAAATTAAGCAACTTGCTGATCTACCATCTCGCGAAGAAATGCTTGGTACATTACTCGCAACTATGATGGCGCCTACTTCTGCTATGGCTAGATTGATGAATGCAATCAAAGACAAGTGTGAAGAGCAAGGTGTTGAGTCACCAGGAAAGTTAACAGTAGAAGCTGCAGCTGAAACTGCAGAGTAATAAAAATTTAAAATTTAAGGAGAACTAATATGTCTATTACAAATGAACAATTAATCGAACACATCTCAAACATGACTGTACTTGATATGGCCAACCTCGTTAAAGAGATGGAAGAAAAATTTGGTGTATCTGCTGCTCCCGTTGCTGTAGCTGGTGCTGCTGCCGGTGGTGAAGCTGCTGAAGAAAAAACAGAATTTGACGTAGTACTTGCTGAAGCTGGTGCTAAGAAAATTAACGTTATTAAAGAAGTTAGAGCAATCACAGGTCTTGGTCTTAAAGAAGCTAAGGAAATGGTTGAAGGTGCTCCAAAAACTCTTAAAGAGGGTGTTGATAAAGCAGAAGCTGAAGAGCTCAAGAAAAAACTTGAAGCTGCAGGCGCTAAGGTTGAGATTAAGTAATTCAATTAATACTTATATTTGACTTATTAATATTAGCGGGGAGCTGTCTCTCCGCTAATGTATATTGTGGGCATGTGCTCACGGGAGATCTAAAATGACTCAGGCTTTTAAACCGAACGAATGGTACAGAAAAGATTTTTCTACTGTAAAAACCATTATCGACACTCCACCATTAATGAAACTGCAGACAAATTCTTATGATGAGTTTTTGCAAAAAGATGTTCCAATAGCAAAAAGAGAAAATATTGGTCTACAGGCGGTTTTTAACTCTGTTTTTCCTATCTTTGATTTTAATAAAACTGTTTCTCTCGAGTTCGTTAGTTATGCGCTAGAGGAACCAAAGTATACTGTCAAAGAATGTCGTCAAAGAGGACTTTCTTACGAGGCACCTTTAAAAGTTGTTGTAAGGTTAGTTTTTTACGATGTGAATGTAGATAAAGATGGAAATGAGCAAAAGACTGTTTCATCAATTAAAGAACAGGAAGTTTACTTAGGTAATATTCCTCTAATGGCAGAAACTGGGTCATTTGTTTATAACGGTACTGAAAGAGTTATTGTTTCTCAGCTTCATAGATCTCCAGGTATTATTTTTGAACACGATAGTGGAAAAAAGCATAGTAGTGGTAAATTACTTTATTCCGCTAGAATTATACCTCACAGAGGTTCATGGTTAGACTTTGAGTTTGATCATAAGAACGTTCTTTTTGCTAGAATCGATAGAAAAAGAAAGTTGCATGCAACCGTCGTTTTAAAAGCAATGGGATATTCTACTCCACAGCTTTTAGATATGTTCTACCATAAAGAGGTTATAACTCTTGCAAAAGACGGTAACTTTAAAAGAAATTTAGATATGAGTCTCTTGGTTGGTACAAGACCATCTCAAGACTTAATCGATCCAAAGTCTGGAAAAGTAATTGTTAAAAAAGGTAAAAAATTCACAAAAATGAGTTTGAAAAAACTCAGTGAAGCTAAGATAGAGTCACTCGATGCAACTCTTGAAGAAGTTGTTGGGAAAGTTGCTGCAGAAGATATCTTTGATGAGAACACTGGTGAAGTTCTTTGTTTGGCAAATGAAGCTTTAAGTGAATCGAAGATTCAAGAACTGATGACAGCTGGAGTGAAAGAAGTAAAAGTTCTTTATATTGATATGATCAATTTTGGTGATCAGATCAGAAATACATTGCTTCTTGATAAAACTGATACAAAAGAAGATGCACTAATTAAGATCTTTGAAAGGTTAAGACCAGGCGAGCCTCCAACTGTTGAAGCTGCTGAGATGCTTTTCGATAATCTATTCTTTAATGCAGAAAAATATGACCTTTCGAAAGTTGGTCGTATGAAAATTAATTATAAATTTGGTACTGATTTAGATGTAGAGAACACTGTTCTAAATCATGATGATATTTTAAACACTGTCACTTACCTCGTTGAACTGAATAACGGCAAGGGTAAGGTTGATGATATCGATCACCTAGGTAACAGAAGAGTAAGAGCCGTTGGTGAACTTCTTGAAAACCAGTTTAGAGTTGGTTTAGTTAGAATGGAAAGAGCTGTTAAAGAAAGAATGGCCATCCAAGAAATCGATACGATGATGCCTTACGATCTAGTAAATCAAAAACCAGTCGCGGCAGCAGTTAAAGAATTTTTTGGTTCATCTCAGCTGTCACAGTTTATGGACCAAACGAATCCTCTATCTGAAGTTACTCACAAAAGAAGACTTTCTGCTCTTGGGCCAGGTGGTTTAACGAGAGAAAGAGCTGGTTTTGAGGTTCGAGACGTTCACAGTACTCACTATGGAAGAATGTGTCCGGTGGAAACACCTGAAGGACCAAATATTGGTCTTATTACATCACTTGCTACATACGCTAGAGTTTCAGAGTATGGATTTATCGAAACTCCATATCGTGTTGTTGATGAAAATCAAAAACTAGGTGATCCAAAGTATTTTACAGCTTTCCAAGAAGAAGGGAAAAACATTGCCCAGATAGAAGAAAAATATATCGAAGATGGTAAAGTCGTTGGTGATCACGTTCCTTCTCGTGCTTCTGGTGAATTCTCACTAATGAAGGCTGAAGACGTTGACCTTATGGACGTTTCACCATCGCAGATGATTTCAATTGCTACATCACTTATCCCATTCCTTGAGCACGACGATGCTAACCGTGCACTCATGGGATCAAACATGATGAGACAAGCTGTACCTGTTGTTCGTACAGATGCTCCATTTGTCGGAACCGGTGTAGAAAAAATTGTCGCCAATGACTCTGGTGCGATTTTGACAGCTAAGGCTGATGGTAAAGTTATCTTTGTTGACTCTAACAGAATCGTTATTCAGAGAGATAAGTTTGATCAAGGTAAGTCTGGTGTTGATATCTACAAACTAATCAAATACCAAAGAACTAACCAAAATACATGTAACAACCAAAAGGCACTTGTAAAAGAAGGTGATGTAGTTAAAAAAGGTATGGTTATTGCTGATGGTCCAGGAACTCACTTGGGTGACTTGGCCTTGGGTCAAAACGTACTTGTCGCTTTCATGCCTTGGGGTGGCTATAACTACGAAGACTCGATCCTAATATCAGAATCAATGCTAGCTAGAGATGTTTTTACATCAATTCACATTGAATCTTTTGAAATTGAAGCTCGTGATACAAAACTAGGTAAAGAAGAAATCACTAGAGATATTCCTAACGTTTCTGAAGAAGCTTTAGGTGATCTTGATGAAGCTGGTATTATTAGAGTTGGTGCGATCGTAAGATCTGGAGATATTCTTGTTGGTAAGATTACTCCTAAGGGTGAGAGTCAGCTTTCTCCTGAAGAAAAACTACTGAAAGCAATCTTTGGTGATAAAGCTGGTGATGTAAAGGATACCTCGTTAAGAGTTCCGTCATCGGTTCAAGGAACGGTTATTGATGCTAAAGTTTATACTCGTGAAGGAGTTGAGCTAGACGTACGTTCTAAGGAGATCATCGATCAAGAAACAACTTTGATTAGAAGAGATGAAAGAATTGAAATCCAAGCGATTCAAAGATCGGCCCTCATTCACATCGCTGAAATGCTGAAGGGACAAACAACTACTGACAAACTTGTTTCAGAAGATGGATCAACAGATCTTCTCGCTAAGGGTGCTGAAATTACTTATGATTCGCTAGCAAATATTCCTTTTGAATTAATTGGCTACTTGCCATTAGTTCCTGAAATGGAAGAAAAGCTCGGAGAGTATTTTGCTGATATAAGAAACCGTATCAACAGAGTTCGTACTAGAGCGAATGATGAAATTGCTATTCTTCATAGAGGTGACGAGTTGCCTCCAGGAGTTATTAAGAAAGTTACAGTTTATGTTGCCATTAAAAGAAAGCTTCAGCCTGGTGATAAAATGGCTGGACGTCACGGTAACAAAGGTGTGATTTCAAACGTACTTCCTCAAGAAGATATGCCTTATCTTGCAGATGGGTCACAGGTAGATATTGTTCTTAATCCACTAGGTGTTCCATCTCGTATGAATATTGGACAGCTTTTAGAGCTTCACCTTGGTTGGGCTGGTCGTGGACTTGCTGAAAAAATGAAGTCGATGCTTGAAGAGCAAAAAGAAATGCACGCTATTAAAGATTATATTTACGATATCTATAAAACTGAAGAAGTTAAAAAGTGGTTACAAAAAGCGAGTGATAAAAGAGTTCGTGAAGTAGCTGCTCAGCTTGGAACAGGTATTAGATTTTCGACTGCAGTGTTTGATGGTGCAAAAGAAAAAGATATTAGAGATATGTTAAGCCTTGCGGATTTAGACCCTTCTGGTAAGACAACTCTTTTTGATGGCCTAACTGGTGATGCGTTCGCGGAAGATGTAACTGTTGGTATTATGTACATGCTTAAGCTACACCACCTTGTTGATGAAAAGATTCACGCTAGATCAACAGGACCCTACTCTCTCGTAACTCAACAACCACTCGGTGGTAAAGCACAGTTTGGTGGTCAGAGACTTGGGGAAATGGAAGTTTGGGCACTTGAAGCATACGGTGCAGCCTACACATTACAAGAATTCTTAACCGTAAAATCTGATGATGTGATTGGTAGAACGAGAATGTATGAGTCAATCGTTAAGGGTGAGCAAGTGCTTGAACCTGGATTGCCAGAGTCATTCAACGTTCTTATCCGTGAACTACAAGCGCTATGTCTTGATGTTAAATTAGAAGAAGTATCAGATGAGGAAAGCCTCACTAATTAATAAGTGAATTTGGAGTAATTATTTATGAAAGATCTATTAAACTTTTTTGACAAACCGAAGGATCCTATTAGTGTTGAGGCCGTTGCTATTAGCATGGCATCTCCTGATACAATTCGTGAGTGGTCTTTTGGTGAAGTAAAAAAGCCAGAGACAATTAACTACCGTACATTCAAGCCTGAAAGAGACGGTCTCTTTTGTGCGAAAATCTTTGGTCCTATTAAAGATTATGAATGTATTTGTGGAAAATATAAGAGGATGAAGCACAGAGGTGTTGTCTGTGAGAAATGTGGTGTTGAAGTAACACTCTCAAAGGTTAGAAGAGAGCGTTGTGGACATATCGAGCTTGCCTCTCCTGTGGCACATATCTGGTTTTTAAGATCGCTACCTTCTCGATTAGGTGCACTTTTAAACCTGACGTTGAAAGAACTTGAAAAAGTACTTTACTACGAAGCCTTTATCGTAACGGAGTCAGCTTCAGATGACCTTGAAGGTGGCTTGAAAATTGGTCAAGTTATTACCGAGCAGCAATATTATGAACTTAAAGAACAAAATATTGAATTTGAAGCTGGAATGGGTGGAGAAGTCATTAAGTCACTTCTTAAAAAAGTTGACCTTGATTTAGAGAATAAAGAACTTCGTCGTGGTCTTAGAGCCGCTACAACAGAAATGGCGAAGACAAAAATCATTAAGAGATTAAAAGTTGTTGAGTCAATTCTTAAGTCAACGAATAACCCTGAGTGGTTTATGATGGAAGTGATTCCTGTTCTTCCACCAGACTTAAGACCTCTTGTTCCACTTGAAGCAGGACGTTTTGCAACTTCTGATCTGAACGATCTTTATAGAAGGGTTATTAACAGAAATAATCGTCTAAAAAGACTGAAAGAGTTAAATGCTCCTGAAATTATTATTCGTAACGAAAAGAGAATGCTTCAGGAAGCAGTAGATGCTCTTTTCGATAACGGTCGTAGAGGCAAAGTATTTACTGGTGCTAACAAGAGACCTCTAAGATCGCTTTCGGATATGTTAAAAGGTAAGCAAGGTCGTTTCAGACAAAACCTACTAGGTAAGCGTGTGGACTACTCTGGTCGTTCGGTTATCGTAGTTGGTCCGACTTTAAGACTTCATCAATGTGGTCTTCCGAAACTTATGGCCTTAGAGCTTTTCAAGCCATTTATTTACAATAAGCTAATTGAGAAAGGTCACTGTACAACTATTAAAGTTGCCAAGAGAATGGTTGATCTTCAAAAAGAAGAAGTTTGGAGTATTTTAGAAGAGGTTGTTCAAGAACACCCTGTGCTTCTAAACCGTGCACCAACTCTTCACCGTTTAGGTATTCAAGGTTTTGAACCTATTCTTATTGAAGGTAAAGCAATCCGTCTTCACCCACTCGTGTGTACAGCCTTTAACGCTGACTTCGACGGTGACCAAATGGCGGTTCACGTTCCACTTTCTATTGAAGCACAAATTGAATGTCGTGTTCTTGCAATGTCGACAAACAATATCCTTTCTCCAAAAGATGGTACGCCAATTATTGTTCCATCTCAGGATATCGTACTTGGTCTATACTATATGAGTAGAATTAGACCATTTGCTCGTGGTTATGGACAAGTTTTCTCTTCTAAAGAAGAAGCTCAATTTGCTTATTATTCTGGAAAACTTCACCTTCAAGCCCCAGTTAAAATTAGGGTTAAGGGTGAGTTAGCAGAGTCAACTGTTGGTAGAACTTTTGTTTATGATGTTGTTCCAGAATGTTTAACATTTGCAGATGTAAACAAAGTTTTAGATAAAAAATCTCTACTTAAACTAATTGATACTGCTTATAGAAGAGGTACTGAAAAGGATACTGTTCTTCTTGCTGATGCTCTTATGAGACTTGGTTATGAGAATGCAACTAAAGCAGGTATTTCGATTAACGTTAATGATATGACTATTCCAGAAGAGAAGAAAACTATTCTTGGAGAGGCATATGCTGAAGTTGACGGTATTGCAGAAGAGTATAACGAAGGTTCGATTACAAACGGTGAAAGATATAATAAAGTTGTAGATGTTTGGTCACAAGTAAACGAAAAACTTACGAAAGTTATGCTTGAGAGAATTTCACAAGATGAATTCGTTAACGAAAAAGGTGAAAAAGAAGTAGCTCCTTCGTTTAACGCTATTTATATGATGGCCGATTCAGGAGCAAGGGGTTCAACAACTCAGATGAGGCAGTTAGCAGGTATGCGTGGTCTAATGGCTAAGCCTTCTGGTGAAATTATTGAGACTCCAATTACTTCAAACTTCCGTGAAGGGTTATCAGTTCTTCAATATTTCTCTTCTACTCACGGTGCACGTAAAGGTCTAGCTGATACGGCACTTAAAACAGCCAACTCTGGTTATTTAACGCGAAGGCTTGTTGACGTTGCTCAAGACGGTATTATCAGAGAAGAGGATTGTGGCACAACAGATGGTATTATTCTGACTTCGAGAATTGAAGCAGGTGAAGTTGTTGAAAGTGTTATTGAAAGAGCTATGGGGCGTGTAACTGCGGCTCCTATCCTAGATGCAGAAAGAAATGAAATCTTACCAAAGAACCACCTATTAACTGAAGTTGATATCCCTCGCCTGACAGAGCATGAAGTTGACCAGATTAAAGTAAGATCAGTTCTTACTTGTAATCAAAGAAATGGCTTCTGTGCGATGTGTTTCGGTCGTGACCTTGCTAGAGGAACTCTTGTTAATCAAGGTGAAACAGTTGGTATTATTGCAGCACAATCAATTGGTGAGCCTGGTACACAGCTAACGATGAGAACATTCCACGTTGGTGGTACTGCAACAGCTGGTGCTCAAGTTAACAAGATTGAAGTGCGTACAGCTGGTGTTGTTCACTATGACAATATGAAAGTTGTAACCAATGTAGCTAACGAACTCATTGTTATGAGTAAGTCTGGTGAGGTTGTTGTAAAAGATAAAGGTGGGGTAGAGAAGGAAAGATATCCGGCGACTTACGGTGCGAAGCTTCTTTATAAAGAAGGTGATGAAATTCAAGTTGGTGAAAAAATTCTTGAATGGGACCCGTTTGCTATTCCAATTCTTACAGAAGTATCTGGTAAAATTAAATACGAAGATATTGTTATCGGCCAAACTGTTACAGAGCATGCAGATGCTGTAACTGGAATGGTTTCACGTGTTGTAACAGAATCAAAAGATCCGAATCTTCAGCCAAGAATCAGTATTGTTGATGATAATGGTGAGCCAATTATTGTTCCTGGAACAAAAAGAAATGCCACTTATCGTCTCCAGACTGGTGCAACAATCATGGTTCAAGAAGGTGATTCAATTGATGTTGGTATGCCAATTTCTAAACTTTCTCGTGAAACTACTAAAACAAAAGATATTACCGGTGGTCTTCCAAGAGTTGCAGAACTTTTTGAAGCAAGAAAGCCTGGAAACGCTGCTCAGATCGCAGACTTCAATGGAACAATTGAATTTGGTCCAGAGCTTAGAGGTAATAGAAGAATTATATTAAAACCTGAAGACGGAGGAGATCCGGTCACATACTCAGTTCCTAAGGGACGTTTCGTTGTTGTGAACGAAGGAGATTATGTGCGTGCTGGCGATCCAATTATGGATGGACCGGTTAATCCACACGACTTATTGAGAGTTAAGGGTATAAAAGAGTTATCTCGTTATATCGTTGATGAGATTCAAGAAGTTTACCGCCTCCAGGGTGTGAAAATTGATGATAAGCACATTGAGGTGATTGTTGGTCAAATGTTGAAGAAAGTAGAAATTATTGACTCTGGAGACACAAGTTTTGTTTCTGGTGATTCGATTACAAAAGGAGAGTTCCTTGACGTAAACGAAGAAATGAAAGCTCAAGATTACGAACCTGCACAGGCTAGACCTATGCTGCTTGGTATTACTAAAGCTTCATTAACAACAGATTCATTTATTTCTGCAGCTTCATTCCAAGAGACAACAAAAGTGCTGACCCAAGCTACCCTAGAAGGTAAGCGAGATGTCCTCAATGGCTTGAAAGAAAATGTGATTATGGGACGTTTAATTCCTGCAGGAACCGGTATATCGAGATATCGCGATTTTGACGCGGTGGTCGACGAAGGTGAAATGGTCGATACCATGACTGATGAAGGTGATAGCGTTTCATTAATGCTTTAAAAGGACTTGTCCAGGTTTGTATAGTGTGTTATCACTTGCAGCCTGGGTTTAATTTAAGGAGCGGTTTTAATGCCAACTATTAACCAGCTTATCCGTAAGGGAAGAAGCGATAAATTTACAAAAACAAAGTCTCCAGCGCTGAAGGCTTGTCCTCAAAGACGTGGTGTTTGTACAAGAGTTTATACAACCACACCTAAGAAGCCTAACTCTGCCATGAGAAAGGTATGTAGGGTTCGTCTTACTTCAGGTTTTGAAGTTACATCATATATTGGTGGAGAAGGGCATAATCTTCAAGAACACTCTATTGTTATGATTAGAGGTGGAAGGGTTAAAGATCTTCCAGGTGTTCGTTATCACACTATTAGGGGAGCGCTAGACGCAACCGGTGTTGATAAAAGAAGACAGAGACGTTCAAAGTATGGAGCTAAAAGACCTAAGAAGTAATTCTTAGTCTTTTAATGGAGAAATCAAATGAGTAGAAAACATAAAGCAGAACAAAGAGAAGTTCTTCCTGATCCGAGATACCAAGATATCGTAGTAACGAAATTTGTTAATGCGCTTATGATGGGTGGAAAGAAATCTACAGCTGAAAAAATCTTCTATGGTGCTCTTGAAATTGTAGAAGGTAAACTTCAAGAAGAGCCTCTAAAGATTTTTAAGAAAGCTCTTTCGAATGTGAAGCCAGCTGTTGAGGTAAAATCAAGAAGAATTGGTGGTGCTACTTACCAAATTCCTGTTGAAGTTAGACCAGCTAGGAGGCAGTCACTTGCGATTCGTTGGTTAAGAGACTACGCAAGAGGAAGAAACAGAAAAACTATGATGGAAAAGCTTGCTGAAGAAATTATGGATGCAGCAGAAAATCGTGGTGGCGCTGTTAAGAAAAGAGAAGATGTTTATAAGATGGCCGAAGCTAACAAGGCTTTTGCTCACTTAAAGTGGTAATATAACTTAACATTTCTAGCATATAAGATTAGGCTTCTATTGTTTTATAACGTAGAAGCCTTTTTTTTTGTCCACAGTTGAGGTTAGCTCATGTCTAAAAAAGATTTATCATCATTAAGAAATATTGGAATTATGGCCCATATCGATGCTGGTAAAACGACGACCACAGAAAGAATTCTATATTACACGGGTAAAAATTATAAAATAGGTGAAGTTCATGATGGTGCCGCTACCATGGATTGGATGGTTCAGGAGCAAGAAAGAGGAATAACCATTACTTCGGCTGCAACTACATGTGAGTGGAATGGAATTGTCATTAATATTATCGATACTCCCGGACATGTTGATTTCACCATTGAGGTTGAAAGAGCGTTGAGGGTTCTTGATGGGGCAGTGGGAGTTTTCGACGCTGTTTCGGGTGTAGAGCCTCAGTCGGAAACAGTTTGGGGCCAGGCAGATAAATATGGCGTACCAAGAATAGCTTACGTTAATAAAATGGATCGAATGGGTGCAGACTTTGATAATTGTGTAACCGAGATTCGAGAGAAATTAGATAAAGTAGCGGCAGCGATTCAGTATCCTATTGGAAGCGAAGATAATTTCAAGGGAATAATTGACCTTGTTAAACTTAAAGCTCTTTATTTTAAAGAAGATGATTTAGGTGCAACGGTTACAGAAGAAGAAATACCTGAAGAATTAAGTGAAGAAGCTCAATTAAAAAGAGAAGAATTAATAGAGACTCTTGCAGATTTTAACGATGAGTTCGCAGAAAAATATTTAAATGGTGAAGACATTTCTAATGATGAAATTAAATCGTTAGTGAGAGAAGCTGTTATTCACAAAAACTTTATACCTGTTTTTTGTGGTTCTTCCTTTAAGAATAAAGGTGTTCAACCTCTCTTGGATGCTGTTGTCGATTATTTACCGTCACCTCTTGATAGAGGAGAAGTGAAGGGATTTAGCGCTAAAGATAATGAGAAAGAAGATAGCCGAAAGCCAGATCTCGCTGAACCATTTTCTGCTCTAGCATTTAAAATAATGTCAGATCCTTTTGTCGGTTCATTAACATTTATTAGAATTTATTCTGGAGAAATAAAAGCCGGACAGGCAATTTTAAATCCACATAAAAAGAAAAAAGAAAGAGTAAATAAAATTGTTCAAATGCACGCAGATAAAAGGACAGAACTCGCTACAGCTGGTGCTGGAGACATTGTTGCTTTATCTGGATTAAAGTTTTCAACTACTGGAGAAACACTCTGTACCGATCATAAGCCAATAATTTATGACTTGATGGATTTTCCCGAAACAGTTATTTCAGTTGCTATTGAGCCGAAGACAACTGCAGATGAAAAAAAGTTAATGGAAACTTTGGATCAACTTAAAATTGAAGATCCTTCTTTTCAATATAATCACAATAAAGAAACGGGCCAATTATTAATTTATGGGATGGGGGAACTCCATCTAGAAATTATTGCTGACAGACTTCAAAGAGAGTTTAAAGTTGGAGTGCGTGTAGGCCAGCCACAAGTTTCTTATAGGGAAAGTATATCGGTTGTTAAGGAAATGGATGCAACTTTTAATAAAGAACAAGCTGGCAAAGTGCAGTTTGGACAAGTTAAATTGCGAGTAGAGCCTTGGGATTACCAAGCGGGAGTTCTCTTTGAATCCGAGATCACTAAGCGAGATTTACCTCAAGAATTTATAGACTCAATAGAAAATAGTATTATGAATACTGCTCCTGGTGGGGCTCTTGCCGGTTATCCATTTTTAAATATGAAAGTAACGCTAGTAAGTGCTGAATTTAGAGAAGAAGAGTCTAGTGAGGTTGCTTACGCGATTGCGGCATCTCAAGCTTTTGTAAATGCCTGCAGAGAGGCTAGTTTACAGCTACTTGAACCAATTATGACCTTAGAGGTCGTTTCTCCAGCAGAGTACACAGGTGATATCATTTCTGATATTAACGCCAAAAGAGGCAAGATTATGGGTATGGGAAGCAAGCAAAATAAAGAGGTTTTAAATGCTGAAGTACCTCTTGCAGAATTATTTGGATATAGTACAGACCTTAGGTCTAAATCTCAGGGGCGGGCTAGCTTCACGATGACGTTTCTTAAATATCAAGATATCCCACGTGATATGGCTAAACAGCTATTAGAGAAAAAAGGTATATATATTTAATGCAGAGCGTTGTCAATGTGTTGTGAAAATTATGTCAATAAATAATCAAATACATTTCAAATATTGTTTGACATATGGCCACATAACTTTTAAAAGTGACTTTCTGTAAATTAGAAGGATAAGGGTGTAATGAAAGCATCAAGGGTACGTATTAAATTAAGAGCATATGATCATAAAATTTTAGATAGATCTGTCGATGAAATCGTGCAGACTGCAAAAGAGACAGGTGCTCGTGTAGCTGGGCCAATCCCCCTTCCTACAGAAATAAATAAATTTACTGTGCTGAGAGGACCTCACGTTAATAAGAAGTCTAGAGAGCAGTTCGAAATGAGAACTCATAAAAGGCTTGTTGATATCATAGATCCAACTCAGCAAACTATTGATAGTTTGATGAAATTAGACCTTTCATCAGGTGTAGACGTAGAAATTAAGTAAAAATATACATTTTAATTAACCCATGTAGGCATCCCTGAAGTCAGGGTGATGCTGTGGAGGCTAGATGACCGAAGAAGTTAATAACGGCGGCCAAGAAGCTGCTGCTCAAGAAGAAGTAAAAGAAGTTTCAACATCAGTTGCTCTTCCCTCTTTCTATGGTGTGAAAGAAGGAATGACTAGAATCTTTGACGACGAAGGAAATCATGTTCCTGTAACCGTAATCCGTCTTGTTCCTAATGTAATTACACAAGTTAAAACAGCAGAGAATGACGGGTATGAAGCTTATCAGGTTGGTTATTATGAAAAGAGACCAAAGCTGTTAAATAAGCCGATTAAGGGACACCTTTCAAAAGCTAAAGTTGATAAAAATCTAACAAGATTTGCTGAAATTAGAATTGATGGAGTTGATAGCTCTAATGTTGGAAAAGAGGTTTCTTTAGAATCTTTCACTCCCTCTACATATATTGATGTAACTGGAACCAGTAAAGGTAAAGGTTTTCAGGGTGTTATTAAGAGATATGGTTTTGCATGTGGTCCAATGAGTCACGGTTCAAAATTTCATAGAACAGGTGGTTCAATTGGTAACAGAGCTACACCAGGTAGAGTTTGGAAGAATAAGAAAATGCCTGGTCATATGGGTGCAAAGAAAAGAACAGTCCAAAATCTACAAATTGTAGAGATCAATACAGAGAAGGGATATGCATTAGTTAGAGGTGCTGTTCCTGGTGCAAAGAATAGCTTTGTGAAAATCTCTAAAGCAGTAAAGAAATAAGGTAGGAAGAAATGACTGATATTAAAGTATTAGATAGTTCATTTACAGATAAGGGCACTTTAGCTTCACCTGTTGATCTTTCTCCTGAAATGATTAAAGAAGCAACAGTCCATCAGATAGTTAAGGCAACATTAGCAAGTAGAAGACAGGGAACTGCTTCTACAAAAAATAGGTCAGAAGTTCGTGGTGGTGGTGCTAAGCCTTTTAAGCAAAAGGGTACCGGTCGTGCACGTCAAGGTTCAACAAGATCTCCTTTGCAAGTTGGTGGTGGAACTACTTTTGGGCCTACTCCAAGAGATTATACTCAGAAGGTTAATAAGAAGATTGCTTTGAAAGCAATTCATTCGATAATCGCTGATAAATTTCAGGCTGGTAAATTAACAGTTCTTGAGTCTTTTAACTCTTCTGGAAAGACAAACGAATTATATAAAGATTTAAATGGTAGAGGACTTCTTCCAGCATTGATTGTAACAGATCAAGAAGATGATTTAGCTTTAAGAGCTGCAAAAAATCTTCAGTGGGGAAAAGGGGTTCCAGTTAAAGGTTTTAGTGTCTATGAAGCTGTTCGATACGAGAATCTTGTAATTGAAAAAGCTGCTTTAGAAAAACTATTAAATAGATTGGTGTAAGTATGGCGATTTTAGAAAGTATTATTAAGAAACCATTAGTGACAGAAAAATCTTCTACTCAGACTGAAGTTGCTAATCGTTATGGATTTATAGTTGATACAAAAGCTAATAAGTATCAAATCAAAAATGCTGTTGAAGAGTTGTATGATGTTAAAGTTTTGAATGTTAGAACGAGCATCATTCCTGGTAAGTTAAAAAGATCAGGGAAATCAATCAAGAAGACACCTAAATATAAGAAAGCTTATGTCCAACTTGGTGAAGGACAAAAGATAGAATTCTTCAAAGGAATTTAAGGAAGTTAAAATGGGAATTAAAAAATTTAAGCCAACTACACCTTCTTTAAGAACTATGCAAAGGCTTGATAGTGAGGGATTAACAAAAGATGTTAAGCCATTACGTTCAGCAATTAAGGCTAAATCAAGAACTGCTGGTAGAAATAATAATGGACGTATTACATGTCGTCACAGAGGTGGTGGTGTAAAACGTAGATATCGTGTAATCGACTTCAAGAGAAATAAAGAAGAAATTCCAGCTAAAGTTCAAGCTATTCATTATGATCCGAATAGAACTTGTAACCTTGCTTTAATTGCATATGCTGACGGTCAGAGAAATTACATTTTAGCCCCCCAGGGCCTTAATGTAGGTGACACAATTATTTCATCTGCTACTGCTGATATTAAAGTTGGAAACGCAAAGAAACTAAAAGATATCCCAGTCGGTACTTTAGTACATAACGTTGAAATGAACCCAGGTGCTGGTGGACAAATGGCTAGATCTGCAGGTTCTTATGTTCAGGTTATGGCGAAAGAAGGTAACGAAGTTTTAATGAAAATGCCTTCTGGTGAATTAAGAAAAGTAAAAAACGAATGTCGTGCAACTATTGGCCAGGTTGGTAATGTTGACCACGAAAAGAGAAATTTAGGTAAAGCGGGTAACAAAAGAAAGCTTGGTATCAGGCCTACAGTTAGAGGTGTGGCCATGAACCCAATTGATCACCCACATGGTGGTGGTGAAGGACGTACTTCAGGTGGTAGACATCCTGTAAGTCCATGGGGAACTCTTACAAAAGGCTTTAAGACTAGAAAGAATAAGAGAACTAATCGTTTCATCGTTAAGAGACGTAAGTAAGGAGTATATTTAAATGGCACGTTCACTTAAAAAAGGACCATATGTTGCTGAATCTTTGCTTAAAAAAGCAATGGCATTACAAAATGACTCAGCAAAATCGAGCAAAGTGATTAAGACTTGGTCAAGAAGCTCCACAATTATTCCAGAATTTATTGGTTTAACTTTTGCGGTTCATAACGGTAAGAAATTTATTCCAGTTTATGTAACTGATAATATGATCGGTCATAAGTTAGGAGAGTTCTCGTTGACTAGAACATTTCATGGTCACGGTGCGGATAAAAAGAAAAAGTAATTAGCTAAATTAAGGAGAGGGTCATCATGGCCATAACAGTAAAAAATAGTAGAGTCGGTGTTTCACCTCAAAAAGTTCGTCAGGTTTGTGACTTGATTAGAAATAAAAGAGCTTCTGAGGCGTTAAAAGTTTTACGTTTCTGCGATAAAAAAGAAATTGCTTTAACACTAACTAAGTTGATTAATAGTGGTCTTGCGATTGCTTCAGATAGTGGTAAGTACGACCTTGATAACTTGGTTGTGTCTACACTTTACGCAAATGAAGGACCAACTCTTAAGAGAATCATGCCAAGAGCTCAAGGGCGTGCATTTAGAATTAGAAAAAGAACTAGTCATATAACTTTAGAACTTAAGGAACAGTAAATATGGGACAGAAGGTACATCCATACGGCTTTAGATTAGGATACATTAAAGATTGGCAATCAAACTGGTATGCCGACAAAAGTACTTATGCTGAAACTCTTCAGGAAGACTTGAGAATTAGAGAATATATCAAGAAGAACATGAAGAATGCTGCTGTTTCTAAAGTGGATATTGCAAGAACATCTGATCAGGTAAAAGTTACAGTTAACACTGCAAAGCCTGGGATCGCAATTGGTAAAAAAGGCGCAGGGATCGATAAAATTCGTGCAGACCTAAAGAAGTTAACTAAGGGAACATTAATTTTTAATATTGCCGAAGTTAAGCGTCCAGATGCAGATGCTCAGTTAATTGCTGATAATATTGCTAGCCAGCTTGAGAAAAGGGTGGCTTTTAGAAGAGCGATGAAAAAAGTTATTCAGTCTGCATTTAGAGCAGGTGTGAAGGGCATTAGAGTTCGTACTGCTGGACGTCTTGGTGGAGCTGAGATGGCAAGAGCTGAAGGTTACTCTGAAAGAAAAGTACCTCTACATACATTAAGAGCGGATGTTGACTACAGTACATCTGAGGCACACACAACATATGGTGTAATTGGTGTAAAAGTTTGGGTTTATCGTGGAGAAATCTTTAAGTAAGAATTTCACGGTTAAGGATATATAAGGGAAAAATATGTTAAGTCCAAAGAAAGTAAAATGGCGTAAGCAGCAAAAAGGAAGAATGAAAGGTAAGGCGAACAGAGGTAATAAAATTACTTTTGGTGAGCTAGCTATTCAGGCGACTTCTTGCGGTTATATTACAAATAGACAAATTGAAGCTGCCCGTATTGCGATGACAAGAAAGATCAAAAGGGGTGGTAATGTTTGGATTAAGATTTTTCCAGATAAGGTTTTAACTAAAAAGCCAGCCGAAGTGAGAATGGGTAAAGGTAAAGGTTCACCAGATTCATGGGTTGCTGTTGTTAAGCCAGGAAGAATTCTTTTTGAAATTGAGCATATTGATAAAGAGTTAGCTAAAGATGCACTCAAGCTTGCTTGTTATAAATTGCCTGTGAAGACAAAAATTGTTTCAAAAGAGGCTATGGAGTAGAAAATGAGTGAAGTATTAAAGTATGAAGATATTAAAGACTGGGATGCTGCAACTATTGATTCAAAAGTTTCAGAGCTTAGAAAAAATCTATTTTCTTTAAATATGAAAAAGACAACAGTTGGTTTAGATACTCCACACGTCTTAAAAGTAATTAAGAAAAATATTGCTCGCTTGTTAACTGCAAAGAGCATGAAGGTTAAGTAGGAATTAGGTTATGACAACAGAGCAAAAGTTTAAAAGAAGACTTGAAGGTGTAGTTGTTAGCGATAAAAACAAAGACACAATTGTGGTAAATGTTGAACGTCGTTTAAAGCACCCAACTTATAATAAGTTCGTTTCACGTACAAAGAAATATCATGTACATGATGAAGGCAACTCAGCAAAGGTTGGCGACAAAGTAACGATTATGGAATCAAGACCTTACTCAAAATTAAAGAAATGGGTCTTAGTTAAATAGGATTGGAGAATAGCAATGATACAAATGCAAACCAAATTAGATGTTGCAGATAATTCAGGTGCAAAACTTGTTAAATGTGTAAAGGTTCTCGGTGGTTCAAAAAGAATGATTGCCGGCCTTGGTGACATCATTGTTGTTGCCGTTCAACAAGCATTACCTGGTGGGAAAATTAAAAAAGGTGATGTGAGAAAAGCTGTTATCGTAAGAACTGCTTACCCTTTAAGAAGAGAAGACGGTTCTTATATTAGATTTGATAATAATAGTGTTGTTATCTTAAATAATAATATGGAGCCTGTTGGTACCAGGATTTTTGGACCAGTTGCTCGTGAACTACGTGGTAAAAACTTTACTAAGATTTGTTCACTTGCACCTGAGGTTTTATAGGAACTTGTTATGCAGAAATTAAAAATTGATGATGAAGTAATTGTACTAGCTGGTAAAGATAAAGGGAAAACAGGAAAGCTTGTTTCCATTAACAGCAAGAAGAAGAAAGTATTAGTTCAGGGTGTGAACGTTATTAAGAAATCCATGAAACCTACTCAGGAAAATCCAGACGGTGGTTTTATTGAAGTCGAAAGACCTCTTGATATAAGTAATATTGCTATAGTTAGCCCAAAAACAAATAAGGCTACTAGAGTTAGAATTGAAGAAAAAGACGGTAAGAAAGTCCGTGTTGCTACCAAGTGTGGAAGCGTACTTTCATAGTAAGGAATATATAAGATGAGTAGATTAAAAGATCTTTACAATAGCCAAGTCAAAGACGAAATGAAAAAGAAATTTGAGTATGGCAATGTAAATCAAATTCCAAAAATTGAAAAAATTGTTGTGAATAGCATGACAAGAGATTCTGTAAGTAACTCTAAAGTTGTAGAAAGCATTAAGGCTGATCTTGCTGCGATTACTGGACAAAAGCCAGTAACAGCTAGAGCTAGAAAGTCTATTGCATCTTTTAAGGTTCGTCAGGGGATGGCTTTGGGTGCATCAGTAACTCTTCGTGGTGAAAAGATGTACGAATTTTTGGATAGATTAATTTCAATTTCTTTACCAAGAGTTAGAGACTTTAGAGGTGTTTCTTCAAAAGGTTTCGATGGTAGAGGAAATTATACTATGGGTCTTAAAGAACAAATTCTATTCCCTGAAATTAACTACGATAAAATTGATAAAGTTAGAGGTATGGGAATCTCAATTGTAACAACTGCAAACTCAGATGAAGAAGGGCGTGAGCTATTGGCTCAGTTTGGAATGCCCTTTCAAAAATAGGTGAAGATATGGCCAGAAGAGCAATGATTGAAAAAAATAATAGAAGAAGAAAGTTAGCTGAAAAAACTTTATCTCTTCGTAAAGAACTTCGTAAAAAAGTAAGAGATGAAAGTCTTTCTGAAGATGAAAGATATGAAGCTCAGTTGAAGCTACAAAGGCTTCCACGTAATACTTCTGAAATTCGTGTAAGAAATCGTTGTGAGGTAAGTGGTAGACCTCGTGGCTACTATAGAACATTTAGACTCTCTAGAATTAAATTTAGAGAATTAGCACACCAAGGGATGATTCCAGGTGTTACAAAGTCAAGTTGGTAGGAGAATAGGCATATGATGACAGATCCAATTGCAGATATGTTGACAAGAATTAGAAACGGCATTCAAGCAGGTCATGATAGAGTAGATTTTCCTGCAAGTAGGCTTAAGGCTAATATATGTAAAGTTTTAAAAGATGAAGGATATATTAAATCTTTTAAAATTATCGCAAAAACTAAATCGGATATTAATATTAGAGTAGTTTTTAAAGAAGGTGCTATTGTTGGGCTTAAAAGGTTTTCAAGACCAGGTTTAAGACAATATAGAAAATATACAGAGATTCCAAGAGTTCTAAGTGGACTTGGTACTTCTGTCGTTTCAACTTCACAGGGTGTTCTTTCTACAAGAGAAGCAAAGAAAAGAAAGCTTGGTGGGGAAGTTTTATTTAACGTTTGGTAGATTTTAAGGAAATAGTTATGTCAAGAATTGGAAAGTTACCCGTCGTTTTACCAGAAAAGGTCGATGTAAAAATTGATGGCCAAAAAGTATCGGTAAAAGGTGCAAATGGACAGCTAGAATATGAGTTTACAAACCTAGTTGATATTTCAAACGATGGAAAAGAAATTGTAGTTAAGCCAATTAATGAGTCTAAAGAAGCTCGATCTCTTTGGGGAACAACAAGAACACTAATTAACAATATGGTAATTGGAGTTACTGAAGGTTTTACAAAGTCATTAGAGTTTGAAGGTGTCGGTTATAAGGCCGCCGTTAAGGGTGATACTTTAACATTAAACTTGGGTTACTCACATCCAATTGATTTTAAACTTCCTGAGGGAATTTCTGCTAAAGTAACAAAAAACTTAATCGATATTTCAGGATCAAATAAAGAACTTGTTGGATTTGTTGCAGCTAAGGTTAGATCATTTAGACCACCAGAGCCTTACAAGGGTAAAGGTGTTCGTTATAAAGGTGAAGTAATCCTTAGAAAAGCTGGTAAATCTGGTGGTAAAAAATAAGTAAGGTAATATGATGAGAAAGTTAATTGGAAAACTAAATAATCCATCTGAAGTTAAGAGACAAAGAAGAAAGCTCTCAATTAGAAAAAAAATTAATGGTACTGGTGAAGTTCCAAGAGTTTGTGTGAAAAGATCTGACAAAAACTTGAGCGTTCAGGTTGTTGATGACTCTTCTATGAAGACTCTTTTTTCAGTAAGTACTTTTGGTAAGAATAAGGTTGATGCTAAGGCAAATAAAGAAGGTGCAAAGCAAGTCGGTGCCAAAGTTGCTGAAGGTCTTAAAACAAGAAATATCGAAAGCATTGTTTTTGATAGATCGGGTTATGTTTATCATGGGGTAATTGCTTCTTTGGCAGACTCAATGAGAGAAAACGGAATTAAATTTTAATTAAATAGGGTTTTATAATGAGTGATGAAAAAACAACCATAGAAGAAACAACTGAAACTGTAGAGGCAGCAGCTCCAGCCGAGGCTAAAGAAGAGAAGAAGAGAGGCGGGAGAAGAGATCAGGGCGGTCGTAATAAGAAACAGGCTGCTCCTCAAGCTGGTCAAGAGTTTGAAGAAAGAATTGTTGCGGTTAACAGAGTTGCTAAGGTTGTGAAGGGTGGTCGTAGATTTTCCTTCTCAGCACTCATGATTGTTGGAGATAAAAAAGGGCAAGTAGGTTATGGCCTTGGGAAAGCAAAAGAAGTTCCTGAAGCAATTAGAAAAGCTACTCAGTCTGCTCATAAAAACTTGATTAAAGTTCCTGTCGATAAGGGAACGATTCCTCATCAAATTTTAGGTGAGTTTGATGCTGGGAAAATCTTATTTAAGCCTGCTGCAGAGGGTACTGGTGTTAAGGCTGCTGGTGCTTGTCGTTCTATTTTAGAACTTGCTGGAGTAAGAAACGTTCTTACAAAATCATTAAGAGGTAATAACCCACATAATATTGTTAAAGCAACTTTTAAAGCTCTGAGCGATCTTCGTTCAGCTGAAGAAATTGCAAAAGTTCGTGGTAAGGAAAGTAAGTCGATTAGAGTTAAGTAATCGATATAGAGGTTAAAATGGCTAGCAATACAATAACTGTAAAACTAAAGAAAAGTGTAATTGGCTGTACTGACAAGCAAAAAGCATGTGTTAAAGGTCTAGGTTTGAGAAAAACTGGATCTGTTAAGACATTGGAGAATACTCCAGCAGTACGTGGAATGATAAAAAAGGTTATTCACCTTTTAGAGTTTTGTGAGCAATAGAAGAGGTAGATATGTTGACTTTAAATAATATCAAAAGTCCAAAAGGTGCACATCGTAATATTAAGAGAATCGGTCGTGGACAAGCTTCAGGACAAGGAACTCAGGCTGGTAAAGGTCACAAAGGGCAAAAGGCTCGAAGTGGTGGCGGTGTAAGAACTGGTTTTGAAGGTGGGGCAATGCCTCTCTATATGAGATTACCTAAAAAAGGTTTCTCGAATGCTAAATTTAAGAAGATCTATGCAATTGTTAATTTAAATCAATTAGAAAGCGCTTATGATTCTGAAGAAGTTAACAGAGAAACTTTGATTGAAAAAGGAATCCTAAAGGGTCAAAATAAGAGGCTACCTATTAAGGTTCTTTCTAATGGTTCAATTTCTAAGAAGTTGAGTTTCTCAGGAATTGAGAAATTTTCAAAGTCTGCGCTTGAAGCTATTGAGAAAGCTGGTGGGCAAATTAGTCAAACAGAAAAAAAGAACGATTAATTTATAAATCATAAGGATATGTCGGTATGGCCGTTTCTCAAAGCAAGATCGAAGAGTTAAAGAAAAAGATTTTATTCACACTCCTTCTTCTTTTTGTTTATAGAATGGCTGCTCAAATACCTGTACCAGGTGTTGATGGAGCTGCATTACAATCTTATTTCGCAAATGCTGGTGCTAGTATTTTTGACCTTATTAACACCTTCTCCGGTGGTGCATTTAAAAGGTTTTCAATTTTGGCATTAGGGATTATGCCCTATATTACGACTTCGATTATCTTTAGTCTTTTAGGAGAGGTAATACCTCAACTTCAAGAACTGCAGAACGATGCAGACGGCCATAAAAAAATTCAAAAATGGACAAGGTATGCAACAGTTCTTCTCTGTTGTGTTCAAGGTTACTCACTATCTGTCATGTTCGAAAGCTTAAAGAGTACTGGGAACATACCAGTTATTCCTGAGCCAGGTATGCTCTTTAGATTTACAACGACAATTACACTTGCTGGTGGAACCATGTTCTTACTTTGGCTTGGTGAAAGAATAACTGAATTTGGGTTAGAGAATGGTGTTTCACTTATTATTTTTGCAGGTATTGCAGTTGAATTGCCTGCTGAAATTCTTCAGAAAATAACACTTTTTAGAAACGGTGAAGTTAGCGGTATCAGCATTTTAATCTTTGTCGCTGTCATCTTAGTTTCATTTTTCTTTGTTGCTTTTATTGAAAGATCTTTTAGAGGGATTCCTGTTCAGTATGCAAAGAAAATCGTTCACAATAGAGCTTATGGTGGAAACCAAACGTTGCCTATGAGAGTCGATACTGGTGGTGTTATGCCTCCTATTTTGGCTTCGTCTTTATTAGCCGCACCAGCAACTTTTGCAAGCTTTGTCTCTGCTGATAGTCCTTTTAAGCCTTACTTGGATACCATCCAGCAATCTCTATATCCTGGTCAGCTGCTATTTAATATCTTTTTTGGTTTATTAATTGTTTATATGGCGTATTTCTATGCACCAATTCAGTTTAAAACTAAAAAAGTAGCTGAGATGCTTCAAAAGAATAATGCATTTATTCCTGGCTTTCGCCCTGGTGCTCAAACTCAAGAGTATTTAGATTTCTTATTGAATAGGCTTACGTTTTTTGGATCAATTTATTTAATTATTATATGTATTACCCCTTCTCTCATTACGGGAACGCAAACTAGGTTTGGTGGAACGGCCATGCTCATTTTGGTAAGTGTTTCGATCAGGGTCATGATGAATATTCAATCATTCATGTACGCTGACAAGTATGAAACTTCTTATAAGTCTAAAGGGAAGTACAAAGGTGCAAATAGAAGGTTTTAATGTCTAATCGACCTCAATTGATATTACTTGGAGCTCCTGGCTCTGGTAAGGGTACTCAGGCGGCTAAGTTGGTTGAAGAGCTTACTTATCAGCATATTTCGACTGGAGACTTATTGAGAAATGAAGTTGCCTCAGGTTCTGAGCTTGGAAATAGAGTTAAGGCAATTATGGACTCGGGAGATCTTGTTGATGACGGGACAGTGCTAGAGTTACTTCAAAAAAACTGTGATTTGGCTAATAGCCAGTATATTTTTGACGGATTTCCTCGAAACGAGGTTCAAGCAAAAGCTCTCGATGAGCATGTTTTAAAAGATGTTGCTTCTACAGCTATATATTTTGATATCGATTTGGGCGTACTCGAGCAGAGAATTGTAAACCGTAGAGTTTGCAAAGGTTGTGGTGAAATCTACAACCTATTATTTAAAAAGCCTCAAAGTGATGGAGTTTGTGACAAGTGTGGATCTACTGATTTGCAACTAAGAAAAGACGACAATCCTGAGACTGTGAAGAATAGACTCAAGATTTATAAGGAAAGTACGGAACCAGTACTTAAATATTATGAAGGACAGGGAAGGCTTAGTCGGGTTGATGCCTCTAAGGGTTCTGAAGAAGTTTTAAAAGAATTAATTAATGTAATTAATAATTAGAATTTAATTATTTTGACTTGCATTAATGATTTTAAGTGGATATATATGCGAAACGGTAAAATGGGCAATACTAATGGCTGGTAGTGACACGATTGAAGTAGAAGGTGAGGTTCTAGAGCTTCTGCCTAATACGAAATTTAAGGTTAAGTTACCGAATGGACACGATATTATTGCTCATATTAGCGGAAAAATGCGAATGCACTTTATTAAAATATTACCTGGAGACAAGGTCCTTGTGGAAATAAGTAAGTACGACCTTTCTAAAGGAAGAATTACTTATAGAAGTAAGGGTAATAAATAAAGACTTCGCTTTAAGGAATTATTATGAAAGTTAGAGCTTCAGTAAAAAAAATTTGTAAAGATTGTAAAGTAATCAAAAGAAAGGGTGTCTTGCGTATTGTTTGTAAAAGTAACCCCAAACATAAGCAGAGACAAGGTTAGTATTAACCTAACTAGGTAACGAGGTAATAAAATGGCAAGGATTTTAGGTGTAGATATTCCAAGAGACAAGGTAATGAGAGTTGCTTTGAGATCTCTTTATGGTGTTGGACCAAAAGTAGCAATGGAAGTTTTAGTAAAAGCTAATATCAATCCAGAGCTTAACTCAAATGAGTTATCAGAAGAAGAAGCAGGTACAATCAGAAAAATTTTAGAAGACGATTATACTGTTGAAGGTGACTTAAGAAGAGAAGTTGGTCTTAACATTAAAAGACTAAAAGATATGGGTTGCTATCGTGGTATCCGTCATAGAAAAGGGCTTCCTGTTAGAGGTCAAAGAACTAGTACAAATGCTAGAACAAGAAAAGGACCTGCCAAGGCAATTGCTGGTAAGAAGTCTGTTAAATCAATGAAGTAATAGGTAAAGATAATGGCAAAGAGAACGACGACAAAGAAAAAAGTAAAAAAGAATATCACCAATGGTGTTTGTCATATTCAAGCATCATTTAATAACACTATTGTTACTTTGACAGATACTGCTGGTAACGCTTTAGCGTGGGCTAGTGCTGGTCAGTTAGGATTTAGAGGCTCTAAAAAGTCGACTCCTTTTGCTGCTCAGTCTGCATCTCAAGAAGCTGCTAAAAAAGCTATGGAACATGGTCTTACTACTGTTGAAGTAAGAGTTCGTGGACCAGGAGCTGGACGTGAAAATGCAATCAGAGGATTGGTTCAGGCAGGATTGAAAATTACTGCTGTTTGTGATCAAAGTCCGATTCCTCACAATGGTTGTAGAGCGCCAAAAAGAAGAAGAGTATAATTTAATTTTTTAGATAGCTTTAAGGAGTTTGTCTCATATGAACACTTTTGTAGAAAAAAACTGGAATAGCCTAATTAGACCTGTGAATCTTGAATGTGAAAGTGACCCAGGTAAAGATAATTATGGTAAATTTGTTGCTCGTCCTCTTGAAAGAGGTTACGGACAAACTCTTGGTAACTCTCTAAGAAGAGTATTACTTTCTTCACTTCAGGGAGCTGGTATTGCAGCTATTAGAATTGAAGGTGTTGATCATGAATTTGGTACGATCAACAATGTTAAAGAAGAAGTTTCTGAAATTATTCTTAATTTAAAAGAAGTTGCGTTTAAGCTTGTTGGAAAAGAAGATGTTGTTCTTGTTTTAGAAAAAACTGGTGAAGGCGTTGTTAAGGCTGGAGACATTACTGATAACGCTAATGTTGTTATTTTAAATCCAGACCATACTATCTGTAACATTTCTTCTGGTGGATCAATCAGAATGGAATTAAAAGTTGTTCGTGGTAAGGGTTATGTTTCTGCCATTGATAACAAAGAAGAGCATGATCTGCCTGTTGGTTGGATTTACTTAGATACACTATTTTCTCCAGTTCAAAGGGTTAACTATACTGTTACTAACTCAAGGGTTGGTAAAAGAACTGACTTTGATAAATTAACTTTAGAAGTTTGGACTAACAGTGGTGTTGAGCCAGCTGAAGCAGTTGCTTATTCGGCTAAGATTCTAAGAGATCAGTTAGTTGTATTCTTAAACTTTGAAGATAAAGATGAAGTTGTTTTAGTTGAGTCTAGTAAGCCACAGCAAGAGCAGTCTCAAGATAATAATGCATTATTAAAGCCTGTTTCTGAACTAGAGCTCTCTGTTCGTTCAGCCAACTGTCTACAGAATGCAAATATTAAATACATCTATGAGCTTGTTTCGAAGACAGAAGGTGAAATGTTAAGAACTAAAAACTTCGGAAGAAAGTCGTTAAATGAAATTAAAGAAATCCTTTCACAAATGGGCCTTGGTCTTGGAATGAAAGTTGATCATATATTAAAGGATATCGAGGCTCAAAAAGGTAACTAATCTTAGTTGAGCTCGTTGGAGTTATTATGAGACATCAAAGAAAAAAATATAGTATTGGTTCATCACCTTCTCATAGAAAATCATTAATGAAGAACCTAATTGGTGATTTAATTGAGCATGGGAAAATTAAAACTACTCATGCAAAATGTAAGGCTATTAAGCCATACGCTGAGAAGCTTATTACATTAGCTAAAAACGATACTGTAGCTAATAGAAGAACTGCTTTTAGAAAGTTAAACAATAAAAATGCAGTGACTAAATTATTTACAGAAGTTGCTCCAAAGTTTAACGAAAGACCTGGTGGCTATACCAGAATCGTTAAGCTTGCAGATGGTCGTGTGGGTGACAATGCTAAAATGAGCTATATTGCTCTTGTAGATTAATAAAGAAACAAATTATTTATTAAATACATTAAGCCCGCACATAGATGCGGGCTTTTTTGTTTAGAAATTAGTTATGAATACAGCTGTTAAAAATAATCCATTACCGTTTTCTGCTAAAATGATGATCATAACGATGATTATGGCCGCGATATTAGGCTTTTCCGTTGTTAAGAAAAGGTATGTTGAAGACTTAACTGGTAACCCTGGTCTTATCTTAAAAGAGTTTCCTGAATTTGAAGCAAAGTTAATTGGATCTGATACGAAGCTGACAAAGGCCGATTTTGTTAATGCTGAATCTGAGTTGGTTATGGTTCATTTTTGGGGAACATGGTGTGCTCCATGTGAGGTTGAATTGCCGGAGTATGTGGATTTCATCAAAAAATTCGATAAAAGTAAGCTGAAAGTTTTGATCATGGCCGTGAATGATGAAGAGAAAAAAGTTCGAAAGTTTATGAAAAGATTAGGAACTCTTCCCGATAATATTGTTATGGGGATAGAGAACAGTAATAAAATGCTCGCACAGTTTGGTACAGTAAAAGTACCAGAAACCTACCTTTTTAGTAGGTCGGGTAAAAACTTATACAAGTACATTGGTCCTCAAGATTGGAAGAATTCTGGTCAATTTGATCGAATTATCTTCTACTTAAACAATGTTCGAACAGGTGATTCACCAAAATAGTAAAATCTTTTTCCATCTCTTTGACTAAATTTTTTTCAAAATGAGCTTTATTTCATAAAGATCGATCATAAAAATGCCGAAAAGTTTTACAAGTATGAACTTAATGTTTCGTACATAAACATTTTCTAGGATGAAGTTATGATTAACTGGAAAGAAATGAAAGAGCTCCATGTAATTGCTAAATTGGAGCAGATTTTGAATAAGTGGTATGGCGTGGAACTAATCTTTGCCGATGGACATAATAAAATTCAAAGTAGCCATCTTGAAAGAGAATATGGTTTTAAAAATCATTTTTTAAAAATCCAGATGGGAATGAATATGGGGCATGAGTTTATGTCTCAGGATATTGAAAAAGCGTCTGAGAACTTAAAAGAATCTAGTGATCAGAGTTGGTCTTTTGAAAGTTACTTTAAAAATATTAGAGGAACTGCAACAAAGATTTCAGTTGATGGAGAATATATTGGAACAGCGATGGTTTATCCTTATATCTCTGAAGAGATTACTGAGGATGAGAAAGAAGCGATTGTAAAACAAATGGTCGAATCTGGGGCGTCGGAAGCTGATGCGAGATCAGCTGTAAAGAATTTGAAGGCGTTATCATCTGACGCTATTGAAAACTTATGGGACTTAACGGAGCTCGTTTCTCATGAAATTGTAGAGTTCCATGAAGAAATCGCTAAGAGAGATCAGAGAATTAAAGAGTTAAACTCTGAACTTGGTGATAAATATCGATATCACTCGATGATTGGTAAATCGAAAAAAATGCAGACGATTTATCGTTTATTGGAAAAAGTATCAAGCTCTGAAGCAAGTGTTTTTGTTCAAGGTGAAAATGGAACAGGTAAAGAGCTTGTTGCAAAGGCCATTCACTATCATTCAAATAGAAAAGATAGAACATTTTTAGCGGTAAACTGTTCAGCATTTAATGATAACCTTTTAGATTCTGAATTATTTGGACATGTTAAAGGGGCATTTACTGGTGCACTTAAAGATAAAAAAGGTCTTTTTGAAACGGCGAATGGCGGAACATTATTTTTAGATGAAATTGGAGACACCAGTTTATCGATGCAAGTAAAGTTGCTAAGAGTTCTTCAAGAAGGGACTTTCCTTCCAGTGGGAGCAACTAGTCCAAAAAGAACAGACGTTAGAATTATTGCTGCAACCAATAAGAATATTAAGTTAATGATGGAAAAAGAAGAGTTCCGTGAGGACCTTTATTACAGAATTAATGTTATCAATGTTCAATTACCACCGCTTAGAGAAAGGTCTGAGGATATCCCTATTTTAATGGATCACTTTTTAAAGAAAAGATGTGATGAGCAGGGTGTTCCGATGAAGTCGGTCTCAAAAAAGTGTAAAGAAAAGTTACTAGATTATAACTGGCCAGGAAACGTAAGAGAGCTTGAAAACGAGATACAAAGACTTGTTGTTCTCGCAGGTGACGATAAAATTATTACTCCAGATCTATTAAGCGCACGTATCCTTGATGCTGTTGGTGGACCAAGGCAAGGTGTAGCTGGTGGAACGAGTATCGGCATTAATACAAATGGAACATTAAAGGCTGCATTGGAAGAGTTAGAAATTCTTATGATCAGAGAAGGCCTTAAAAGATGTGCTTTTAATAAGTCGAAACTTTCAAAAGAACTTGGAATTAGTCGTGCGTCATTAATCATGAAAGTTGATAAGTACGGGCTTGATAAAAGAAAGAAAGCTGCTAACGAGTAAAATTAAGAAAAAAATTCATAAACTTGAAAGGCTCCTATCTGGAGCCTTTTTTAATTTTTATATGCTTGGTGTTAACTCTTTGGAAACTTGCTTCTTTTAACGCAAAGAAATACCTCACAAAAGTACTCTGGTGTATATTAGGGGGCACTTTTGGGAGGCATTTTTATGACTGATATTTTAGAGCAAAAACGCTCAGAGCTACTTGAACGTCGAACCTTAGCTGAGCAAGGTGGTGGTGAAAAAAGAATTCAAAAACAACATGATCAAGGAAAATATACGGCACGAGAAAGAATCGATCGTTTAGTTGATCCAGGTTCTTTCATTGAGTTTGATCGGTTTGTAACTCATCGTTGTCACTCCTTTGGAAGGGAAAAAAATAAATACTTAGGTGATGGGGTCATAACTGGGTTTGCTCAGATTAATGGTCAAAAGGTTGCCATATACTCACAAGATTTTACTTGCTGGGGGGGCGCACTTGGTGCTGCTCATGCAAAAAAAATATGTAAGATAATGGACTTCGCTCTTGAAAATAGAATCCCCATTATTGGAATCAATGATTCTGGTGGGGCAAGAATTCAAGAAGGTGTCGAGTCTCTTGGTGGATATGCCGAAATTTTTTATCGAAACACTTTGTGTTCCGGTGTTATCCCTCAAATCTCTCTAATTATGGGGCCTTGTGCTGGTGGTGCTGTTTATTCACCTGCGATAACTGATTTTATTTTTATGGTTGATAAAACATCGTATATGTTTGTCACAGGACCTGATGTTATTAAAACGGTTACCCACGAAGAAGTAACAAAAGAAGAGCTTGGTGGGGCTCAGACTCATAATGAAAAATCTGGCGTTGCCCAATTTATTTGTCCCAATGAAGATGATTGTTTTGAAAGAGTAAGAGAGCTTCTTTCTTTTATCCCACCTTCAAACTATCGAGAGCAGTCAGCGAAAGAGACAGCTGATCCTGTTTATCGAGATAATAATAAAATTAAAACAACTGTGCCTGCCAATCCTAAGAAACCATATGATATGAAAGAAATTATTCTCGATATTGTCGATGATAATCAGTTTCTAGAAGTTCACAAAGATTACGCTAAAAATATTATTGTTGGTTATGCTTCTGTTGGTGGAATTAAAATTGGTATTATTGCAAACCAGCCTCAAGTACTTGCCGGTGTTTTAGATATTGATTCTTCTCGAAAAGCAGCAAGGTTTGTTCGCTTTTGTGACGCTTTTGATATTCCAATCTTAACACTTGTCGATGTTCCTGGATTTCTACCTGGAACAGTTCAAGAGTATGGTGGGATTATTACACATGGATCAAAACTTCTTTACGCCTTTTCAGAAGCTACTGTTCCAATGGTTACGCTTATTACAAGAAAAGCTTATGGGGGGGCGTACGACGTTATGGCCTCAAAGCATATTCGTGCAGATGTTAACCTTGCCTATCCTACTGCGGAGATCGCAGTGATGGGGGCTGA
Source organism: bacterium (assembly GCA_030425045.1). Classification (GTDB taxonomy): domain Bacteria; phylum Bdellovibrionota; class Bacteriovoracia; order Bacteriovoracales; family Bacteriovoracaceae; genus JAUHVL01. The sequence goes on from JAUHVL010000001.1 coordinate 228,228, forward strand.
TGGTGCTGTAAATATTATTTTTAGAAATGAGCTTAAAGGTCTTGAGGGAGAAGCTTTTGATAAAAAGAAAGCAGAGCTAGTTGCAAATTATGAAAAAGAATTTGCAAACCCCTATAAAGCAGCAGAGCTTGGATATGTAGATGCAGTCATCCTGCCTGAAGAGTCTAGAAAAAGAATTTATGAATACTTTTCTGTATTGAAGAATAAGAAAGTTTCTACTCCAAAGAAAAAACACGGGAATATTCAATTATGACATTTAGATTAAAAGAAAATAAGCCAAAGAGAATTCTTATTGCTAACCGTGGTGAGATTGCAACTCGAGTAGCACGTGCATGTCGAGAGCTTGGCCATACTGCTGTTGGTTTTTATACTGACAATGAGCCAAATGCTGCTCACTTAACTTTTTGTGATGAGTGGGTTCATCTAGAAGGTCATACGAATGCTGAAACATATCTAAATATAGAGAAGATTGTTGCTATAGCAAAAGAAGAGAACATTGACGGAGTCCATCCTGGGTATGGTTTTCTTTCAGAAAATACAAACTTTGCAAGAAGGCTCGAAGAGGAAAAGATTGTTTTTATTGGTCCTCACTATAAAGCGATTGAGCAACTAGGTGATAAGGCAACGTCAAAGCAGATTGCAAAAAAAGCAGGCGTTCCAACTGTTCCCGGTAGTACAGGAGCGGTTCCAACAATTGAAGAAGCTCTAAAGATATCTAAAGAGATCGGTTATCCTGTACTTTTGAAAGCTGTCGCTGGTGGTGGTGGACGTGGAATGAGAGTTTGTCTTAACGATGATGATGTTAAGAAAAACTTTGAGGCTGTTCAACGAGAGTCTAAATCTTCTTTTGGTAATGAGGATTTGTTGGTTGAGAAATTTATTTTAAATCCTCATCATATCGAAGTGCAGATCTTGGCAGATAAGAAAGGAAATACATTTCACTTCTTTGAAAGAGAATGTTCTGTACAGAGACGTCATCAGAAAATTATTGAAGAGGCACCTTCTCCGTTTATTGGTGAGGATGAAGAATTGAGGCAGAATGTATGTCAAACGGCCGTTAAGTTATCTCAAGCAGTAAATTATGATAGTGCTGGAACGGTCGAATTTATTATGGGTGAAGATAAGGAATTTTATTTTCTTGAGATGAACACAAGAATCCAAGTTGAGCATCCGATTACGGAAGAGATCACAGGAATAGATTTAATAGTTTGTATGATTCAGGCTGCCTTCGAAGAGGACTTACAGATTCCAAGTCAGGAGTGGATTGGAAGAACGGGACATGCTATTGAATGTCGTATTTGCGCTGAAGATCCTATAACCATGCTTCCCGCTCCAGGTGAAGTTACGGGTTTTGAGACGAACTTTCCACAAGGTATAAGATTTGATCACTGCCTTTACAGAGGACTTGAAGTTACCCCAGACTTTGACCCTATGGTGGGAAAACTAATTGCGAAGGGACAAGTTCGAGATGTGGCCATAAGAAAAATGAGAAGTGCACTTGATGCTCTTTATATCGAAGGCCTGAAAAATAATATCCCATTACATAAGGTAATTATGGATGAGGAGAGTTTTAAGAACGGTAACTACGATACAAATTATATTAAAAATGTAGCTCCTCAGGAAAAGATTGATACAAAAGTTGACTACAAAAATGTTTATCGTAAATTAGCTGCTGCTGAAGCGCGAATATTAGGAATGTAAATGAGAACGTACTTAGTAGACCAGGATAAAAATGAAGTTGTTATTGATTTAACAAAAACAATTAAAAGAGATAGTAACTTAGTAGAATTCCATTTTCAGGCGGTTGAAGAAAACGAAATCGTCGATCGCTCGATTGTCTATATCAGAAAACTAGCTGGTGCCTTTTTCTATTCAGAGGATCAGAAAAGTTGGAGAAAGTTGGCAAGACAAAAACTTCCCAAAAAGTTTTTAAATGTTGATCGTATCTTTGGAGTTTATAGAGGCTATAAACCTTCGGGGCTAACTGACGGCGCTGAAGGAGAACTTAAAACTGCTATGCCAGGTAAGGTTATTAAGTTGAATGTAAAAGAAGGTGATACCGTCAATCAGGGAGATACTTTGTTAATTCTTGAGGCCATGAAAATGGAGAATGAAATTAAGGCAAGTATAAGTGGAACAATAAAATCAATAATGGTCGAAGAGGGACAGGCTTTAGAGTCGGGTGTCCTTATGATTGAAATTGAATAGGAAAGTTTATGAGTAATAATACATTAGAAGAAGTTAAGAGACATTTACGGTCATTTATGTTGGTTGTGTTGGTTCTTTTGGGAATTGTCTTTGTTCAGTCGGGTTACTATACGGTTGAGCCAGATGAAGAAGCGGTGATTATAAGACTTGGGAAGTATATAGGTACTTACCCTCCAGGGTTGCATTTTAAACTTCCTTTTGGCGTTGATAGAGTTATCCATGTAAAAACAAAACGAATACTTCAATTAGAGTTTGGGTTTAGAACTCAAGACTTATCAAGCAGAAGAACAAAGTACTCTAGTAAAAGTTATGACAATGAATCGTTGATGCTAACGGGAGACTTGAACGTTGCTGATGTTGAGTGGGTTGTTCAGTACCAAATCTCAGATCCTTTTAAGCTTTTGTTTCAAATTGCAGAAGCAGAGCAAACCATAAAAGACGTTTCAGAATCTATTATGAGAAGGGTTGTGGGTGACCGCTTGGTGACAGAAGTTCTAACTACAGGACGTGTTGAAATATCGACTGAAGCGAAGGATCTGATGCAGCAGGTATTAGACAAATATGACATGGGGATAAAGGTAGTTACGGTTAAGCTGCAAGATGTGAACCCTCCTGAGAAAGTTAAAGAAAGTTTTAATGAAGTTAACTCCGCAAAACAAGAGCAGGAAAAGGTGATTAACCAAGCTGAAGAAGCATACAACAGAGTCATTCCTGCTGCGAGAGGTGAGGCTGAAAAGAAAATTTCTGAGGCTGAAGGTTACGCTAAGGCACTCGTTGATAGGGCTGAAGGTGATGCTTCAAAATTTGAAGCAGTTCTTAAAGAATTTAACCGTGCTCCTCAGATAACAAAGAAAAGAATTTATTTGGAAACTATGGGGACGATCTTTAAAAAGATGAATGATCTAACGATTGTTGACCCTAAGGTACAAGGTTTGCTTCCTGTATATGGAACAAAGAAACTAAATTTATCACAAGGTAATTAATATGAAGTTTTTAGCAGGTATTTTGATAATTGGTGCTATCGTTGCAAAGATGTGTTTGTTTGTCGTATCTGAAGGTGAGCAGGCCATTATAACTCAATTCGGTGATCCCATTGGGGACCCTATTACTGAGGCCGGTCTTCATTTTAAAGTTCCGTTTTTACATGAAGCTCGTTATGTCGATAAGCGTATTTTGTCGTGGGATGGATTTCCTAATCAAATTCCTACAAAAGATAAAAAGTATATCTCGGTTGATACGACAGCGAGATGGAGAATTGTTGACGCTCTAAAATTTATTCAAACGGTTCGAAATGAGACTGGGGCGAAAACAAGATTAGATGCTATTTTGGACTCAGCTACACGAGATGTTGTTTCGAATCACAATTTAGTTGAAGCTGTTAGAAATTCGAATTCAATTTTTAAAAGTATTGAAGAGAAAAAGAAGAAAGTAGAGGAAGACAAAAAAGCAGGGAATGCTGAAGTAGAAGAGGATACAACTGGAGAAATTGAATCGATTACAAAGGGTAGAGAATCTTTAAGTGATATGATTTCTGCAGCAGCTGATAAAGAGTTAAAAGCTTTTGGAATTAAGTTGATCGATGTTCAGTTGAGACGTATTAGTTATGAGAGAACAGTTGAAGCAAAGGTATATGATAGAATGATCTCTGAAAGGCAGAGGGTTGCTCAAAAAATTAGATCTATTGGTCAAGGTGAGAAAGCGAAGATTGAAGGTCGAATGGAAAGAGATCTTCAGAAGATTAAGTCTGAATCTTATAAGCAAGTTCAAATGATTAAAGGTCAGGGAGAGGCCAAAGCTGCTGCCATTTATGCGAAGTCTTTGTCAAAGTCGCCGAAGTTTTATGAATTTATTCAGACGATGGATCTCTATAAAGATATTTTTAATGAAGATACAAAGTTTCTTTTAACTTCAGATAGTGAGTTACTTAAATATCTTAAATCTGGAAACTAGTATTTATTGCAGATTTTGATAGATATCTTGCTCTTTTTGTGGCTTGTGGTTTTCGTTAGCAAGATAGGTGTAGTTACTTAAGCAGTCGTCATAAAAGTTTGAATATTTAAAGCCATCTCTTGGTGCAATTTTTCCGTGAGCAACTCTTTGATTGATCATCCTTTTAATTTTTAAATCCATATATTCAGGGTTGTATTGCATTGTCGATAAAACATGAGAGCAAGAGCTTCCTCTGATAACTTCTTCGATATAGAAACCTGATGGATCTTCAGGGTCACAAAAGACATGGATTTCGTTTAATCGACCAAATAGATTATGCATATCGCCCATAACATCTTGATAGGCACCGGTAAGAAACAACCCTATAAGATAATCTTCGTTGTCCCGAAGTTCATGAAGTGGAACAAGAGACCCAATGCCATCAGCATTTATAAATTGATCAATTTTTCCATCACTATCACAAGTAATATCAACAATTGTTCCTAGGTTTTGAGGTTTTTCATTTAAACGTGTAAGTGGGACTACTGGTAAAATTTGGTCTATGGCCCATAGGTCAGCAGCCGATTGGAAAACGGAAAAATTACATAAGTACTGAGGAGCCATTTTCTCTTGGAGAACTTTTAAGTCTTCTGGAATATCTTCTACATCTGATAAGATGACTTTAATCTTATTCATAATTTGCCAATAGAGAGTTTCAATCTTGGCTTTTTCGTCAAGGCCTAATATTCCTAATCTAAACGCATTAAGTGAGTCTTCTTTGAGTTGGTCTGCTTCGTTAAAAGCTACCTGATAGTTGTCTAACGTAATGGCTTCATCCGTTAATGCCCTCATATTACTTACTAAAATATGTTCACCTGTAGTTTTTTTGGTTGGATAATAAGCTTTGGTAGAATCAATTGTTCCTACAACATTAGTGATGACACATGAATGATGAGCTGTAATGGCCCTTCCACTTTCGGTTACGATATTAGGATGAGGGACACCTTCAAGGTTACAAATTTGTTTTAAGCCGTAGACGATATCTTCGACATATTCCTCTAGTGAGTAGTTCATAGAAGAGTCGCCTGCAGAGCGTGAGCCATCATAGTCAATCGCAAGACCACCACCAGCGTCGAAGTATTCTAGCTTGCAGCCAATGTTGACGAGCTTGGCATACATCCTTCCACCTTCATTAATGGCATCTTTAATGGTTTTTATATCTGAGATTTGACTTCCAATATGGAAATGAAAAAGCTTTAGACAATCTTTCATATCAGCTTCTTCTAGGAGTTCTACAGCATTGAGGATTTCAGGAATGGTTAAGCCAAATTTAGCTTTTTCTCCTGAGCTGTGTGCCCAGCGGCCAATTCCTTCAATAGACATTTTAGAGCGAATGCCAAGCATGGGTTTTACATTCATTTCTTTTGCAAGCTCTATGACTTTAGCGACTTCTGAAAACTTCTCAAGAACAATAACAATTTTTTTCCCTAATTGTGTTCCGATCATGGCGAGCTTTAAGTATTCGCTATCTTTGTATCCATTGAGAATAGTTAGTGAGTTTGGATTTTTGTTATAGGCTAAGACGGCAAGTAACTCAGGTTTTGATCCAGCCTCAAGACCATAGTCATATTTTGATCCAGCATCAATAACTTCTTCAACAACCTCTCGCATCTGATTAACTTTTATGGGGTAGACTCCGAAAAATCTTCCTTCATATTCTGCTTCATCAATGACGGAACGGAAGGTTCTATTTAATATTTTTACTTTTGATCTTAAAATATCATGGAAGCGGATCACACATGGCATATTGATATTCATCGACCTAATTTCATCAATGATATTTATTAAGGGAACATCTTTCTTTCCATTATTTGTGTGAATGACAAGATTGCCTTCTTCGTTAATATCAAAAAAACCATCACTCCACTTTTTTACATGATAAGTTTTTTCAGCATCCTCTCTTGTCCAGGTCATTTTAAGCTCCTGTTCATAGCAATTAATATTTCACGAACAACTTTTGTAGCAAAGACGGAGCTATTCCCAGTTGAATCTATTTTTGGTGAGAGTTCAACTACGTCTGCACCAACGAGATTCTTTTTAGAAAGCACCTTCATTGTTTTAATAAAACAATGGAAATCCTCACCTCCCGGTTCAGGTGTGCCTGTTCCTGGAAGGTAGGAGGGATCAAAGAAGTCTAGATCTAATGTTAAGTACACAGGAGTATCAATAGACATAATCTTTTCGATGAATTCATTTTGTGACCTACATAAAGTGTTTTTTTCGTTCATCCATTTATATTCTTCTTTTGTCCCAGAGCGAATTCCATATTGAATAAGTTTATGGTTCTCACTGAAGTGGTCAAAAGCCCTTCTTATGATAGAAGCATGAGAGTAGTGGAATCCTTCATAACCATCTCGTAAATCGGCATGAGCATCTAAGTGAACAAGAGTTAAGTCCTCAAAGGATTGCAGATAATGTTTTATTGGAGTGTAAGAGATACTATGCTCGCCTCCAAGAGTTAAAATCTTTATACCTTCATTATTAAGTGATCGGCCTTTTAGTAATCTTTCGTAATTTGAATTTAATTCATCCCAGTTACCTCTGCCGGGTAAATTTCCGAGATCAAAGAAATGAGGTAATTCCTCGTCAAAATAGGGAGAGTAGACTTCAATTCCAGGTGAAACTTCTCTAATGGCATCTGGACCATCGATTGTACCTTTTCGAAAACATGCAGTTCCATCGAACTCAAAGCCAATCATATTAATAGAGTTCGCCACAAGCGAATCACTATATTTTGCCTCTTCGTAAAGAACATTCATTCTGAGCTTCCTAAGATACCGTAATTAATGAGGCAACTTAGCATTTTTTTAGTTTGCTTAATAGCGAAGTTTGCTAGTTATTAATATTTTACATGGTCTAGTCTTTCAAAAACTTACATCACTATAGATCACTGGAAGAGTGAAGTTCCATATGGCAAATTACTGAAAATTTAGGGGGATTACGTGAAGTTAAATCTATTATTACTTGCTTTTATGGTCATTCTTACAGTTTCGGCTGAGGCTAGAACAGACTTTTCTAAAACAATTCAGTATGTCCAAGAGAAGTACGCTAACCAGTTTGAAGAGTATCCCATTTTGATTTTTGATAAGGATGAGCTTTCCTATCGTTATCTACAAAAAAATGCCTTTGGTAAGTCTAAAGAAAAAGAAGTCGAGCGTGCCAATATTATTGTTGAATATGTAAAAGAAAAAACTGGGGTTGAGATAACAATGCCTGAGGCCATGGGTTATGAGCCTTATACAACAGTACTTAAAGGGAGTGCGGTTGCCTTGCCGGTATTGGGACGAACAAGTAAAGATAAGGCCAACTATGTTATGTGTGCTGTATTTCCAGCATCACCTAATAGTAACCAGAAGCTTGAGACTCATAGAATTTTACAATTAGATACACCTGATAGTTATGAGAATGTTAATTTTGAAGGGCTACAAGAGAAATTTACGTACGAAGAAATGAAGATGTTTTCTCTATATCATGAGCTTGGCCATTGTATGGATAGGACATTTATGCCTGAGATGTATTTAACTTATGAGGCCACACCACATGATGTACACCTTGGGGAGTCTTTTGCTGAAGTATTCGGCTTACTACTTCTTGAGATGGAAGGTTATAAAAACCTTGGTTTAAAAAGGGCTTTGTATAGAAACTTATACTCGACTGTTATGGGTAAATGGTTTGTTGATAATCCTCAAAATGGTTTTGGTAATCCATTATATAAATCAGGTGGGCCAATTTATTATTTAGTACCTTCTATTCTTGAAGCGAGAAAAAGGTTAGAGAAGAGAAAGAACCCTCTTGTTGTGACATCACTAGAAGATATAAAGATTGCAGCTAAAGACATTGTTGAAACTGCTGCTTACTCAAGTAGATCTTTCTCTGCAGTAAATTATTGGTTTTTTGAAGGGCAAGAGAAAGCTTTAGATATGTATCAAGAATATCATATCAAAATGCCAGAACTATTTGATGGTGTTTTGGGAGAACTTTCTGAGTTTATTTTTCAACACGAATACCTCTATGAAAAATTAGCAGGGTTTGAAGAGTCAAAAAATAGTGTAATGATGGAACTTCCTACTCTTGGTTTAGCAGATTTTTGTATTGCTAAAAATGATAAAGAAGAGCTCTTTAAACTTATTCAATCAGAAAGAACACAGCTACTAAGTTGGGTCGGGCCTTATGAAGATCAGCTAGAAAGAAAAGATTCGCTTGATAGTCTTTTTGAAGACTTACAAGAATGTGGGAACGCCGTAATGTTCTAATTTTTTCTTACTATGTTTTCTGTCGTTTAAGTATTGATAATTACAGAACAATAACCCTTGAAAAAATTACGTATCAGTTTTTTCTCATCTCTTTGAAATGGTAAAAAGAATTCACTCTATGACGTAATTAGAGAGGTATTTATGAAAATTATTATTATCGCATCATTAGTAATTTTGGGAATTCAAAGTACTGTTCAAGGAAAAGAGACTCAAATTAACGATGTAAAATCAATTACAACTTCACTAGAGAAGTAGTCCAATCTCACTTTCTATTGTAATTATTGCAAAGTAGTTCACTTGATTTCGAATCATGTATATAAGTGGTTTTTATCTGGGGGAAATTCAAATGAAGTTATTTTCAATATTATTGTTAGCCGTTTGTTTAAGTGTTTCATGTAGTAAAGAAGATGATCCAAAAGTGCCAGGAGCTGGTGCTGGTGGAGCTGGTGGCGGCGGTGCTGGCGGTGCTGGAGCTGGTGGTCTAGGAAACCCTATAATAATCACGGCAAATGAAATAAATGATAATGAAAGAGAGTTTTTATTATTGATTGAAGACTCACTTAATTCAAGAGAGCCTATTGAGGTAGGTATGCAAAAAGTAGTGCATAATTCATTTCCATACTCTTCATATTTTGAAGATGCTTCGGGAAATAAAACTCTTGATTTAGAATGTGTTATTAATCAAGTAGAAAAACATACTGTTGTCTCTCTTGATAATAATGAATCAAGAACACTTATCGAAACCCTTTCTTTTTCTGCCGTAGATGGTTCTGAAGTGGATAGATGTGAGGAAGCAGCATCAAACTTTTCTTCTGACTCATATATTGAAGTTGCTCGATATGAGGGGACATCAACTATTTATAGTGAAATTGAAGAAACTTTCTTGGGTTCAGAAATAGTTATTACTGAACTTAAAAACATAGTAGACGATATTTATGAAATTAAATTAATTGCTGCTGAAAATGGTTTTGAAAAGTTTGCTATCGTATCACAATTTGATATGTCGGAGCCGTACTTTTTTAGTCATTTGAATAATATTATGAACGAGTTACCAACAGGGAAACTTGTAAACTCTGATCTAATTGTAGAAACAGAATATGACGTTGATGTAACGAGCTTTGATCTTAATGGACTTGAAGAAGTTAATTTAGACGAGTAATTATTCGCCGGGAGTGAATGACGTAAAAGGATTGGGTAATAATTCATTTAGTTTTATTACCCTTGTTACCTCTTTTGAGTTCCCAACATAGATATCAATATCATCGCTAGCAAATTCTTTTATTACTTGTAGGCACATCCCACAAGGAGTAACAGGGGGGTCGTTTTCTGAAACGACGACCACAAATTCAATTTCTTGTTTTTTAAGCTTTGCAACAGAATTTAAAATAGCATTTCGTTCAGCACAGATCGTAGCACCAAAGCTGATATTTTCAACATTACAACCCACAAAGATTTCGTCATGCTCTTTGAATTTTATCGCAGAACCCACTTTGAATTTTGAGTAAGGAGCGTAGGCATTTTCACGGACATTAGTAGCGAGCTCATGTGCTTTTTTGACAAGTGTGGATACGTTCATTTTTTTCCTTTTTTACTATAAAGGGCATCAAAGAGTTTTAAAGATGCAAGTTGTGGTGTAATAATACCAGATAAGACATCTGTTCTTAGGTTTTCCCACTCCGGTAAACTTTTGATGTCGGTGATCATTTTGTGATTAACTATTTGTTCAAACCAAAATTGATTGTTTTTTAACCTTTTGTTTTTAAATTCACCGTTATCTTTCGTGATTTTTTCAAACTCTTTTATTTTATTCCAAATATCCTCTATTCCAATACTTTTTAAAGCTGAGCAAGAAAGTACAGGTGGGGTCCAGTGAGGTTTGTGTTCTAAAATATGTAGGGCGTTTTGGTAATGTTGACACGCTACTTTTGCTTGAGTTTGGTTATCATCTTCAGCTTTATTTACGGCAATTGCATCGACTATTTCTAAAATTCCTTTCTTAATGCCTTGTAGCTCATCTCCGGCACCGGGAAGCATGAGCATAAGAAAAAAATCACTCATCGAGTGGACTTCTATTTCTGATTGGCCAACCCCAACAGTTTCAATAAGGATGATATCATAGCCAGCAGCTTCACAAAGCAAGATGATTTCTCTTGTCTTTTTACCAACTCCACCAAGTGTACCTTTTGTTGGACTTGGCCTTATATAAGCATTGTCTTGGCTTGATAGCTTTTCCATTCTTGTTTTATCGCCAAGAATACTTCCTCCATGTATTGGAGAGCTTGGATCTACAGCAAGCACAGCAACTTTGTGCCGTTTATTGATGAGATACATTCCCAAACTTTCAATAAAGGTAGACTTACCAACACCAGGAACTCCAGATATTCCAATCCTGAGGCTGTCTCCCGTATTGGGCATAATTTTTTCAATTAATTCAGAAGCTTTTTCTTGATCTTTAACAAGTGAAGATTCAATTAATGTAATTGCTTTTGATAGTGATCTTCTATCTTTTAAAAATTCGTTCATTCTTTGTTGGCCTGAAGGATATGCTTAATCACTCTGTCTGTTGATTCTTGTATTGGAGTACCAGGACCAAAAATATCTTTTACACCAGAGTCGAGTAAGAATTGATAATCTTGTTTGGGGATAACGCCACCAATGACGACAATAATATCTTCTGCATTAAGCTTTTTTAGTTCAGATAATAATAAGGGAATTAATGTTTTGTGGCCGGCAGCCTGAGAGGAAACACCAATGACATGAACATCGTTTTCGATAGCTTGTTTAGCGACTTCTTCCGGGGTTGAAAATAGTGGAGCAAGATCTATGTCGAAGCCTGCATCAGCAAAAGCTGATGCTATAACTTTTGCACCTCTATCATGACCGTCTTGTCCCATTTTTGCTACGAGCATTCGAGGTCTTCTTCCTTGGTTTTTCTCAAAGGTTTTAACTTGTTCCATTACTCCCATCCATGTTTCATTCTTTTCTAGGTTCTTTCCATAAACTCCAGATACGGTTTGTGATGTTGCTTGATATCTTCCCCAACTTTTTTCTAGAGCTTGAGTTATTTCACCCACGGTACATCTTACTCTTGCTGCGTTTACTGCAAGTTCGAGAGTGTTTCCTTCCATTGTTTCCGCACTCTTTTCAAGAGCCTTGAGAGCTTTTTCTACTTCAGCATTATTTCGCTGTGACTTTATTTTCTCAAGTTGTTGAACTTGATGTGTTCTTACTTTTTCATTGTCAATTTCTAGTACATCAACAGGATCTTCTTTATCATTTATGTATTTATTAACGCCAACAATCACTTCTGCACCTGAATCTATTTTTGCTTGTTTGAGAGCGGCGGCTTTTTCGATCCTTAATTTAGGTAGTCCTTTTTCTATCGCGCTTGCCATGCCTCCATTTTCATCGACTTCACTCATGATCTCTCTTGCTTTGTTAGCAATTTCATTTGTAAGAGACTCCATAAAGTATGATCCACCCCAGGGGTCGACGGTATTGGTGATACCACTTTCTTCTTGCAATATAAGTTGAGTGTTTCTTGCAATTTTTGCAGAGAACTCTGTTGGTAGGGCTATGGCCTCATCGAAAGAATTTGTATGCAGTGACTGAGTTCCACCAAAGACTGCGGCCATCGCCTCAACGGTCGTTCTGATAATATTGTTATACGGATCTTGTTCTGTTAAAGACCATCCACTTGTTTGGCAATGAGTTCTTAGCATTTTAGATTTAATATTAGATGGGTTATACTTGCTCACAACCTCTGACCATAAAAGCCTCGCTGCTCTAAGCTTTGCTATCTCCATATAAAAATTCATTCCGATACCAAAGAAGAACGAAAGCCTGGGGGCAAAGTCATCAATTTTTAAGCCTGCACCGATTGCTGTTTCAATATACTCTTTTCCGTCTGCAATTGTGTATGCAAGCTCTAACGCAGCATCTGCTCCAGCTTCTTGCATGTGATAACCAGAAATTGAGATAGAGTTAAATAAAGGCATCTTCTTTGAAGTGTATTCAAAAATATCAGCGATGATTTTCATAGAAGGTTTCGGTGGGTAAATATAAGTGTTTCTCACCATAAACTCTTTTAGAATATCATTTTGAATAGTACCTCTAAGTTTTTCTGAAGGGACACCTTGCTCTTCTGCGGCCACGATATAGTTGGCAAGGATAGGTAGAACAGCGCCGTTCATTGTCATCGATACAGATACTTTATCGAGCGGAATTTGGTCGAAGAGAACTTTCGTATCTTCAACACTATCAATGGCGACACCAGCTTTACCGACGTCTCCTGTAACTCTTGGGTGATCGGAGTCATATCCTCTATGGGTGGCAAGGTCAAAGGCAACGGAGACACCTTGTCCTCCGCCAGCTAAAGTTTTTTTGTAAAAAGCATTTGATTCTTCTGCAGTAGAAAAACCAGCGTATTGTCTAATGGTCCAAGGCCTTCCTGTATACATCGTTGCTCGAGGTCCTCTAATAAAGGGGTCGATACCAGGTAGGTTATCAAGGTAATCTAAATTCTTGAGGTCCTCTTGAGTGTAAAGAGGCTTTATCTTTATATTTTCTAATGTATCTTTGCTTAGTTTCTCAATCGGAGTATCTGACTTTGACTCTTTTGCTGCTAGCTTTTTCCATTCTTCTAAATTACTCATAATGTTTGAAACCTTAAGTTTTGTGCGATGTGTTTTTAATCTTATTTCTTACTATTAAATATAATAAAATCTGTGAAAAAACCATTATTGAACTTAGGGGGAGATAGGGGGCAATTGCCATGAAAAAATGGCTAGTTTTTGAGGGTTTTTGGGTAAATTCTGCCCCTTTTTAGTCTACTTAAGCACTGAGATATAATAGGGATATGAGTGAACTAATCCTTGAAAATAGTTTGCAGTGTTTCTTTTATGATGAGTTAAGTAGGGTCAACAAAAAGTCTGCTAATCCCCTTTCCAATGAAACCATTTATTACTCCAGTCTTGTTATGGATAAATATGGTAGTTCCAACGAATACTTCGAAATTATTGATGGTAAAGTTAAAGAAAAAAAGCTTGGTTTAAAACTTCTTGAAGTAAGTCAACTTCCTAAAGAAACACAAAAAAGAACATTGAAAGATATTGGTGATTGTTCACTATTTCTGTGTGGGTTTTTCTCTGATTACTTAAATCGTCAACTTGTAGATGAGACTTATTATCAAAATATTGGAAAGCAAGCGTATAAAAGTTTAAATTCAATCGTTCCAGACTTTTATGAAGTGCCGAGCTTTTATAAGCGGCTTTCTAAAAAGTTTCCTGAAGTTTGTATGATGGTTTCACTTGTCGCTGAAAAACTCAATGTCGATTCAGACTGTAGTGATTATCTATTATTTGTTAATAAAAAAGCTTCTTAATTTTACTTTAAAATTGTAATTCGACCTCTAACTACTTTTGCTTTCTTTTTCTTTCTTCCAATAAAGACAAGTTGTTTTTTAAGACTCTCATCAATATCGTTTTTTCCAACGATAAAAATGTGTCCACCAAAGCCAATGGCATATCGTCCTTTGGCCCAGTCTGGAATTCTATAGCGTGGAACCATGTTCCTTGGGGCGAAATAATGAGTTGATCCTAGTAAAGTATCTTCTTTGTCAAAATATTCATAAGCAACATCAACAGATTTTCTCCAAAGCTTATTAAACTCTTTTCCCGGACATAATAAAGTGACATTGTCCCATTGATTTTTGTAATACCAAGCAGAGAACTGAGCAAGCTCTGTTGTTGTATCTCTGTAGCTTCTTCCTTCTCTTCTGTTGTTGATGACTCTTGCAACCATGGCCATATCTTCTTTACTTAGATTTCTTGCCTCAGCAAAAAGAGTCATGGCCAAAAAGGCAAAATCAATTTCTTTCCAAGTATATCCTCTGTGACGTAAATATTTTATAACAACCCATTTTGGTGATCCATGAAGTGTTGCTTGATTTTCTTTCTTTTTATTTTTTCTAAAGTCTCTTGTTTTTCTACTGATTTTTCTTTGATATCTCTTGAGAGTTTTTAGTTTGTGTTTAAAAGATTGGTTTTGTTTACCATTACCGATCATACAAAAAGGTTTATAAAATCTTTTCTTGTTAACTTTCGTAGGGTGGTGATTCTTAGCCGCTTGAGCACTCGATAAAAGTGTTAACGTTAAAAAAATGGTTTTTATAAAATTTTTGGTCCACATAAGCCCTCTCCTCACCAATATTTATTCAAGTTATGTGCCAAATTTAAAAGGATAACGTGTTGAAACTATAGGGAAGTTGGCGATGTTTACCTGTGACATCTGTTTAAAAATTAAACACCCCCTAGGATCAAAGTGACTAAACTTTGGCAAGGGGCTTGTAAATAATTCAATTTCATCCAAAAAAAATCTGTATCTATTATCTTAGATATTGAGACGAAAAAAAGGATAGCTAACAAGAAGAGTAACTTATGAAAAAAACAATTTCATTCCTTCTGATTTTATTATCAGTGTCGTCTCACGCTTTTAATGACGTAGACAAACCTTTAAAAACATCTATTCTTCAGAGAAAAATTGTAGAAGAAATAGCAAAACTTAAAGTCGATTTAGACATCCCTCTACTCGGAGGAGAGGTCATTGATGGTATCAATATCTCGACGAACTATAGTTACGAAATGTATCCGAGCTTTATGGATAATATGTACACTCGTGTTGATGGCTGGGAGTTTGATGTTAATGTTTCACCTGGCGATATTGTACAAAGTGAGATGTCGACTCCTTTTGGCTTTTCAATATATAGAGGATCTAAAGTATATTTTATTCGTCACTTCGAGAAACAAAAAGATGCTTTATTAGCAAGACCTTATGGCCTTGGAAAAATACCATTATCGGCAAAAATCCTAAAAGATAAACTTCAGCCTGGTGACATGGTTAGCATGCCGGCAGAGCTTACACTCTCTCTTGGAGCGTCGGTATCTGAGATAGGAGGAGTTGAAAGTCTGTTCAGCACTAGCTCAGCAAGAGTAGGAGTATATCTTACAGGAAAGTTCATCGTTCAGGTTATGAAAATGAAAGACAATAAGGCTAGAATGAGATTAATAACTGATGCTTCAAGAGGTGCAAGTCTTGGCTTAAGTCATCGAATAGGCGCTAGCTTTTTTGGAATTGAATTTATTGATAATAAAATAAACCAAGTTCACCCACTTGCTCTTGTAGAGGCTGGTATTTCTGGTAGTAGAGGCAAGCAGTTTATCATTGATTATGTTTTTGATTTAAACTCAAATATTGCAGCGAGGGCGTATAATAATATTATTAACTCAAGAAAGAGGTTTAAGGATATTACTGCTGCCAGGGCGATGCTTGAAAGAGGACAAATCGCTGGCGAGAAAATAGCTTCAACAGAACTCGCAGATAAAGTATTTTCTGAAGATAGAGAACTTTTGAGAAGGGGCGTTTCTGATAGCTATAGAGTGCAGAGATTGTTCAAAGGATCAAATATTTATCGCAGAACAGAAGGTAATATTAAGTTAAATCTTATTTTTATTGAGCATGAAGGGCGTTCGTCTTTTACCAAAAATAATATCGTTAGAATTAATGGTAGTGGTGAGGAATCTGAATTTAGTTATCAAATTAAAAGAAACTTCTCTGAGAGATCTAGAGGTCTTGGCTATAATGGTTTTGTACAGAGGCAGGAAAAAACAATGTTCTCTCTTCTAAAGAAAGAAGACTTTGATTCGACAGAAGAATTTCCAGACATTGGTATTAGTGTAACAAAAAGAGAAAGAGTCTTTAGAAAATCTGAACAGGGATCGTTCTATCGACAGCTGGGCAAGGTTCTTCCGCGAGGTGTTTTTAGTCGACTCGGATGGGACAGACCGGAAGAAAAGCAAATAAATGCAGCTGCAAATTATAAATTAATTATCAAAGGTGAGCTTTTTAAAAAGATTCCAAGATTAGCTTCAGGGAATAGACAAAATAAGCATAGGCTATTTCAAAACTATTTAGACTATCTTGAAGATTTAAAACGTAGAAATATTATTTTTACTAATGAAGTTGATATTCCTGTTACCTATGGAGATGTTAGCTTCTTTCATAAACTCTATAACGTTATCTATAATGATGAGTGGACTGCTGAGAAAAAACAAAGAAAGTTGATGACCTTAAGAAACAATAAAGAGTTTTGTGATTTTGGAATTGGCTTTATTTTATACTTGGTTTCTTACTCTGATATGGTGCCTAATATTTCTTTTGAGTTCTCACATGAGGCAGATAACTTTGAGAAGCTTGAATTAGATGAAGGTGATCAAAGTATAAATGGTCTCTATAATCAAATTTATAGTATTCAAAACTCGCTACAAGATAGAGGGTATGATCTGAGACTCGCTCAATAAATACTAGTCGAGTATAAAGCAGTCCATATCGATATATTCATAGCGATATTGCCAAGACTCGCAAGTGTATTGGATTGATCCAGCAAAGTTTCTCGTTCTTCTCGCAAAGTTCTTGGGTAAAAGTACATTAAACCAACACCAAGCATCTTCAAGAACACCAAATCGGACTCTTTTATATTTTCGGCTGTCTTCATCAATCTCAGCTTGTAAATCTCTATTGTCTGTCATGAAAGCGCCAGAAACTTCTGCACTTTCAAGCTCAGTTTCACTTCTTATATAAGAGGTAAACTTTACTTTATCGAATGTAGAGCTACCGTTCCAACCTTCAACTTTCTTTTGAGAGTGGCAAATTAAGGTGGCCTTACTAAAAGAGTTAAGTGAAAAAAGTAATGATGTTGTGAGAAGGAGAGCTTTCATAATTAAAGCTCGTCGATAAGAATTGGGTTAAGGACCTCTTCAATATCTGCTGAACATAAGACATCTGTAAACGTTGGATAAAAAGAACTTTTTTGATCTGCTGAAGTATCAACCCAAACATATTCACAATGCTCAATTTGTTCACAAGCATCAGCTTCACCGAAAGGAGCACATTCACCTTCAACGAGGTAAGTAACCTTGTAAAGGTCTTCTTGTTGAATATCGTCACTGAAAACTCTGTCAGCTTCTAGTACCCAGTTGTATCTAAACTGTGACATGTTTCTAAAATCAGTTACTGTTAATAAGCTGTCTGTATTGGCCAAAGAAAGTGAAGATAGAAAAAGTGTCGATAGAATAATGAAAGTTCTCATTTGTTTCTCCTGTTTATAACACTACATATAAAAATGTTTTGAGAAAGGCAAATGGTTAAGTGGTTGATAATTTGTAGTTTGCCGTCAGATTTATATTAAGAATAATTACCGACAGTAATTGTGTTCCACTTTCTCTTCAAAATTCGTTTAATTCCAGCTTGAAACTCCTCATAGGAGAGGTCATGAATTTTCTGGTTGGTTATGAAGTAATGATCAAGGTCTAGCCCGTGTAAAGTAGGAACAGAGAAGCTATTGGCATAGTCATCATTAGTTTGAAGAGAAAGGAGTTCTCGTCCTTCTAGCATAATTTTGATTCTCTCGAATTGCGCTTTCTCTAGGCCTTTTTCTCTATACTTATTAACGAGCTTTCGAATTTCAGCTAGGGCCCTTGGCACTTTATCATTTCCAGAGGCCATATAAATTCCCCAGTAACCAGCTTCAAGTGCTGCAAAGTGAATTGGTTGGGCAGTATAACAGAGGCCTTGGCGGTCTCTCATCTCAACAAAAAGCTCTGATGATTGACCTGATAAATGGGAAGTAAAGATTTTTAAATAAAGATAGTCTTTGTGTGTAAAGCCAGTGGCTTGAGTTGAAACAAGAATATGAACTTGCTCTCTATCAAAAGGTATTTGAATATCTTTTCCTAGTACGTATTTAGGAGTTTTCTTTTTTACAGGGGACTTTTTTCTTGTTTTTAAAGAAGAGATGTTTTTTTCAAGAAGACTTTTGATTTCTTCAAAAGGTCGATCTCCACAATACGTAAAAAGTATTTCTTTATTTTTGAGGTTCTTCGAATGATAAGCAAGTAAATCTTTTTGACGTAACTCTTTCAAACTTGTCTTTGTTCCCAAAATTGGTAAAGAGTATGAGTGGCCTTTAAAGTGGTTGAGAGAGGCTTGTTCAAAGCAGGCGTGAGTTGGGTTTTCAACTTGATTTTCAAGTGTCCTTAATACGAGCTTCTTTTCATGGCTTAAAACTTTAGCTTTAAAGTTAGGGGAGAGTAAACTTCCCAGTGCATGTTGAAATGAGATATCTTGATGCTCACTTTGAGCATGGACAATTAACCCATAGGCATTCTTGCCAGCAAAGCCACTTAATTGAATAGACTTATTTTCTAAATCTTCTTTGAGCGTTGTTTGGTCGTACTTGCCATAACCTTTGGTGAGAGATCGGCCAATTAAATTGTGAATACCATTGTTTTTTTTGTTCTCGGCACTCAATCCACTTTTAATATAGGCATGGAGGACAAAAGTTGGACTTGCCGTATTTTGTTTGTAAAGAAGTCTAATCCCGTCTTTAATCGTTGTGAGACTTAAAGATGGGTCGAACTTAGAAACTTTTGTTTTGGAGTTCAAATCAGCTTTTGATTTGAACTTTTTCTTATCAAGTCTATTAAGAAACGAGTTGAGAGTTTTTTGAGCTTCTTCGATATTAGAGTCTTTGGGAAGTTGTAAACTCAGATGTTTTGGTCGATTGAAAACATTAACAAGTGAATAATTGACTCCTAAAGTAGAAGCAGATTTTACTTTATCTAGAAATTTATTATCAGCCTCAAGGTCTCCCGTCAGAGTTAGGTTGTGACCTAGTGAAAAAGCATATGACTCAAGAGACTCTTTTTCAAAAACTTTTGAAGCGATGTACTGATTTTTAATTTTATCAAGTTCTTTATCATTAAGAGTATTGATTGTTTTTGAGATACAAGATTCAAGGTTGTTGAGAACTTTTTTAAGATTTTCTGGCGGGAATGAAAGTGAAATAAAATGGATTCCACCATCTCTCATAAACATAGTGCTGGCATCAACAGAGTTAGCAAGAGTATTTTCAGAGACAAGCGCTTGATATAGTCTTGAGGTTTCTCCATGGCCGAGGCAGTTCATGGCCAAGTCTTCTAGCACAGCTTCGCGATCATTAAAATGTGGTGCTTTAATAGCAAAATAAAGCTGTGCCATTCTCGTTTCTTTATTGTGTATAGATAGAGATGATGAATTTTTCAATTGAAACTTGGGAAAAGTTGCTTGGTTTCCGCTTGGAAGTTTATAGCTTTCAATTGTTTCTATTATTTTTTCTTTATCTTTTAAGTCTCCAGCAACAACCAAGGTGCAATTATCAGAGTTATAAAAACTATTTCTAAAGTGGTTTAGCTGCTCACGTGAAAAATTATTTATATGTTCTTCAGAGCCTAAAATAGGATGCCCGTAACCATCGGTGAAGCAACTTTCTTGTAACTTTAAAAAAGAGTATTGCTGTGGAGAATCCATCGACCTTCTGTATTCTTCAAGAACGACACCTCTTTCAGGTATAAGGTCCTCTTCATTAAAAGTAGGATTTGCAACCATGTCTAATAAAATATCCACGGCTTTATTAAGGTGAATATTCGGCATATTAATGTAATAACAGGTGTAGTCAAAAGAGGTGAAGGCATTGAATTCACCACCAAGACTTTCCACATCGTCAGCTAACTTTGCTCCAGGCCTAGTAGGAGTTCCTTTAAAAAACATATGTTCGAGAAAATGGGCTATTCCCCAATTATCTGCTTTTTCAAGTGCAGATCCAGCGTTGAACCAAATCTGAATAGTACTTGCTGTTCTTCCTGGTGAGTTGACAAAAATAGTATTTAAATTGTTTTTTAGTGTTATTAATTCATATTGCATAAACGCTAGTGTATACACGTTGAGCAAGCTCTACAAGCCTAGAGATGGTAGTTTTAGAAGATAAAAATGAGACAAATAAAATCTTTATATATGCATTTTCCTTTTTGTAAACATCTTTGCAATTATTGTGACTTTTACAAATTTGTTCCCAACTCTTTTGAGGATATTGAAAAACATCAAAAAAATTTGCAACTTAATTATGAAGTGGTTTCAAAACTCCATAGTGATAATGGATATACGTGGGGCGAACTTGATACTCTTTTTTTAGGAGGTGGAACACCTTCTCTATGGGGAGTCGAAGGGGCACGTTATTTAAAAAATAAATTTGAGGATTGGAATATCTCTTTAAAGTCTTCTGGAGAAAACACTGTTGAATTTAATCCGGGTTCTCTTGATGATAAGACGTTACAAAGTTTTCTTGATTCTGGATTTAATAGATTTTCTATAGGAATGCAGTCTCTTAACCCTACTTTTTTGAAGATCCTTGATCGAATTCATTCTTTGGAAGATTGTTTTGAAATTTTAAAACTAATGAAAAAAGCTAACGTAAATTATTCAATTGATTTAATGATTGGTCTTCCTTATGGGCATGAAAAGAAGAGAGACGTTATAGATGAATTAAAAAGAGCTATGGTCTATGACCCTTCTCACTTTAGTGTTTATATTTTAACGGTAAAAGAGAATTATCTTCACCCAATTCCTGATGAAGACTATATTGCTGATGAGTACTTGAAAGTATCAGAATTTTTAAATACTCATGGCTTTAATCAATATGAAGTTTCGAATTTTTCAAAAGTTGGTTTTGAGTCTCAGCATAATTTAAAATATTGGGACTCAGAATCTGTTGCCGCGCTAGGGCCTTCAGCAACCGGCTTTCTTGTAGAAAAGAGAAAGCGGTACAAATGTGGTCCGAATTATCAGCACATTAAAATAGAAAACTTAACGAAAAAAGAATTCACCTTAGAGAAAATATATATGAAGTTGAGAACCAAGACGGGCATCTCAATTGAAACATTAGAGGATCGTTCAAAGGCCATGGCCTTGCGAAAAAAATGGAACTCTTTAGGGCTATTAAATGAAACCTCTCCAGAGATAATTTCGTTAAATGCAAATGGCTTTCTGCTAATAGACTCATTAATTAATGAATTAATTTAGCATGTAATTACAGTGAGATAGGCGTTTTTTTGCTTTTTGGTATACATATGGGTATACTTTATTCAGTTATTTGGAGCTATAGAGTATCATATATGTATATTAATAATTTAAAACGGTATCGCGAACTAGCCGGGTTAACTCAAAAAGATGTTGAAGAAACTTTGGGTTTAAGAAGGCTTTTAATGCGTGACTATGAGAGCGAAAGGCTAAAGCTGCCGGCCCAAACTGCAGTGGAATTAGCACGACTTTATGGTGTTAGTGTTGATGAGTTATTAAGCTCTGAGCTTACAAATCAAAAGGGACAGCTTGATAATTTTAATGAGTTTCTTTATGGAAATAGTTTTTTTGTCATCTATTCAGATGCGATTATAAAAGCTTTTTTTGAAGAGATTGAGGATGTTAATTTTAAGGATTCTCTTTTCGAAATATTAACTTCTGAGTTGTCTCTGCTAGAAAAAAGAAGTTTCAAAAAATACCTGATCCATTCGCTTATGGCCTTAGCTTGTTGTGATCGAAAAATTCATGATCATGAGTTAGTGGCGCTTAAAAAGATGTCTGCCGGGTTTGGAGTGAAAATAAAAAGCCCAAATATGCTCACGGAAGTTAAACCTGATCATAATGTTAGAGCTCTTAAGCATCTTCATCTGCGCCACTATATGGTTTGGTTGATGTTCTTTTTTGCTTATGCCGATGGGGAGGCTTCAAAAGAGGAAGTTTTGTTTATTGAAAAGTATGCAAGTGAGATTAAAATGAATAGGTCTAACTTCCTTAAAGTTAAAAAAGTATTTATTAAGGAGAAGTTGTAATGACAGCTTGGCAAATTTGGGGAGCAGTAGGAATTCTTTTTATTTTATTAGAGTTTGTTGTTCCTGGTGGGATCATTGTTTTTTTAGGAATGGCAGCACTTTTTGTGGGAGCGCTTGTTTACTATGGAGTGATTACCACGATTACGATGAGTTTAATCGCATGGTTTATGTCATCGTTATTTTTAATGTTATTTTTACGATCCGTTTTCATCAAATATTTCGAGGGCGACTCTAATATTGAAAATGTAGATGAGGATGAGCATATTTTAGGATCTATTGTTCAGGTCATAGAAGAAGTTTTTCCTTACAAAGAGGGGAGAGTTCGCTTTCGAGATTCTACATGGGCCGCTCGAAGTGAAGAAGAGTTTAAGGTGGGAAGTTCTGCAGTAATTTCAGGACGTCAGGGAAATTGTTTAATAATTAAATCCATTATGGATTAAAGGAGGAAATATGGTTACAGCAGCTACAGTTGTTACGATCATTTTAATTTTTGTACTCTGGAATACATTAGTTGTTGTTCCAATGAGAGCAAATTATGTTGTAGAAAGGTTAGGAAAGTTTCGTGTGGTTCTAAAGCCAGGTTTCCATTTTCTCATTCCATTTTTTGATAGAATCGCTTATCGGCACGAGACTCGAGAGCAGGTTTTAGATATTCCGTCTCAAACGTGTATTACCAACGATAATATGCAAGTTGAAGTTGATGGTCTTGTCTATTTAAAAGTTATCAACACGAGAAAGGCCAGTTACGGAATTGGGAATTATCGAAACGCTGCAGTTAACCTCGCTCAGACAACAATGAGATCAGAAGTTGGTAAGTTAACGTTAAGTAGAATTTTTAGTGAAAGAGAGAGCTTAAACGATAAGATTGTTCGTGAAATTGATATTGCGAGTGACCCATGGGGTATTAAGGTTTTACGTTATGAAATTAAAAATATCTCTCCTTCACGTCACGTTGTTACGACTCTTGAAAAGCAGATGGAAGCGGAAAGAGAGAAAAGAGCTGATATTACGTTAGCTACCGCGAGTAAAGAAAGTAAGATTTTACTTTCTGAAGGTGAGAAGCAAGAGGCGATTAATATCTCTGAGGGTGAGAGACAAAAAAGAATAAATTTTGCACAAGGTAGAGCTAAAGAAATTGAATTATTGGCCAATGCCACAGCAGAAGGTTCGAAAATGGTTGCAGAAGCTATTAACGAGCCAGGAGGATACTTAGCCGTAAAAATGCAACTTGTTGAGCAGTACATTGATGAGTTGAATAATGTTCTTGGAAATGCTGATGTCACAGTTCTTCCCGAAAATATGGCAAACATAAAAGCCTTCTTTGATGGAACAGAAAAGCTCGTTAACCCCATCAAGAATATAAAGAGTTAAGGAGAAAAAAATGACAAATATGATAAATTTAGTTTTTTGGGGCGGACTTTTCTTGATTGTTGTAATTAAGTTTGTTCAGTCAATTAGACTTGTCCCAACGAAAAAAGCGTATATTGTTGAGAGACTTGGTAAGTATCATAAAACACTTTCTGCTGGATTCCATGCGCTCATTCCATTTGTAGATAAGGTAACTTTTATTCAAGACCTAAAGGAAAGAACGATAGATGTTCCGCCACAAGACTGTTTTACTAAAGACGAAGTAAATGTTGTTGTCGACGGAGTGATTTATATGTCTGTTACAGATCCGTCTATGGCAAGCTATGGTGTGACTAATTATGTATTTGCATCAATTGAATTGGCCCAAACAACAACAAGATCTGTTATTGGTACTCTAGATTTAGATAATACTTTTGAAGAGAGAGATCTGATTAGTTCAAAAGTTGTAGAAGTTCTTAATCAAGCAGGTGAGAGTTGGGGAATTAGGGTGCATCGTTATGAGATTAAAAATATTGCTCCACCACAAAGTGTTCAAAACTCCATGGAGAAGCAAGTGACAGCTGAAAGAGATCGAAGAGCAATCCTTGCCTCTAGTCAGGGTGACAAACAGGCAAGAATTAATGAGTCTGAGGGTAAAAAGATGGAGATGATCAATGTTTCTGAAGGTGAAATGTTGAAAAGGATCAATGAAGCTGAAGGACGTGCTGAAGAAATATTAACAATTGCTAAAGCGACTGCTGAGTCGATTAAGAAAATAGGTTCAGTTCTTTCTACTCCAGGTGGAGAAGACGCTTTTAAGTTAAAAATGAAAGAGAAATATCTTAAAGGTTTAAATAATCTCGCAGATGGTAAAGTTCAAATTGTAGTACCTGGATCTGTTAATCAGTATGATGATTGGATTAAAAACTTAGGTTTATAAAATAATTGGTGGGCGATTACTTCGCCCACCTTCTCTATCTTCAGTTACCAGATTTTAACTCTTTGATCGTTTGGAAGAACCATTTTATCTCCAGGTTTACAACTGAAGGCTTTTTCAAAAGACTCTTGATGCTTAACCTGCTCATTAACTCTCGCCCAACCTAGAGAGTGAGGCCCCGTTTTTAATCGTCTCTCTTCCATTTTGGGTCTCATCTTTCCACACCATGCTCTAGCGTATTGAGTATAAAATTCTCTTTGAGCTTGAAGTCTTGCTTCACCATTACGAGGCATAACTTTTAATGCAGCTTTGTGGGCGAAGGTTAGACCAACGAGGTCTCCAATATTTTCTCCAAGAGTTAATTCGCCATTATGTCCTGCTTTATCAAAGTGAGAAATTAACTTCTTACCTCTTTCTTGAAACTTCTTTATATCTTCATCACTCATCCACTGATTAAGCTTTCCATAAGCATCATACTTTGCTCCTTGGTCATCCATTCCGTGACCAAGCTCGTGACCTACGACTGCACCCACAGCACCTAGGTTTTGCCACTCTTCTAGTTCTGGGTCATAAAATGGATACTGAAGAATACCTGCAGGCATAACAAATTTATTATTAGAAGGGTCATAATAGGCATTAACGGTTAGTGGGCCCATGTACCATTTGTCTCGATTGACTTGTTTAGGTAAACGTTCAAATCTTCTTTGGACTAGTTTTTTGTTAAGTAATTGTTTGTTGCCGATATATGTCTTGGGATTATAGTTTGCTTTAGGATTAAAGTCCCATTCTTCTTCTGTTTTTGGTTTTACTACTTGGAACTTGGCCAATTTGATTTTTTTGATTGCTCCCTCTTTAGATTTTTTAGAAAGCCAAGTGTTTTTCTCAAGGCCTTCTACAATTGATTCTTTTACTCTCTGTAGTGTTTTAACAAATTTTTCTTCATCAAAATTGGGAAAAATTGTATCGAAAAGTTCTGCATCAATTTCTTTGTTAAAACGTCTCATGTCTTGAGCGCATCTTTCATTTAAAACAGTTCTTGTTTCAGGGCCACCAAGAAATTTATGTCTAAATTCAAATTTTTTTTTGTAGAAGTCTTTGTATCCCTCATCCAGTACATTCAACATTGAGTGATAAAAGTAAAATGTCTGTAATTGCTCAAGAGTAGACTCTTCAAAAAGCTTGTTTAAAAAGATTAGAACATCATTCATTGGGTTTCTGATTTTTACAGTGTCAGGAACTTTGTCGAGCAGTCTTTTGAGATTTAAAGATTTGAATTTTAAGAGATCGGCTTTGGTAGAATATTTTCTAAGTGACCACCTTTTTCTCTGTTCTGCTGGCAGTGGATAAGCGTCTGCAAACCATTTCTCTACCTGTACAACCATTCCTGTTTTTGCGAGGGGGTCAGAAACATTTGTTTGCTTGAAAAAATCTAGAATGACTTCTTGATAACTTCTAACCAGTTCAAAGTTTTTGTAATAACTTCTCTCGGGGAGATTCATCATTTTTGTTGGTAATAGTAAAAAGTCATATTTGTTAGGGTCATCTAAGTTTGCATCATTAAAAAAACGAATAAACGAAACTCTTCCTTCAAGGGCGCGATCTATGAGGTAGTCTAAAAACTCCTGCTTCGTCTCCATAGAGCGGAGCTCTTTCAATTTTTCTTTAACAAAAAGTCGTTCTTCTTTTGCTCTAGAATCTTGGTCCATACAAGAGGCGTAGTAGTTTTTTAACTGTTTCGATCTTTCACTATGATTAGATTTTGAGAGAAGATTACTTAAGTAATTTTTCTTATGTTCAAGAATTCGGTCATAGGAATCGTGAAAGGCAAAAGTGTGTCCACTTCTATCAGGCCGTAGTTTAAAATTTGATATAACTTCATCACAAGCATACTTATAAAAATCGTCACAAGGTTTATAGTTTTTACTGATGGGAAACTCTCTTTTGGTCATCAGTACGTTGGACTTTTTTTGGGTTACTTTTTCTGCTTTTTTTGAGCATGAAGTTATTGCTAATAGAATCCCCAAAATAATGACTAAGTTCTTCATTTTTATCCTTTTTAGTAGGTTTTCATTTCGTTAGGAATTTTGGCATTTTGATGCAGTATTTTCAATAGGTTATCTTTTTTTTTACGTCATACCATTGACACTCTTCCAGATAACGCCATCTTACAGCTGTAAAACAATTGAGGGAGAAGAAATGTCCGAAACATCTGCTGAAACAGAAGAGAAAAAAGCTGAAGAAGTCGCGGAAGAAGTTGAGGCTGAGTCTTCAGAAGAAGGTTCAGAGAAAACAGATATTCCTGAAAGTGAGGATTATAAAGCTAAGTATTATTATCTTGCTGCTGAAATGGAAAACATGAGGAAAAGGTTTGACCGTGAAAAAGAAAGCCTTCTCAAGTTCGGCAATGAGAAAATTTTAAATGGTCTGATTGAAGTGATTGATAATTTTGATCGAACCGTTGACTCTTTGGTTAGTGATGAAGATGAGAAGATTAAAAATATCGTAAAAGGAATTGAAATGGTTCGAACCCAATTCCTTGAAACGTTAGAAAATAATGGGCTTAAAAGAATTGAAGCTCTCGGTGAACAATTTGATCCAAATTTTCACGAAGCAATTTCTCAACAAGAAGTTGAAGGAGAGGAAGAGGACAAGATCGTTCAAGAGTTTCAAAAAGGTTATATGTTAAATGGCCGCCTTTTAAGAGCATCAAAAGTTGTAATTTCAAAATAAGATAAGGAGATAGTGATGGGAAAAATTATTGGAATTGATTTAGGTACAACAAACTCATGTGTTTCTGTACTAGAAAACGGAAAGTATAAAATTATACCAAATGCTGAAGGACATAATACAACTCCTTCTGTCATAGCCTACGGTAAGAATGACGAAGTTCTTGTTGGTCAAGTTGCTAAAAGACAAGCTGTTACGAACCCCAATAAGACTCTTTATGGTATTAAAAGATTAATCGGGAGAAAGTTTCAAGCTGCAGAAGCGAAGCAATTTGCAGAAGTTGCTCCATTTGAAATTTTTGCAAATAAAAATGGCGACGCTTGGGTAAAAATTGATGGTAAAGAAATGTCTCCTCAAGAAATCTCGGCTAAAGTTTTGGCCAAGATGAAGTCTTCTGCTGAAGAGTATTTGGGTGAAACAGTTACAGAAGCTGTAATTACAGTTCCTGCATATTTTAACGATGCTCAAAGACAGGCGACTAAAGACGCTGGAAAAATTGCTGGTCTTGAAGTTAAGCGTATCATTAACGAGCCTACGGCTGCTGCTCTTGCTTACGGTTTAGAGTCTAAAACTGATAAAAACATCGCCGTATTTGACTTAGGTGGTGGTACTTTCGATATTTCAATTCTTGAAATCACTAGCGATGGTGTATTTGAAGTTAAGGCGACCAATGGAGACACTTTCCTTGGTGGTGAAAACTTTGATGAAGCAATCATTAACTTTTTAGCCGATGAGTTTAAGTCACAAGAAGGGATTGATCTTCGTGGTGACCAGATGGCGCTTCAGAGATTAAAAGAAGCAGCTGAAAAAGCTAAGCACGAACTATCAAACGTAACAAGTACTGATATCAACTTGCCATTTATCACTGCTGACCAGTCAGGTCCTAAACACTTAAACCTGAATATGAGTAGAGCTAAGTTTGAAAGTTTAATCGCAGATCATTTAACAGCGCTAGCGAAGCCTTGTGAAACTTGTATTGCTGATTCTGGTCTATCAAAAAGTGAGATTCATGAAGTGATTCTCGTTGGTGGTTCAACTCGTATTCCAGCTGTTCAAGCACGAGTGAATGAGATTTTCGGAAAAGAGCCTTCAAAAGGTGTAAACCCAGATGAAGTTGTTGCTGCTGGTGCTGCTATTCAAGGTGGCGTTCTTGCCGGTGACGTGAAAGATGTTCTTCTTCTCGATGTAACACCTCTTTCTCTTGGTATTGAGACTCTTGGTGGTGTGATGACAAAAATCATTGAGAAAAATACGACAATTCCTACGAAGAAATCTCAAGTGTTCTCAACGGCTGCAGATAACCAACCAGCTGTTAGTATTCACGTTCTTCAAGGTGAAAGAGAGTTTGCAAACGATAACAAGACATTGGGTCGTTTCGATCTAACTGGAATTGCTCCAGCCCCAAGAGGCGTACCTCAGATTGAAGTGACATTTGATATTGATGCCAACGGTATCGTAAATGTAAACGCAATTGATAAAGCGACTGGAAAGTCTCAAGAAATCAAGATCACAGCAGGTTCTGGTTTAAGTGAAGAAGAAATCGAAAAAATGGTTAAAGATGCCGAACTTCATAGCGCTGAAGACAAGCAAAGACGTGAAGCTGTTGATACGAGAAACAGTCTTGATGCCATGATTATGGCCGCTGAAAAAACGATTGCTGAAGGTGGAGATAAAATTTCTGCTGACTCTAAAGCAGAACTTGAAGCTGCTATTACTGAAGCTAAGGGTAAATTAGAGTCTCAGTCTACTGATGAGTTAAAAGCTGCAATGGAAAGACTGCAAAATGTATCTCACAAAGTTGCTACAGAGCTTTATAGCCAACAAGGCGGTCAGCCAGGAGCTGAAGGACAACAAGCGGGTCCTCAACCGGGTGCAGAATCAGCTGGAGCTGAAAGTTCAGATAAAAAAGATGATGATGTAGTTGATGCGGACTTCAAAGAAGTTTAATCTTTATTGAAACTCCAGGGTGAGGTTGGTTATTTATGAGTAAAAGAGATTATTACGAAGTCCTTGGGGTACAAAAGGGGGCAAGCAAAGATGAGATAAAAAAAGCTTATCGAAAACTTGCCCTTAAATATCATCCCGATAGAAATCCTGACGATGCAGATGCTGAAGCAAAATTTAAAGAAGCATCTGAAGCTGCAGAAATTTTATTAGATGAAAATAAAAAAGCTCGCTACGATCAATTTGGTCATGCTGGAGTTGATGGTCAATCTGGTTTTGGTGCCGGTGGCTTTGGTGCCGGTGGAGACTTTGGAGACCTCGGTGATATTTTCGGAGATATCTTCGGTGATATATTAGGGGGTGGAAGAAGGCGAGGCGGTGGAAGAAGAAGCCGTGGACGTCCTGGAAACGACCTTCAAATGGCCGTCAGTATAAGCTTTGAAGAAGCGGCCTTTGGTATTGAAAAAAATATTTCAGTTAATAGGTTCGCTACTTGTGGAACTTGTGATGGCTCTGGAAGTAAGTCTGGAAAATTAACCACCTGTGGAACTTGCCAAGGTGTTGGCGAAGTCAGAAGACAGCAGGGATTTTTTACTGTTGCTTCAACCTGTCCAACCTGTAGTGGAACTGGACAAGTTGTTTCAGATCCCTGTGATTTTTGTCGTGGAGAAGGACGAACGAGAAAGAAAACAGATCTGTCTGTAAAAATTCCTCCTGGAATTGATCACGGCCAAAGATTAAAGCTTTCTGGAGAAGGTGATTCTGGATCAATGGGGGGAATGAACGGCGACCTCTATGTTGTCGTTGATGTGAAAGAACATGATATTTTTGAAAGAGAAGGTCAGGATGTTCACTGTATTGTTCCCATCAGTTTTTCTCAGGCTGCATTAGGTTCTGAAATCGAAGTTCCTACTCTTGATGGAAAAGTTCAAGTATCAATACCTGAAGGAACACAGTCTGGTAAAAAGATGCGTTTAAAAGGTAAGGGAATCCAGCGTTTGGGTGGCTATGGAGTGGGAGATCAGATTTTGACGATCCACGTAGAAACTCCCACCAAACTAAGTGCTCAGCAGAAAGACTTGTTTGAACAATTGTCTCAATTAGAAGAGCAGGGTGCCTGTAACCCTATGTCACGTGGCTTTTTTGATAAAGTGCGTGATCTTTTTCAATAGAAATTTCTCAGCTGGCCAAGTTTTCTATTCTCATAAAGCTAGGTAATCACTACAATTATAGCGCTATCAGCTGATAGCGCTTAAAATAATTTAACGGTATTTTCTATGAAGATTGGTCATATTTCTTTTGTCTTAATTTTGCTTCTTACACTGCTTCAGGGTTGTGGTGGAATCAAGATGATCTCGGGCTCTAAGTCAGACTTATATTCAAAAGAGTTTATGGATCAAGTCAACGTTATCAAGAAAGATTATTCAAGCGGGAATAAAGACTCTGCAATAACTAAACTACAGGCCATCGATGATAACTTGATCTCAGAACCTGAGCGAGCATTAAAATACAATCTTCTTGGTGTGATTAGCTTTTCTCTTAATAACTTTGAAGAGGCGAAAACGTTTTTCTCTTCAGCCAAAGTTTACTCTGGCAAAGACCCAGAGTTATTGGCGCAAATCCAATTAAATCTAGCGAGTACTCACTTTAAAGCTCTTAAAAAAGATGAAGCTTATGATGAGCTATCTCAAATTCAGGTGAATTACTTAGGGAAAAACGAAAAAAATAAATACTTCAAATTAAGATATGAATTGGCCCAGCTACGAGGCGATAATTTTGAAGAAATTGATTCCTTGGTTGGAATTCTAAAAGATATTAAAAGCGGGATTGAGCTCAAGAGTGAATCCTATTATGAATCATTAAGAAGTAAATTTTTAAAATTAAGTGACTCAGAAAAATATAAAATTTTTGAGAACTACTCAGACGATAACCCATTTGTTCTAGGTTATTTAGCCTATTTAGAAGCAGAAAGACTCTATTTTAGGGGATCTCGAGAGAACGCAAACGAACTAATGGAATGGATTGAAAGTAAGTATGGACATCATGATGAGATAAAAACTCTTGTACAGAATTTCAATCAGCAAGCAACTCATCTCGCTCAAATTGAGCCACTGAATATTGGTGTGATTTTACCAATGTCGGGGGAGAAAAAGGCATATGGTCAAAGAGCGCTTAGGGGTATTGATGCTGCCATTCAAGAACTAAAAAAGAATGATGAATTTCAGTTAAATGTTTTTACTAGAGATAGTAAGGGAAGCGGAGTTGTTGGTTCTTACCATGTTAAAGATTTACTTGAAAAACATAAGGTAGGAATTATCATTGGTGGTCTTTTTGCTACGGAAGCAAAAAAAGAATATGAGCAGTCACGTAGGTTAGGAATATTCTATATTTCACTATCAGATATTTATGTTCCTCGTTCAGATAAAGATCATATGTTACTAGAGTTGCCTGGCTCTGTTGAGTCTCAGGTCGCTAGACTTTTCTCCGAAAAAATGGTGAATAATTTTGGTACCAAAGCCGCAATTATTTATCCAGATACTCCTATGGGTGAAGCATATGTAGAAGAGTTTTGGAATACTTCAAAAGAAAATAATATTGAAGTTGTAGATGTTCTTAAGTTTCAAACAAAAGGAAGAGACCTTAGAGACCCCATTAAAAATTTACTTGGCTTGAAGTATACGAGGGTAAGGCAAGAAGAGTACGACCTTTTATCTGAAATTTATGATTTAGAAGGGAAAAAATCATTACGTCGAGTTCAAGTCTTAAAGCCGCAAATTGATTTTGATTGGGTTTTTATGCCAGCACTTCCTCACGATGCGATTCAGTTAATTCCAACTTTTACATATTACGACGCATTTGATGTGAAGCTTTTTGGAGGCCCTAGCTGGAGAAGTAAAAGACTATCAAAAGAGTCTCACAAATTTAAAAATATTTATTTTGTAGGAGAGAATGTAAAAGAAGGCTCACAGTCATTTCAGCAGCATTTTTATGAACTCTATAAGAATGTACCTCGTTTAATTGAGATTAGATCTTATGATAGTTTAAAAATCGCTCACTCAATTATTAAAGCAGAAAATTTCACGAACCGTCAGCAGCTTGAAACACACCTTCGAGATCGAGGTGAGCTTTCTGGTTTGACTGGTTCATGGACTCAAGAAAACGGTCTGTGGATTAAAAATATGTCATTACTAAGATTGATAAATGGTAGAGTAGAAAAGGAGCTTTTAAGCACCCCTGCTAAAGCTGAAGCCTCTACTGAAGAGGAAGCTACTGAGACTAGCGAACAGTCCCTTTAAAAAACCACACCCATAAAAAATAATAATCAAAAATTGAATTAAACTGACTGAAAAAAAGAGATGCAGTTTATTCATAACCAAAACTTCTTTTAAGCTCGTTATTGAATTCAACATTATATAGAGAAATAGTGGAAAAGCGTTCATAGGAGTTGGGAATACTAATAAAAATAATAAATAACCAATAAAGATTGATGGTGTAAAAAAAATGATCTTCTGTGCACTAGGGTTGATGCCAATGGTTTTAGCTCTAAAATAGCCACTGGTTGAAACGGCTTTATAAAGAGAGGCGTAATTCTTTTTTCTATGGTGATAAATCCATAGTTGTGGAGAGTAGAGAGCTTTGGCTCCGGCTTTTATTAAATCATCTATAAGTACGTTCTCTTCATTTCGTTGTAAGTTAGAGTTAAATTTTCTTTTCGAAAGCCAGCTATTTCTAATCCAAAGGTGACACAGAATCAAATTTGATTCGGAACCCGCGGTTAATCTTTTAGTTGTTTTGTGTCGGTATCTTGTATGAGCTGTAGACAAGGGAGACTTAAGAGCAATTGAGAGAGCATTTTCAAATTCGCTTGCCTGTGGAGGAACTTGGTCCGGCCCTCCGAAAATATCGGGTTTAAATCGTTGAATAATTTTGTGAGCTTTATCTAAATAGTTTTTTGGTAAAATGGTGTCGTCATCTAAAAAACATAACCATTCATTTTTAGCGAACTTAAGAGCATAGTTTCTAGCTGCCGCTGGTGTCGTCCTACTAATCTTATGAATATTTATTTTGTTTGATCTTTTTTGAAGATCATTTAATAGTGATGAGTTTCCGTTATCGACTATAATGACTTCATCGTGATCATGAATTTGCTTCATTAAACTTTCAATACATTCTTTTAAAAGTTGATCTCTATTAAATGTAACGATGATAAAGCTGGTATTCATATATTCTGTTAGGCACAATATTAGTGATTAAATAATCTTTGCATGAATTGGATAGAAATGACAGGGGAGAGCACGCTCAATTTAGATTTTATTGGCTTTAAGGTTGAATTACTTTCAGAAAGTGAAGAAATTTTGAAAAGAATAGAAAAAGACTTTTCTTTTTTCGTTTCAAAAAAAACTTCTCAAGTGGATCTAAAAATACAACTTTTTTGGAAAGATTCAGATGAGTTAGCGATTCCTCCTCTGGCAAGTTCAAGGCAGAGTCATTTGTGTATTTCTTATGATGTTAAACATATTCGCTATGTTGATTACCATGGTAAATTAAAGTGTAAGTTCGACTTCTCAAAAGAAGAGGCTTTTCTTTATTCAAAAAATACTGAAAAGGCACATGAAGTTCTTTATTTACTTATACTAAGTAGGGCTGGAAAAGCTTTAGATCTAAAAGGTTATCACCGTATTCATAGCTTTGGAGTTTATTATAAAGAGACGATTTGCTTAGGTGTGATGCCATCAAAAGGTGGAAAAAGCACTTTATTAAAGGCCTTGTTAGAGGATAGTGAAGTACAATTAATTTCAGATGACACTCCCCTTATTGATCGGCTGGGGAGAGTTTATTCTTTTCCAATTAGGCTCGGTCAAGAGTCTGAATTCCCTGAAAGTTTTCCCATTATTAATAGAGAAGAAAATTTATACACTCTCAATCGTGAAGTGTGGGGTATGAAATATTTGCTCTCGGTTAAAGGTTTAAAAAATAAAATATTTAAAAACCATCAGGCAAAAAGAAAAATACTTTTATTTGGAGTGCGTTATTCTGGAGAAAGAGGGAGTTTGGTCACGATTAGCAAAAGTAAGGCTTGCGGTAAGCTCTTTGTGTCATGCATTGTTGGGCACGGCCTACCTATTGTCATTGAGTACTTTTGGGAGAATGGGGCTGAAGATTTTATAAGAAAAGCGAAAATAGCGCTATCTAGGGCGTTTTCGTGCCTCTGCTTGTTAGTGACAAGTGATTGTTATGAAATTCAGCTCGGAAGTGATCTGGATTATAATAAAAGGCTTCTAAAAGAGAGACTATCGACTTTTAGTTAGCTGATTTATTGATGCGGCTTTTGATTCTTGCTTTTTTCTTAGCTTGATTCTTTCTACGCTTCATTTTTAAAACTGATTTTTTTCTACCCATTCCCATGAATATACCTTTTGCTTTGTGTTAAAACTTCGACTACCCATATTAATCGGATGAAAAGAGCTTGGCAAGGGCCGGTTCTTTAGTTGTCATAGATAAGCGCTAAGTGATAAATTTTACGTTGAGAAATTGAATTCTCAGGCTTGTGAAACGAGGGATTGGTATTGCCTGTCAATAATAAGAAAACTACAAAAAAGACACCCACTAAGTCTAAGGCTAGAAAACCATCGAAGATGGCCAAAAGTCGTTCGAAAAAAAAGAATAGTGAAGAAAGAGTTCCCTACAATAATTCCATTCAAGTAAGGCGTGCATTTTTAAAAGCAAAAAGAATTCATGGTAACTCTGAAAAAAAGAGAATCGCCATTGATATGCTCGAACGTTATACAGGCCATGATGTAAAAGATTTTCAAGAGCAAATTATTCTTACTAACTTTCAATACTATGTTGAAAGATTCAATTCAATACTAGATGACGTTCACTACACTGTTGGTTCTGCTTTCAATGCTTCAAGTTCAAAGAAATCAAGAGTTACAATTATTCAGTTTGGTGTTGGTTCTGCAATGGCCGCCTTAATTGGTGAACTTATATCTGTGATACAACCAAAAGCGGTTTTGTTTTTAGGACTATGTGGTGCGGTTCACCCTTCCTTAAAAGTTGGTGATTTTATTTTACCAATTGCTTCCATTAGAGCAGAGGGGGTTTCAAATCACTTCTTACCACCACAGGTTCCAGCACTACCAACTTTCAAAGTACAAAAGTTTGTAAGTCAGATCCTCGTAGAGGAAGGTCATGAATATAGAACCGGGACAATTCATTCTACTGACTTTCGGTTTTGGGAATTCGATGACAAGTTTAAACTTAATTTGATTGAAGAAAAAGTTTTAGCTGTGGAAATGGAAACAGCGGCGTTATTTACAATTTGTTTTGTGAGTAAAGTTAATATAGGTGCATTGTTATTGGTTTCAGACTGTCCAATGAAGCCAGGTGGAATTAAAACAAAAGCATCTGCTAAAAAAGTTTTTAAAGAGTTTACGGATAAGCATATTGAATTGGGAATTAAGGCCATGATTGAAATTGCTGACCGTGGTGAAAATATTCGTCATTATCACTGGTAATATTTAAAGGGATATATAAATGTTTAGAAAAATTCTCGATTGCTTTTCAAATGATTTGGCCATTGATCTCGGAACAGCAAACTGTTTAGTTTATGCAAGAGACAGAGGTATTATTGTAAATGAACCATCTGTGGTTGCTGTTCATCAAGGTGTAAAGGGTATTTCTAAGGTTTTGGCCGTAGGTAAAGAGGCTAAAGAAATGCTAGGGAGAACACCTGGCTCCATAAAAGCGATTAGGCCAATGAAAGACGGTGTGATTGCTGACTTTGAAGTTACTCAGGCAATGCTTAGATATTTTATTCAAAAATCTATGCCTGGATCAAAGCTCATTAAGCCTAGAATTATCATTTGTATTCCTTTTGGCATTACTCAAGTTGAAAAAAGAGCGGTTAAGGAATCAGCAGAGCAAGCTGGTGCTAGAGAAATTTATCTTATTGAAGAGCCAATGGCCGCAGCGATTGGTGCCGGTCTTCCCATTACAGAGCCCTCGGGAAATATGATTGTTGATATTGGTGGTGGAACAACTGAAGTCGCTGTTATTTCTCTTGGTGGTATTGTTTTTTCAAAGTCCGTGAGAGTTGCTGGTGATAAGTTTGATGAAGCGATTACTCAATATATTAAAAAGAAGTACTCTCTCTTAATTGGTGAACGAACTGCTGAAGCCATTAAAATTTCAATTGGAAATGCTTATCCTTTTGATGAAGAAGTGAGGAGCTTTGAAGTTAAGGGGCGTGATTTGATTGCAGGCGCTCCTAAAATTATCGAGGTAACTTCAGACGAAATTAGAGATGCATTAAATGATCCCATTGTTGAAGTTGTAGAAGCTATAAAGATTTCACTTGAAAAAACTCCACCTGAACTTGCTGCCGATATTGTTGATAATGGAATTATTCTCGCTGGTGGTGGGTCACTTCTTGCAAACTTAGATTTACTCATTAAGGAAAAAACAGGACTACCTGTTAGCTTAGCTGAAGATCCACTAACTTGTGTTGTGAGAGGATGTGGAAAGGCTCTAGAAACTGTTGATCTCTTAAAGCAGGTTTCTACACTTTCATAGATAGGAATTGCTATGACTGAAGATTTTTCAAACTTTGTTCTTTTGAGTCACAGTGAAGTGATCATGAAGCTAAAGAATATAGCTGATCAAAAAGACATGATCAAAATGTGGGTCAAGGGTATTGAGTCTATTCAATACAGAGTTTGTGAATTGAAAAGTGTAACCCTTGGTGGAAAAAAAACCTTTATGATTACAGTTTTCTCTGAGGGAGAAGATGCTGATAAGTCTATTTTAAATAAAAACGTCTTTGTTAGCTTTTGGTTTAATGAAA
This sequence comes from bacterium, assembly GCA_030425045.1. GTDB lineage: Bacteria > Bdellovibrionota > Bacteriovoracia > Bacteriovoracales > Bacteriovoracaceae > JAUHVL01. The sequence goes on from JAUHVL010000001.1 coordinate 265,236, forward strand.
TTGATTATTTTACTGAAGGGACAGCGACACTCGATGAAGTAAGTGGAAATATCGTTGTTTTTATAAATAAAGAAGTTTTTAGATCTGAAAAAAGAAACAACGAAAGACTCCTCACTTTTCCTCACCACCATGTCTATGCCTACTTTGTGATGGGAGACTTAAAAGGGCGTAAAGAGGAAACCAATGTCGTTTCCCTTAAAAAAGATCAGATAAAGCAATACGAAATTAGAAAAGAAAAAAAGAATAAACTAAAATCAGAGCTAGCGGCAAAACTTAAAAAGAATGTAGATGATCTAAATGAGTTTAGGGCGCTCGATATTTCTCGCTCGGGGATTGCTTTTATTACCGGACAAGATGAGAAAGTTTATTTCGACGAAAATGAAAATTTAGAATTTTATGTTCTGTTTGATAATAATGTTTTTAGAGTTAAGGAAGCACGTTTGGTCTATGCTGTTAAATACTCAGCAACCAAAGAAAAGGTTTCGTATAAAATTGGACTTAACTTTAAGCCTGTAGAAAATCTAACTAAAAAAGTAATGGAGGCTTTAAGGGATGGAGATTCTGAAAACGCCATCCAGAAAGAGTTTGAAAACTTTATTGAAGACTAATTCAATATCATTTTGTTTGATTCCTCTTTTATTATTGGGTTGTGCTAGTAATCGTTCTTCGGGAGGGATTACAAGAGACTTATATTATAAAAAACAATATTCTCTTGAAGATAAGTCAGGAAGATTTATTCTGGAAAGAGAAGTTGGAATGAGTAAAGGCAAAAAAGTTTTTACAAAGTATCAGGTTAGAAACCCTGATGGTGATAGAAAAGTTTTAGAAAGATCAGTCGTTCTTTCTTCCGTTGGTACCTACAATAAAAAATATAGATTACTTAGGCCTTATGCTCATCAATATGATGTTTGGTTTGAAAAACAAAAGTACAGCACCACTGGGAAAATAAATGTCAAAGACAAATCAATGAGCTTAAAGCTGACAAGTCCAGAAGAACAGTGGAACAAGCCAGAGATACATAAGTTTCCAGGATCTCAAAGTATTGCTTATTGCTATTTTTCTCAAGTGATAGAGTGCGCGAAAGTGTCTGGATTTATTGGGAAAGCAATTGGTAAAAATGTCGGTTCAATGTATTTAAATATTCTTTGGGAAGGATATCCATATGTTCAGGAACAATATTTGAATATTCCAAGTGGTTTTTTTACTGCTGCCACGCTTGAGTACGATGGTGAAAATAAGGCAGGGGAAAAAAGGTTTACGCTGAAATTTGGAGAAAATGCGATATTCTATTTCTTAGATGATAATCTTCAGCTCACGAAGGTCTTTTGGCCCTCTCAAGGTTTGTCGATTGTAGAATTAGGAAAGAAAAAGTGAATGAGTTAGGTCAGCTAGTAATGACTGGTGTTTCCTCAACGACGTTGTCTGATGAGGAAAAAAATTTTTTAGAAAAAGAAAATATTGGTGGAGTGATCCTCTTTTCTCATAATTTTGAATCGCCAGCTCAGCTTGCTGAGTTGATAAACTCAATTCAATCTTGTCGAAATGAATATCCACTTTATATTGCTGTCGACAATGAGGGGGGAAGGGTCTTTCGATTTAAAGATCATTTTTCACAATTGCCAGCGGCTTTGGATATTTCAAAACTTGGCTCACCTAAAACATGTTTTCATGTTTCTAAAATTGCTGCAGAAGAACTCGCTGCTTGTGGAATAAACCTTAATCTCGCTCCTGTTTGTGATGTGTGGAATAATCCAAAAAATAAAGTTATTGGTGATAGGGCCTATGGCACAGATACAGAAACTGTTTCAAAGTTTGTTTCTTCAGTAATTCGAGGCTTTCAAACAAGTAACGTTCTCGCTTGTGCAAAACATTTTCCTGGGCATGGTTGTACGACTAAAGATTCTCATTTTGATTTACCTCTTGTTAAAAAAACAATGAAAGAGCTCGAGAGTGAAGAGTTTATTCCTTTTGAAAAAGCGGTAAAGTCTCGTGTGGAATTTATCATGATGAGCCATATGATTGTTGATGCTTTTGATCAGGAAAACCCCACAACTTTGAGCGAAAAAGCATATCAAATTTTAAGAGATAAACTTAAATACAATAAAATTATTATTACTGACGACATGGATATGAAGGCGATTTCAGATCGTTACTCAATTGAGGACGCTGCCGTCAAAGCAATTGAGGCCGGCGCAACTATTATCGAGTATAGAGATATTGAAAACGCAAAAGTTGCTCTAGAAGCGCTTAAAGAGGCGAAGAAAGTTAAAAAACTTAAAAACTCGGTTATCAATGAAAAGACCTCTTTGGTTTTAAAAAATAAAAAAACATTCTTAAAAGATTACAAACCTATTTATATTCCAGACCTTCAAAAAGTTTTTAACTCAAAAGCTAATCAAAACTTTATGGAAGAGATCAGAGAAAAAATAACTGAAGTAAAAGAATCAAGTACAGACTAAATTACGGAATAAAATTTCCCCTGTGCATCAAAATTTCCTCTATTTGATATCATAAGTTTATGTAATTAGGAGGAGTGTCCTTATGTTGATGTGGGCCGCTGTGATTTTAATTGGTATTGCAACCTTTATGGTTACCAGTGTTATCTTTATTGAAGAAGATGAATATAAAGCTCAAGAGAAATTAGAGGATGGCGTTAATCCGACTCAAGAGTTATTGAAAAAACAAGGAATTATACTTAGATACTCTCGTCCTTTTTTTAGAAGATATGTTTCACCAGTTGTTAGTACTTTAAAAAACAAAAAGAAAATTAAAGAGAAGTATAAAAGAAAACTTGCAGCGGCAGGCCTTCAAGAAATTTTATCTCCAGAAGATTTTTACGCTTTTAAACTTTTTTTGATCTTAGGGTTTCCCATTGTTTTTCTTGGGCTACGTTGGTTTCTTGAAGAATCTTGGCCTCTTGAATATGTTTTTGCTTTGGCTCCTCTTGGATTTATTTATCCTGATCTTTGGATAAAGGGTGTAATCGAAAATAGGCAAAAAGAAATAATTCAAGCCATGCCTTTTGCTGTTGATATGTTAGCTCTTTCTGTAGAAGCAGGTTTGGACTTTATGGCGGCGATTACAAAAGTTGTGGCAAAGGCGAAGCCAAGTGCTTTAACAACAGAATTTAATATTTTATTAAAAGAAATAAAGATTGGTGCGAGTCGTGCAGAAGCTTTACGAAATATGGCGTGGAGAATTGATCTCACGCAAATTTCATCTTTTTCTGCAACGTTAATTGCCGCTGACTCTGTTGGTGCATCAATTGGACCAATTCTAAAAGCATTATCAAATGAAATTAGGCAAAAAAGATCTTCTGATGTTGAGAAGGCTGGTGCAACGGCTAGTACAAAGATTTTATTTCCGTTGATGTTTTTAATTGTCCCTGCTGTTTTTGTCGTCATTGCCTCACCGATTATTATTGAAGCATTAATTGGGCCTAAGTGATGATTGTGAGAATTGATAAAGGAGAGTTGAGTATTGCAAAGAAAGTAAGAGTTGCTGATACCTTTTTAGGAAGAGCGATTGGGTTGATGTTTAGTGATTCATTAGGAGAGTACGATGGATTATTGATTCAACCAACTAATGCAATACATACTTTTTTTATGAAATATAATTTAGACATAATTTTTTTAAATAGAAATAACGAAGTCGTATCTGTTGTAAGAGAGATGAAACCTTGGAGGCATACGAAATTATATTTTCGTGCCATTAAGGTGATTGAAATGAAGGGAGGAACTTTTCCTGAATCTGTAAAGGTTGGGGATAAGTTAAATATTGAATGTATAAACTAGTTGCGATTGCTGGAAAAATTAGAGGTGACGAATTTGTTCTCGAGGATGGAGATAATTCTCTTGGTAGAGATGAAGAGAATAATATTTGTATTCCGATACAAGGTGTATCTAAAAGACATATGAACATCACAGTGAAAGATGATTCGTGTTATTTAGAAGATTTGGGAAGTTCAAATGGAACATTCTTAAATGGTAAAGTTGTTAATAGAGCAACATTAGAAAATGGCGATAAGATAACGTTACCAGACTGTATTTTACAAGTCGTCTATGTTCAAGAGAAGAAAGTCATTATCAAACAAAGAGCAGAAGGTAGTGATGTTGATGTTGAAGAATATAAAACGGGAGGAACCCCTCCAGGCCCCTTACCTCAAAAAATAATTTGGTTTTTTAAATATAAAGTAATGCCAATCTTTCATGGATTAAACGAAGAGTATGAGTGGCATTATATGTTTGGAATCTTTATTGCGATATTTTCGGTACTCGCTATTTCTCTAACAATTTTCCCTGTACTTGAAGATAGTAAAAAAATACTTCTTATTGAAACTGCTAAGCGTGGTGGTCATTATGCTGATCAGGTTGCAAGGATTAATAATAGGGCCCTTGAGCAAAAAAGACTTGATAAGGTAGATACCAATTTTATTAAGTCTGAAGATGGGGTGAGAGACTTTAGGTTATTTGATTTAGAGGGAAGGATCGTTCGTCCTATCGAGAAGTTAAATGATTATGTTATGGATCCATTCTTTGTGACAGCCTTAAACTGGGCAAAGGCCAATAAAGAATCAAGACAAGTAAAAGCTGTTCCTTTATCTGATGGTCAAATCGGTATTGCAAAACAAATTTTTGCTTTCAATCCCAAGATGGGTATTGAAGAGTCTGTTGGTGTTATTGCCATTAGGTTTGAGCCAACATCATTAAAAGTAGAGGCTGCTAAGTCGAGAAAAGCATATTTAGAGTCTTTGGCAACAACTGCACTTGTGGCCATTTTCTTTTTTGGCTTTGTTTATTATTTAACGATTAGGCCAATTGAAGAAATGAGATATCAGCTTGAAGAAGCCTTAAGGGGAACGAGAAAGAATCTTGAAGGTACTTATCTCATGTCTGAGTTAAAACCACTTCGAAACTCTATTAATACTATTCTTCAAAGAATGAGAGAGTTAAGTAATGAAGGTGATGAAGACATGGAGGAAGAGGAAAGTGATATCGAATATGTAAGATCATTTTATGAGATCATGCAAACAGTAAACGGGCCAGCAATGGTTTTAGATTCAATGAAAAATGTCTCCCATCTTAATATGGTGGCAGAGGACTTGGTTGGATTTAGAGAAAGTGCTTCTCAGGGGATGAGTCTGTTAGATGTTTCAAGAGAAAAAGGGTTTGCCGCAACAGTGATAGAGCTTTGTGATAACTCAGCTAGTGCTGATGGTGCTTGTCAGAAAGGCGAGTACGAATTAGGTGGAATTCCACACACGGTAAGTGTGGTGACATTAATGGGAAGAGATAGTTTTGCAAAAAGTTATCTTATTACGTTTGCACAGGAAGAATAATTAGTGGAAAAAAAGCCTGTTGAAATTATTAGAAACTATGAGAAGCCCAAAAAGCTTGGGAAGCATCATTGTTTGTTATGTATGACGGGTGATAATAAGGGAACAACTTATATTATTAAAAATAAGAGAGTTGTGCTTGGTCGAGGAGATACAGCTGACATTAAAGTTCTCGATGGTAAATGTTCAAGAGAGCATTTGGAACTTGTTTATAACAACGGAAAATATATTCTCACTGATCTCAAATCTCAAAATGGTACGGTTGTTAATGATTTAAAGGTAACGCAACATATTTTAAAAGACAGTGATAAAGTTATTATTGGTAAAACAGTTTTTAGTTATAAGATTATTGAACGAGTTGAAGAAAAAGCAGATTTAGAACTTGTAGAGTATGAGGAAGAAGAGGAAGAAGAAGAGGAAGAAGAAACAAAAACAAAAAGTAGTAAAAAAGGGAATAAGCAAGAGGGGAATAAGCGCATCCTTATATATGGAATAGCACTCCTTGTCTTAGCATTTGTTTTTCTCGATGATGGGACAAGTAATAAAAAACCACCACCAAAAAAGAAAGAAAAGAAAGAGTTGGCGCAATTTTATACTGGCGCTAAGGATGATCTCGACGAGGACTTACGTGAAAAGGTTATGGCCTATATTCATCAGGGAAGACGAGAGATGAGAGAGCAAAACTACTTTCGTGCAATTGAGCAATTTAATATGGCCCTCATTTTACATCCTACAAGTGGTGAAGTGAATTTTCTGTTGAACAAAACAAAGCAACAACTGGATGATCATATTAAATCAATTTTTACTAAAGCTAACAGAGAAGCAGAGTCATTTAAGTATGAAGAGTCGATTAAACAGTATTGTGCTGTTTTATTATATCTTCAAGAATATCCAGATGATGAACGATTTAAAGATGCAAAGAAGAATATAGAATTTTTAGAAGAAAAACTAGGATTAGAGCAAGGTGAATCTAAGTGTTACTAAAAACGACCTAGAGCTACAAAAAGTAGACTTAGGATCGGAGATTTTAGAGGGTCAAGGAGACCTTAGCTTTTTTATTGGAAGAAGCTCTGAATCTCATATTGTGCTCGATGATCGTCGTATCTCTAGAGAACATGCAGAGATCACGTTTACTGAGGGAGTTTGGCTTGTTAAAAGCCTTGGCCAAAATCAAGTTTTAGTTAATAACTCATCTGTAAATGAACATGAACTGAAAAATGGAGATGTTATTGAAATTACTCCATTTAAAATTATTGTAAATGAAATTGTGATTCCTGAGGGAGTGGCTAGTGTGGCTGCTGAAGAAGATGGGCTCGAAGATCTTTCCGATTTGGATAATGAGGCTACTGTTACAGAGACAATTGCTGAGCAGGATCTAAACTCTGATGATAGTGCTGAAGAGTTAGGAGATGACTTAGGGGATGATCTAGGAGACTTAGAAAGTAGTGAAGGTGACCAAGATTTAGAAGAAGGTTTTGATGTATCAGGAGAGGAGCTTCAAGAGGAAGAGGAGTTAGACCTCAGTGGTGAGTCTGGCAACGATGATTTTCTAGGTGATGAAGCAGATTTTTCAGGAGACGAAGAAAGCTCTGGTGAAGAAAGTTTAGAAGGGGACGATGCTGAGTTTTCTGATGACTTTCAAGATGAATATGCAGAGGGAGATGCTGAAGATTTTAATGATGAATATGCTCCTGCTGAATATGATGACGATGGCTTTGGCGATGACGGATATGGGGGAGAGGATGGAACTCAAATTATACAGAGTTTCGCCACCACAACACTGATTATCGATGGGCAATATGCTCCTTACGATAAGTACTCTATCGAAAAAAATGAAGTAAGAATTGGGCGTGATCCAGAAAAGTGTGAGATTGTTCTTGCTGACCCAGAGGTTTCTGGTGTCCATGCCATAATCAAGAAATCTAATATTACATGCACCCTTGAAGATTCAGATTCTGCTAACGGTACACTATTAAATGGTGAAAGAATTAACTCTGCCACTCTAACAAACGGAGATGAGTTTGTTATTGGTACAACGACCTTTACGGTAAAAATCGCTTCAGATTTCTTACAGAATGAAGAACAGAGGTTAATGCCAGTTGAAGAAAACCAGGTTGTAGAAGTAGAAGAAATTGTAGAAGTTGGCGATGATGAAGATTTAGACGAGGAACTGTTACTTGAGGCAGGTGAAGCTGGAGAGGCTGTAGCTAGTAGTAACTCTATTTTTAGTAAAGATGCTTGGAAAAATCCCGAGCAACGTAAAAAGTTTATACGTTTGTTAGCAGTACTGGCGATTGTTGTGATTTTTTTATTGCCGGAAGAAAAAGATCAAAAACCAGTAAAACCAAAAGAAGAAAAAAATAATAGGCTTTTAAATAAAGATGATCCTAAGACTAAGTCCGATCCCCTTGCAAAAACGATAGACAATAAACCTCTAACGGCAGAGCAAAAAGAGTTTGCTGACTCAACATATCGTTTGGCAAAAGAATTATTTGATGTAGGAAGATATCGTGAGGTATTGGATGAATTGGCCAAAATTCATGCCATTACTCCAAATTATAAAAACTCGAAACAATTAGAGGAATTGGCGGAAGAGGGATTAAAGCGTTTGGCAGAGTTAGCTGAACAAAAAAGACAAGAAGAGGAAAAGAAGAAGAAGTTGGCCAGAGTCAAAGAGCTGGTTGAAAAAGCTAAGAAGGCAGTTAAAGAACGAAATGTTTCATTATCAGAGGCCTTGTTTGGAGAAATTGCTAAACTTGATCCTGAGAACTTTGATTTAACTCAGATGAAACTTGAAATTGAAGCTTACAAAAGAGAAGAAGAGAAAAAGGCTTTAGAAAAAGCTCAAAAAGAGGCTGAAAGAAAGAGGCAGCTTGATGAGTTAGCTCCTGGAAAGAACTTCTACTTAAAAGGAGACTGGTATCGAGCCATTTTAAAGCTAGAGGATTATTTACGAAAAGAAAATTTAGATGAAGACCTTAGAAAAGAAGGGGCGGATATGCTCAAAAAATCTAAGGACAACTTATCTAAAATAATTGATCCTATGCTGGGAAGGGCCAGATCTTTAAAAGAAGGACAAGATTTAAAAGGGGCTTATGAAATTTATATTGATATTTATAAAAAAGACCCAAGTAGAGAAGAAGTCTTAAAAGAAATGTATGAAATTAGAGAAACCTTAGAATTAAAAGCACGAAAGATTTATCGTGAAGCGATTATTGCTGAGTCACTAAGTTTATTTGATGCCGCTAAGGAGAAATATCAAGAAGTTCAACAACTATCACCAGTGGATAGTGATTATTATAAAAAAGCGACAGAAAAGCTTAAGGCATATTTGGAATAATTTTTATGGAAATAAAAAGTTATATCGCAAAAAGTGATCAGGGACCTTATCTAAATATTAATGAAGATAAAGTAGACGTTAATCTTAAAGATAATCTTTTTATGATTCTTGATGGTTTTGGTGGTGCAGGTATTGGTGATATAGCTACTTCTAGAGTCGTTGAAGATGTGAATAAGTTTTATACCAAGATTGGTGATGATCCTGAAGCCACATTGCCATTTTATTACAATAAAAAGTTTCTTATTGAAGGAAACGCTTTAATAAACGCTGTTCATGTCGCTCATAAGAATCTCGTTAACTTTAATTTCAATCGTCAAATGGGAGAAAGGGCGGGTGTTTCAGGTATCTTTCTCTCACATGCTGAAAATATGATCAGTATGGTGATGACGGGTAATTGTAAATCATATTTTGTTAGAGGTGGCGAGCTCAATACGCTATCAATTGCCGATAGTTATGAGCTTATAGCGGGAGATATGAATCATAATTCTACTTTTCCCTTATCAGGCCTTGGGCTTTTTGATGATTTGAGTTTTTCCACAAGAGAGTTTAGACCTTTAGCTGGAGATACATTATTGCTCATGACAGAAGGCGCTTATTGGGGACTTAGTAATAGAGAAATAGAAAATATATTTGCAAATGAAGACCTCGCAATGAGTGATAAAGTGAAAATGTTGATAAGTTCTGCAAACGACAAGGGTAATCAAAGAAATCAATCGGTTTTATTATTACAGTACTAAATAGTCGGTTATTCCAAATGACATCTGACTAGTCATAAGATTGCTAAGTTATACAAATTAAGTGACAATATAATGAATATTGATCTCACAACTAGGGTGTGTTTCGTACATGAGTGCAAAAATTTTAGTTGCCGATGATAGTTTGACTATCCAAAAAGTAATTAGCATTACCTTGTCTTCAACTGGGCATGAATTATTAACTGCTAATAGTTATCAAGAACTTATTGAGAAACTTAAAGGTGGCGAGATCAACCTCGTTTTGCTCGACTTTAACTTGTCAGAAAATATTGATGGTTATTCTCTAGCAAAAAAAATTAAAGAACTTTCACCTTCGTCTGAAATTATAATGATGTATGGAACGTTTGATAATGTTGATGATGGTCAGCTAAGTGATAGCGATGTTAGAGATAAAGTTATCAAGCCGTTTGAGAGTAATCTTTTTATTCAAAAGTGTAATGAAGTCTTAGGAGAAAGTAATATTTCTTCCATTGAGTCTGCTACAGATAATGCTGTGTTGGAAGGAGACCTGACGCAAGAAAGTGCGAATCTTTCAAATATGGAAAGTATTTTTAGCAGTGATGACAATTGGGTGATAAGTGCTCCTTCGATGGAAGATGATGAGACAGAGTCTCTCGAAGTTATACAGCAACCAGTAAGTGAAGAAGATTCCAATTTGGTCTTAATGGAATCGGCCATGAATAATAAAAACGTTTTGAAAAATGAAATTGAAGACTGGGGAATGAGTGTTCCTGGTAAAATTGACGGAGATGAAGAACGTGTTTCAATGCCTCCGGAAATTGCTGCATCTGATGAAAGCAGTGTAGATGAAGTTGTTATTGATCAAAGCCAAGAGGAAACTGCTGAGCATGTCATTGAAGATATCATTGAGGATAATACTGAAGATACAGACGATGTCATAACACTGAGTAGTGATTTTACTGATAAACCAGAACTTCAAAGTATTGATGAATTTGCTCTTGAGGATGAAGGGATCACAGAAATGCCGATTACTGTTGAGTCTGGAGATGAAGAACCAGCGGCTGTAGTTGAAGAAAAAGTAGAAGAGCTTGCTAAAGATATAGAAGAAGAAATAAGTGCCGACAATTTTTGGGCCGCAGATGAGGACGATTCAGGCCAATCAGATCCTGATGCAACATTAGAAATTATTCCGGCAAACTTACAACAAGCTCATCATGAAAAAATTATTGATGATCCTGAAGAAGAGCCAGTTGAAATTGTTCAAGAGTTTAATCCTATTCAGCAAACGATCAATGAGCAAGATGTTGTAGAAGCACTTTTTGAAAAAGTGAAGCCGTTACTCGATGAAAAGATCGAAGAGTATATAAAGAAACATCTTGATAATTCGGCTTGGGATATAATTCCTGATTTAGCAGAAAACGTGATTAAGGAAGAAGTTAGAAGAATTTCTGACTCTGTTCTTGATAGTTCATCATTCGAAGAATAGTGATCCACTCATAATGTTTTTTAATCCTTGGTCCGTTTCAATAAGAGCGCTGCCAATATGATTAATACCCTTAAAAACACCTTCAACTTTTTCGTTATGATCTACAATGATGACATTTTGATTAAAATGTAGGCAATGAGCATTCCATTTTTGCTGAATTTCTTCGTTGGTAAGTCTGTTCTGATGGATATATTCAGCTAATGTTTTTGGAAGTTCTTCTTTAAAATTTGATGATTGAGGAGGAGTTTGAAAAATACCTCCCGGAGGAATCTTGTAATCAAAATCTTGTTGCTCTGAGAGATAAAGGTTAAGACCTATTCCAGCAATAATTGTTTTCGAGTCGACAACATTACAGATGATACCACCACATTTTTTTACATCTGGAGTAAGAAGATCATTTGGCCATTTCAACGATATTTTTTTGGGGAAAAACTCAGCAATTAAAACACCTAATTCAAGTGAGGTTAGGCTAAACTCATCACTAGGTTTGAGTGACATGGAAAAAGCGATGGCATTTTCAAAATTATTCCATTCGGAGCCTCTTCTGCCGACCCCTGATGTTTGGTGATTTGTAGAGATAAGAACCTGTTCATCATTTTGAGAAAGTGTGCTCCAGTTATCTTTTAAATAGCTTTGGGTGGAAGGACAAGTGTCAAAATGTTGATGATACAAGTTGCATCTCCTATACTGTAAAAATAAATTTTAATTCAAAAGGTTTTGCTATGTCATTGATTTTAAGAGAAAGCTCAAGAGAAATAAAAATTACTCCTCACATTAATCCTTATTCATACGGAAGTGTTATCGTCGAATTTGGAAATACAAAAGTTCATATTACAGCAACAGTTGAAGAGAATTTACCATCGTGGCTTAAGGGGCAAGGAAAAGGTTGGGTTACGGCTGAGTACTCGATGTTACCTGGTTCAACACATACACGTTCAAGAAGAGAGCGTTCTAAAATTGGTGGCCGTACTTATGAAATTCAACGATTAATCGGAAGAAGTTTGCGCTCTGTTGTTGATCTCGTGGCGTTGGGTGAAAGAAGTATTGTTGTGGATTGTGATGTACTTGTTGCTGACGGGGGCACGAGAACAGCTTCTATTACGGGAGCTTATGTGGCCTTAAAGTTAGCAATAAAAAAACTGATGGATCAAGGTGAATTAAAACAAGATCCTATCACTGAGCAGTTGGGGTCAATTAGTATTGGCATAAACCGTGATGGAAAAATTATTGCGGACTTAAATTATGACGAAGACTCAACTTGTAAAACTGATATGAACCTCGTTATGACTCGCTCTGGGAAGTTTGTTGAAATTCAAGGAACAGCAGAGGAAGAACCTTTTTCGATGGATGAACTAAACGGAATTTTAGAGACGGCCAACAAAGCAATGGAAGGAATTTACAAAGCACAAGATCAGGCATTGTCGTGAAAGTATTGCTAGCATCGGGAAACGCACATAAAGCAGAAGAGTTTGCAGAACTTTTTGATTCAGAAATTATTCAGGTTCAAGCTGCATCAGAAAAAATTGACGTCATAGAAGACGGTGAAACATTTTTTGCCAATGCTCGAAAAAAAGCTGAAGCCTACTTTAAAAAATACAATAAGCCTGTGATGGCCGATGACTCTGGTCTTGTCGTTGAAGCATTACCTGACGAGTTAGGGCTTTACTCAGCTCGTTTTGGAGGCGAGGGGCTAACAGATAAACAAAGAGCTGAACTTCTTTTAGAAAAAATGAAAGGAGTCGAAGTAAGGTCAGCTTATTTTATTTGTGTCCTTTGCTTTTATCTTTCAGCAGAAGAGGTTTACTTCTTTGAGGGGCGCATGGATGGTGTGATTGGTGATGAATATAAAGGTGAGTTTGGCTTTGGCTATGACCCTGTTTTTATTCCGGTTCACCACGAAGGTGATGATACCTTGGCCATGATTCCTAAGTGGAAGAAAGAAAACTCTCATCGCTCACAAGCCTGTGTTGCAGCGCAAAGTTTTTTCAATAGACAAAACTAGGAAGATAAATTATACCTATCTAACCCAAATTACATCTAAGTCGGAGCGTAGCGCAGCTTGGTAGCGCACTTGCTTTGGGAGCAAGGGGTCGCTGGTTCAAATCCAGTCGCTCCGACCATCTTATCTAGTTTAAAGTTTTAATCAGTTCAATCATCCCACGTCTCATTTCGTCGAGGTTAACCACTTCGAGCTTGTCGAGATCACAAGATTTGAGGCTTTGATCAACGGAAACGGCAGTTGTGCGGAGAGATTCTCTTGATCTGATTTTTGTATGGATAAATGTACAAACACCTGCCACAGTCGTTGCTCCATAGCTGGCCGGGACAGTAAAGATCATATGAAAGAGAGCCTCGTAATTGCCGTTATCGCCGGTAAACATTCTATAGGTAAAAAAAGCGGCAGCAGCGAGGCCAAGACCAGTTGAAACTTTTAAACCTCTATTCAGCTTATCTCCCATTTTTACTTTTGATACGAAGGATTCAAGATCTCCGAGGTCAAAGTTTCCAAAATCGCTACAGTTAGATTCATCACTACACGAGAAAACGTTCACTTCATTTCCTGATGATTCGACGAGAAGAAAATCACTTCTTCCTGATTCTGTGATGGTAAATGTTGAGACAGTTCTAGCGCTGAGGCTGTAATTAAGCCCAAGGAGAAGAGTCATAACTAGTGTAAGTGCCTTTAAATTCATACTGTTATCCAGTTTTTTAAGTTTTATTGTCCCTCCATCATAGTTGAAAACCATATTGGTCTATAGTGAGTTATAGAATTTTCATAGGGGTGTTTGAAATCTAGGCAAATAATGTATAAGTTCCGTGAAAACATTGTTTTATTGGAGTTGGTTGTGAATAAGTTGATGATCTTTATTCTTCTTGTGGTTTCATTTTCTGCGGGAGCAAAAACGTATTATCGTGTATCAGAGAGTTTTGAAGAAGTTCTCTTAACTCCAGTAAACTTGGATCTTGTTCCTTTATTCAAATCTAAGCCAAAGAAAAACTGTGTTGCTTGCCAGTCTTTTCCTGTGATTGAAGAAATATTAAACTCCTCATCAGTTGAAATTGTTGGCGATAGAAAAGAACTTGAAGTCATTCTTCCAAGCGGAGAGTCTTTTATTTTTGAAAAAATGGACAACGAATTTGGGTTTATGTCAGTTGATTTTGATAAGGCCATGAATGGAAAATATCTCCTGAAACTACTTAATTATTATAATCTCAAAGTATTTAGTATTCATAAAAAGCGCTTTTTTTCGAGTGAGTACCGTTTTATCGGTCTATTCGGTTTTCATGTCATACCAGATTATCGTGGTAACTAATTAAAAATTTATTGAATCGGTGTCATTCATACTCTGGATAAAACTCATGATGAATTTTCTTCAAGAAAAAACCTCCACATAGTTTTTTGTTGTATGGTTTGGCTTCTAATGAGCAATTCATTAGTTGGGACAACAACAGGGGACATTTATGAAATCTTTTGGAGCAATCAAGACTCTAATTCTTTCAATTAGTTTTATCAATTTTAACTCTTATGCAATCGAGCGTGTGACATCTAAAACAAGTCTCGATGAAGCAACAGTAATGTGTACAGCTTGGGCAAAAAACGCATTAAAGAGAAAATCCACTAAGCTAGTAATTGGAATTGAGGGACTCGTTAGTTTTAAGCAACGTTTCGCGGATTCAATCTATGATTACCAAGATAATTTATTATTGGGAAAAAATGTACAGCCTCCTAGAGGTGTAGGGTTAAATTTTGTAGCAAAAAATCTTGTTAAACCTCATATGAAAAAAAACTATAAGAATGTTGATTATTTATTGATGCCTGAAACATCTGAGTCAGCAAAGGCAGAAAGTGTGAATGAGAGATGTATAAAATCTTGGTATTGGGTGATGGGTGATCGTCTTCGTGTGGTGATCGCTTCTCATAGTTTTGGTGGTAATGCTGCAAGAATGCTGGTGCAAAAATTAGAAAAATCGTTGCCAGATTTTAAGGAAATACAAATGTTAACAATTGATCCGAGGACGCCAAATCCTGCAGATATTGGGAAACGATTTTACGCTCCTGTTAACGTGAGAGATAACTTTGTCTTTTATCAAAAGTATACGCCTTTTCTTTGGGGATATCCTTTTTTAGAAAGAGCTAATACGGTGAACAGGAAATTGTTGAAAGATGACTTTGCACCGGGAAGTGTATGTCGTGGTAACAGCCACGCCAGAACAACTTGTGCTCCGGCGGTGGTTGAAACATATCTTAGATTAATTCGAAATTAGAGAAGACCATTGATGATGTCATTCATAACATCTTGTTTGGCATCAAGCTCGTTTTTGTACTCTCTGTAGTAGAAATACATATTGAGATCTTGTTGAAATCTTTGCTGAAGTGCTTGAACTCTCGCTTCATATGAGTCAGGCCCAACGTTTCTTAAGATAACGGTACTGACACCTTGCTCTTCAAAGATTTCTTTCGCTGTTTTGTTAGCAATGTCATCAGAGGTGAAGTTAAGACGAGATTCAATCGTATTAATAAGATTGATTTCTGGTCCTAAGATCTTTCTCACAACATAGTTTGCTTCTCTTGGGTTTGGATACTGCTCTTGTAGCGCTTGAAACTTTTTAGAGATGAGATCGAGAAACTCAGGAAGTTTCTTTGTTCCGGCAACTTCTAACGTTATAGGATCGGTATCATTAAGAGCGGGCAAGATCTTGCTGAAATCTGGCTGAATAGGGAACATCGTCGCTAGATCTTGCATGGTCGAAATTTCGTAATACTTTTCAAGTAGCATATAAGCAAATTGATTTCTTTCCTTATGGGCCCAGACATAGAATCTATCCATATAGTTAATCATCAGTACATCTTCTTGATTTCCTACCGCAGGGTTATTTGAAACACCTGGTGTAAAGAGACTTAAAATTTGAGAGTTTTGTCTCGTTTGCCCAGGGATTGCCAATGAGTTAACCATCGTTACCCACGAAGCCGCAAGAAGGTTTTTCTCTCTTAAGTAAAATGGAATAGGAGGATTGTTCCCTTGAACATTAAGCTCTCCTAGTTGTTGACCATTAAGAACTCTGTTTATCAACTTTGATAAGTATTGTTGTCTAAAAATGGGGTTGTCCATGAAGTTCGGTCTAAAGACTTCTCCATCGGGAGTTCTATAGAAATGAATCATAGACGGAGATCTACTTGTCAGAGTGATGATGGCAAAAAGTCTTGTTAGACCGATACCCGCAGATTCAATTTTTTCGTAATTACGACTATTGAAATCAAACTGACTGCTTTGTGGATCAAGATCTAGTAGTCGATCGTTAACATAGTTACCAACTTCAACATGAGTCCCATCGGCATTAGCTGGCGGTATTGCAAGCTCATAGTTCATGCCCCCTCTTCTTTCTTCAAGCGTTTTTTCGTAAAACTTCATGAGGTCTTGATTGTCACATGACTGAATGGTGACTTTGTGAGCACCGTAATAATCATTTCTTAATCTCTCAAAGTCTTCAATTTCAAGTTGCCCTGTCGTTTTGTTATCGTATTTACAGTAACGAGCTGGAGCCAGAGCAAGATCAGTCAGGAATTCAAATATTTTCTTTGAAGCTTCGTAGTAAGGCTCAAATTTTTCTGCATAATCAGGACGAGCTTTTAGCTCATTTATCATTTGTTCGTAAGACTCTGCTGTTTCTCCAACAAAGTATGCTCTATCTTTTCCTAGGTGATCTTTTAAGATTGATCTCCACTGATCATAAACTCTCATCATCATAGGGAAGGTTCTTCTGAGAGCGTAACTCGCAATTCTCCAGTCTGGGTTACCTGCTCTACGATCATAACGATGTCCATAAACTTCATAGTAACCTTTAAAGTCATCAATGAGGTAGGTGACAAGCTCTAAGGGGGTACGCCCATCATCGTGTCTGTTACACATAGGAGTCCAAGATCTAAATCCTGTATGCTCATCAGTACAATATTTATAAGGGTAGAGAGTCGCATTGGAGATTCTATTTCCTTCGCTATCTGTTAAGTTTTGTAGGTTCCATTCTATAGGTTTACTATTGTCAGCTAGAGTAACAACACTATCTCTTGGTGAACTAATTCTAATTTTGTTACCATAACCAAATCGAATTGCGGCGATATCGTATGGACCTGGTTTCGGTAGTTCATCCACATGATGACCTGGTTGGTAATCCATGGTTGAACTTGATTTCGCAAGAGGGACTTCGCGCGCTTGATCTCTGTAGTGATAGTTATCAGGGTCAGAAGATGCTAGGAAGTTGTGTCTCAGACCAAAGTTATGTCCCATTTCGTGGATAAGTGTCGCCAGAACTTGTTCTTCAATAAGTTTAACAGAACATTTTTCAAGTAAGGCTATTTCATCGCTATTCCACGTCTCACCTTCGCCAAGGCTGTAGATATAGGCCTCAATATCGTCTTTACAGTACTTTTCAATTTTTGCGACGATGTCTGCATTGTGAACACCATAAGAGCAGAAATTACCATCGTTAATAAAGTTATTTAAACTTCTTTCACGAGAAAAACCCTCACTTTGAAATTGGGCAATTGTTTTATTTTGAGTTTGAAGTACATCTTCAAAGAATCTTCCTTTTTCGAGTGCGTCACCTAGACCTGCATTAACTTTCGCCGTTGAATTTTCTCCAAAGAGTTGATCAAAGAGAGTATTTGAATTAAAGACCGTTCCACGATAATTGGTTGGTGGAATATAACCTGGCCTTTCTTTTACTTGAAGCAGGTGGTTTGTCCAATTGAAGTTATTATTTTCTAGAAGAGAGTCAACAAGGCTTTCCTTTGGTGTTGCTTTTAAAACACCTGGTGCGACTGTTGAAGGCACTTCGACTGAAAATGAGTCAAGTAGGTTGTTATAATCTTGAAACTGCTTAACAAATTGTCTGTAGGCAAGTTCAATAGAGTCACTTTCTGCAGAAGTCGTACCATGGCCTTGTGTTGCGCCAAGATACTTTTGATCAAAAAGATTTTTTCTTGACCTAATATAGTTTCTAATTTGCCTCATGGCCGTCTCCCTAAATGGATTGGCATAGATATTAGAAGAAGCCGAGATAAGTTCACCTGAGTAGGAGTCACTAATACTTGGTCCATAACCGAGTAATCCTGCGCCATCTCTAGAGTCAACAATATTAATAATATTATAACGAAGATCACCAAGTTCAACGAGTTTAGATTCATCAAGTTTTACTCGAATGCCCGTTTGAGCTTCTACGAAAGCTTCATCCCAAACTCTAACAGCTTCTCTACCGACATCTTTTAAATATTCCGGAGTCCGCTTAGAAAAATAATAGACGATTGCTGGCTCACAGGTTTCACCATCACTACAATACTTTGGATCAACTTCTGGATAGAACCTATTTAGGAAGTATTGCTTTTCGAGTTCTTCTTCTCTTGTGTAACGAACACCATCAGTGAATTTTCTTCTTGTTACGAAGAAGCCAAATTTCTTTCTATCATCGAAATTATAAACAGTTCCTTCTTTTGGATCATGTGCTTTTCTAAAAGCAAACTTGATTTTCATTTCTCTATTAGGATAGTAAAGAACGAAACTGAAATAATCTTCAGCAATTTGAAAGTCTTCATAACTTGCTCTTTCTGTCGTGAGTGTCTCTTCAAAAACACCCGCTCTTTTGAATGGAAAGGCAACACTTTTAAAATCAATCTTAACCCAGTCTCTTTCTTCCCAGTGTTTAGCTTCTGGATCACCATCTTCAATAAGCTCTTCTTCAACACCTGCTTTTGAACCGTCTGTTTTTAAACGGTAGTCAACCCAGCTTACGGGAATATCAAGAGCTATCTCGTAGTTGATTTCATCAGAGGTATCGATATTGTCGGCGATGTTTTTGTTGGCCACTTGAAGAAATTCTTTTGTTTTAACAAACTTTACCCTCGAAACACTTTCAAAGTTAAAGTCGACAGAAAGGTCACGGCCGACAAGAGTGGCTTTGTCTGATGCCGCTGAAACAATTGTGGCTGCGTAAAACCAGTCACCTTCGAACATATCTTTTGGAAAGACATCAACTTTTTGTTGGGCATTGATTCTTTCTCTATTATGTTTATTTATTCTGAAGTGTGTCGCTTCAGCTAGGCTTCTCGCTGGATATTCTTGGATTCGATCAGTTGCTTCATCATTACTATTTAGAATTGTTTGAACTTTAATGAGTTGTGCTGAGTAACTATGAAGAGGAACTTTATACATTCCCTTGTTGGCACCAGAGGTGATTTCTTTAGCGTATGTTTTTTCTAGTTGAGGAAGGTCTGCTTCCGCTACAACCTTGTTAACAATGAGGTGGTTTTCTGTTACTTCAAATTGAAACTGATAGTTGGTGCCAGCTCTACCTCTGATCGTTGTGTCTGATAAAAGCTCATGATTTGATTCAACGGGAACGAGATCAAAACCTCTAAATCTTCTGTCTTCTAATGTTTCACTAACTGAGACATTGTCAGACCCCGCAATAGTGCTTTCACCATTGATACCTTGGCCGGTTTGTTCGTTAATAACTTTTCCTTGCCATTCATTGATTGCATAAAGATCAGGTCCCCCTTGTCCTTGTACAAACTTAGTATCTCTTTCTTTTGCACATCCAATCAGAAAGAGTAGAGTTAAAATTGGCAAGACATTAAACATTTTCATTAACAACCTCGAATTTATTAAAAATACACACACAACTTTTGAGTATTACTCGTTAATCTTTTCGGAGTCAGAGATGAATTTATTAGAATTATTTAAGTGAACAATGAATTTCTTGAAAGAAATTATTCTGGACTTTTTTAGTTTGAATATGAAAGTTATCTTTCTTTAAACCTGAGACAAGACCTATTGTATTGTCTTTAAAATAGCCAAAGTCTTTTAGGTCTCCATTCACGGCAACAATTTTTTGATTGTATTTCTTTAAACCAGGGATGAGTGAGGTAAATGTATTACATAACTTAATCGCCGTACTCTTTTCCGTCACCATAACATCTCTTTTTGATATGCTTAGGTGAGGGTTGAAAATAATAAAAGCAGTGTCGTTTCTCGGCTGATCATAGACATCAATGCCTTTATAAAAAAGTTTGTGAGTCTTACCATCGACATTGAGGTCGATATATTCGTTAACAGAGGCAATCTTTCTCCCCTCAGTCTTCTCTAGAGTACTGCAAGAAGTAAAAAGAAAGATAAATATTAAAAGACTGTATAACTTCATTAACCTGCTTTTTCCCAAGTCAGGTTAAATTTATCGGCAAATTTTTCTACAATTTAAATTTTCGTCAAATATTCAACGTTTTTGTATAAGTTGCTGATATGTGTTGATAGTGTTTTGAGCAATGGTGTCCCAATCAAAGGTTTCTTTATGGGCAGTTTGAGATGCTTTGATTCTCTCTTCTTTTAAAAGAGTTTTATCTTCTAGTAGTTGAATAATTCTCTCTGCCATTTTAAAACCATTTCCTGCTCCTACAAGCATATTGCTCTCAAGCATAAGAGGAGGTCCCGGTACATCATAGGCCACCACGGGAACTTTTGCGGCTAGCATTTCTAGCACACCAAAGCCAAAACTTTCTAAATGAGAAGGGAACATACCTACAGAAACACTTTTAAGATATTCGGGAAGTTTTTGTGGGTCAAATTGTGGAATAATTTTAATTTGGGAGTGATACCTTTTAGGGAAAAAGTTTAAAACTGAAACTTCATCAGGGAAAAGTCCTTTTGTTCCTAATAATAAAAATTCTACATCAGAAACTTTATTAATAACTTCATGAACGATTTGAGGAAACTCTAGTGCTCCTTTTCGATAATCAAAAGAACCAACAAAAGCTACGATATTTTTTTCTGGAGGTTCTGTCGATGTTTCAAAAAAATCATTGAGTCGTTCTTTTGAAATACCATAAGGAAAATCGAAAATTTTATGAGACTCATGGCCTTCAGCGATTAATTGTTTTTTGTCATCTGGGTTTGTGACGTTAGCTATGTCTGCATTTTTAATGGTTTCATTGGCCATGTTTATTCTTTTTTGAACAAACTTAGATCGTTTATTTCCATATAGTATATTTTTAACTAGTCGTAAGAAGTTTTTACGTTCAGGAATAACAATTGCATTTAAGTGTTGTACCAAAAGAACAGAGCGTGCCACCATAAGAGTATTTTTTGGAAAAAGTTCCCTTTCAAAAGGTAAGAACTCGTGCTCGTATTCAACAACATCATATTGAGCGGCATTGTCTTTTAAATAATTTTTTAGTGCTTTAGGGTATTTTTTAAATTTATCTTCAAAGGATAACTCTGTAATCATTCCCTCTGATAAATCGTTTGGGCTAACGATAGTACAATCATGACCAATTCTCCTATAAGCTTCGGCCATTTCCATATAAACTTTTGCGCCACCATATTTTTTGTCTAGTATTAGCGGACAACATAATAAAATTTTCAAAAAGAAATCCTCATTTGAAGTAGTTGTTTATGTATGTTATTCATTCACTACGATTATAACTTAAATTCTTGGAGAGTCGTTGATTGAAGTAAGAAATCTTACGAAAATTTTTACCCAAGGCAATGTCAAAGCCGTCAATAATGTTAATTTTAAATTAAATCAAGGTGAAATCGGTTGTATTATCGGTACAAGTGGCTGTGGTAAAACAACAACTCTTAAAATGATTAATCGACTTATTGAGCCAACTGAAGGTGAAATTATTGTAAGTGAGCAATCGTTCAAAGATTCAGATGCTGTAAAATGGCGTAGAAAGATCGGTTATGTCATTCAAAAAGCCGGATTACTTCCACACCTTACGATAAAAGATAATATTTCTCTTCTTTCAAAAATTCTCAAAAAACCTAAAAGTGAAATTGATTCCAGAGTAAAGGAATTAATGGAAACGATTAATTTACCTTTTGAAAAATATAAAGACTTTTATCCTAAAGAATTAAGTGGTGGCCAGCAACAGCGAGTGGGAATTGCTCGCGCGTTGATGGAAGACCCTCCTGTTATGCTAATGGATGAGCCCTTTGGTGCACTTGATCCTATTACCAGAGAATCACTTCATGAAGAATTCATAGAGTTAAATAGAAAATTAAAAAAAACAATTCTTATGGTTACCCATGATATGAATGAAGCCTTTAAGCTTGGTGATAAAATTATTTTAATGAATAAAGGCGAGATTGTTCAAATGGGGAGTAAGTTAGAGTTAATTGAAAACCCTAAAAATGAATTTGTTGAAGAATTTGTCAAAGGACATGGACATGATTAGGTGCTTTCTCTTTTCTTGTCTTTTTCTTTTATCTAATTCGGTTTTAGGCGAAAGCTATAAGAAACCAATCACAATCGGATCTAAAAACTTCTCAGAAGCTTTTATCTTAACAGAAATTGTTTCAATACTCTTGGAAGAAAAATTTAATCAACCTGTGATACGAAAGCATGGACTAGGTGGAACGAAGGTCGCATTCGATGCGCTCATAAACGAAAATATCGATATGTATGGCGATTATACCGGCACAGGTTATGTCATGATATTAAAAATGAAAGGGGAGCGAGACCCTGATCGTGTTTTTGATATTGTTAATAATGAGTTTCAAAAGAGATGGGATATCCGTTGGATGCCTTCTTTGGGATTTAATAATACTTATACTGTTGCCGTTAGAAGTTCTGACGAACGATTTAAGAATATTAATAAAATATCTGAGCTTCCATTAAACCTAGAGTCTTATGTCTATGGAGCTGGTCATGAGTTTATGGAAAGGGCGGATGGCCACCGCGAATTTGTCGATTATTATAATCTAAGATTAGATCCCAATAATATGATCGCTATGAATGTCGGTTTAATGTATTCGGCAATAAGAGATAAAAAAATAGATATGATTGTTGCTTATTCAACAGACGGTCGAATTAGAGCGTACGATCTTAAAACTCTAGTTGATGATAAAAAATTTTTTCCACCTTATTACTCATCATTCTTAGTTAAAAACAAAACATTAGAAAAATTTCCTGTCTTAAATAAAGTCTTTGAGCTTACCCATAATTTGATTAATGAAAGTGAAATGATGGAAATGAATGATCTGGTTGATCGAGAAAAGATGAACCCTAAGGTTGTCGCTAAAAACTTTCTTATTAATAAAGGCTTAATTTCTGGAAGTATTGATCTTAGTAAAAAAGAACAATCATTATTCGGCTATTTTTGGGACAAGCGAAACTATCTTTTGAAGTTACTCATCGAACATTTAAGTCTTTCGTTTTGGGCCCTCTTTTTTGCTTCTATTATTTCGATTCCTATAGGTGTTTATTTAACTCGTTATGAGAGTCTTGGAAAAATTGTATTTCCTATTGTGAATACGATTCAAACAATTCCAAGTTTAGCACTACTGGGTTTTCTCATTCCTCTTATTGGAATTGGGAAGTTTCCGGCCATCATTGCTCTTTTTCTTTACTCATTATTACCGCTCATAAGAAATACTTATTCTGGAATCCAAGGGGTAGAAAATCGCTATGTGGAAGCTTCTCGGGGCATTGGGCTTACCGAGTGGCAAATTCTATTGAAGGTTGAAATCCCACTTGCCATGCCGATTATTCTAGCTGGCTTTAGAACGGCTGCCATCATTGTCATTGGAACGGCTACTATTGCAGCTTTGATAGGAGCTGGAGGCTTTGGTGATCCTATCTTTAGAGGTGTGGCCACGGTAAATTCAAATCTAATTCTCTTAGGTGCAATTCCCGCTGCTCTATTAGCTGTCTTTACCGATAAATTAATCAGCATTCTCGAAAATATTCTAGTTTCTAAGGGCTTACGCTAGTGTCGAAATATTGAGCACTCTGTAATTCTTTCTAATTTTAAATACTTAACATTGATACATGCTATAACAAGCTTATCGGGAGAGAGAATTGAAAAAACTTTGTATTTTATTATGGGCATGCTTAAACATTTCTACATTTGCATCATCAGTATGTGGAAAAATTTCGGAAATAAGAACACCAATGGATATCCAAAATGATGTTGTTCAATCGGTACTGGTTATTACCAGAACGGATATGTTTACAGTTAAAGATGAAGTTGTTGTTGTCGCCGCCGAAAGAGCATTAAAAAAGAAACTAGGAGCTCGTCTCTTTGAAGAGTATTTATATCAGCATGACCGCTTGGCCCACCTTTCTGAAGAAGGATTTACAATCTGTTTTAGTGAAGAGCCTGTTATTTCAAGAACGTTTCCATACCCTATTGTTGATCGAGTAAGAAACTTCACCATCCACCATAAAACATTTGTTTTATTTGATTCGAGAAAAGATGAAATTTAGTACTTTAATCATATTTATTTTTTCACTCTCTATCTTTGCCCAGTCAGATGTGCACTTGTTTGTAAACTTTACTGATCACATAGCACTTCATACTCATAAGTCTTCACGTTTAAGCTGTCCAAGCCGCACGTTGAAAAATCTTGATCCCGATATTATATTTATTGGCGAGAACCACTTTGATGGTTTTGCTGATGAGTTTGTTCTCAATAATATTTCTACTTTTAAAGAGCTTGGTTTTGAACATTTCTTTGCAGAGTATATTGAAACTCGTGATCAAAGAGTTCTCGATCGTTTTAATGCTGATCCAGTAGGTAATATGAATCAACTCTACCGTACTTTTGGTATGGAAGGAGATTGGGGCTACGATACGAGTAAATATTTATCTCTCAGTGCTCATGTCGCAAAAGCCGGAATCAACATCATGGGACTAGATCGTCGTTATGATTTGATGTTTATGATCGATAGAGATAAAAAAATGGAAATTCGTGACCGTCATATGTTTGAGGTCGCTGAAAGGTTTATTCTCAACAACCCTGGAAAAAAACTGATCTTTTTTAATGGCTGGGCCCATTCATTTATCAATGATAGGCTAACAGCTCCAAGTTTCTATGAGCTTTTTGTAGAGCGCTTTCCAAACTTAAAAGTTGTTAACCTTAAAAGAGATTTCTACGACGAAATGAGCGACGAGAGACTTGGTTTAGCAAATGATTTTGAAAGCCTAAGCCGAGGTTGTAAGAGTGAATTTGTATTTTATGAGGGTGACGACTCATCCTTTGATTATTATGTCTTTGAACAGGATAAGCCGTTACTTCCGATTTCAGATTCCTACGCTACAGACTTTATTTAACCTTTAAATTTAGGAAGTCCGCATCTTGCAGGGAAGTAATCCATATTAACTGAAATTCTCGTTCTTGGTTTCCACTCGTTATTATTATCGAGAAGAATAGATCTTTCTTTGTAGAGCTCTTCAATTTTTGCAATAGCTCTTCTTTTTAAATTCTCAAGATAAATCTTACTTAAAGCTAGGTGTCTTTGACCAAGAGTCTGTTTAATTCCATCATTTATTTGTCTGATAAGATCTCTTACCTGATAGATTTGCATTCTATTATCAAGTAACTCTTGTGGCTCTTCGTAAGCAATCCAGCGGTGTAGGTTAGATGCTTTTACAGCAATATCTCTTTTTCTATCGATATCGACATTCTTAACTAAGCGGTTACCCATTCTATAACAATTATAAACATGTCTATATGAATTATTATGATCCTTGGTTGTAAAGAGATCGAATGTGGACCATTGGGTATGAGGAATGTTTTCTACACTGTTTTTGGTGTCATTCTTAATGACAACTTTTCCCATATGACCTTCTGAATGAAAACTGACTTCATTATTATCAACTCTATGATCTTTAATTCTGTAGTCAAGTCCGTAAAAATCTTGAATTTTTAAATAAACTGTAAACCGATCGGTTCCATAATCTTCCATTAGATTTCTATCCATAACATCATTGGAAAATGAGCTCACAGATAAAATAAAAGTAATAATAGTAATAAATAAATTTTTCATTTCCTGCCCCCAGGATTAATCATCTCAATATAACTATTTTAAGATGCTTCGCTGTTTATCGGCATTTATAAGCAAAATAATTAATGAAATTACGAAATTTTAGGTATTTAGAGGGAGGGGATAGCCTAAGTGCCTTAAAAGTCACTGCCAATAATTATTGGTACAGTCTTTTTAATTTGCACCTAAATAATCAGTTTTGAAGATCCGATATGCAATTTATGAAAAATACGAAAGTTATCGGAAGCGTTGTCATTATTGGTGCTGTCCTTTTATTTATTTTTTTAGATACACCAGATTCAAAAGATGAGGATCTAGGTGATGATACGTTTGTCGAAATATCTGAACAAGATATGAAACCAAAAAAAGTATCGGAAATCCAAGAGAGTAGTCTAAAGAGTGAAGTAAAGAAAGTCAGTGCCTCAGAAGTTGATTCGTCACCAGATGAAAGTAAAGATGATATCGAAGAAGAGTTTGCGGAATCAGATGCTGCAAAAGACTTTTTACCGACGAAAAAAAGCTATGCTGATAGAAGTGAGAGAACGCTTCCCCCTCGAACGGCAAAAGAAAAAACGAAAACAAGCGAAAAATCGATCGTCGTTAGTAGCATTATGGAAGAAGCCGACAAAGAGGACATAGAAAAGATAGCAGAGCAAATGCCGGCCGTTGCTGAAAAGCTAAAAGAAACCTTTAAGCAAAAAATTATCAGTGAAAAAGAAGCAATGGATATGACGCCAGAAGTGGAGGCTGTTTCAGATGATATAGCACCTCTTACCTCAGAAGAGCTTAGTATGGACCAATAAAAAAGGAGTGGCGAACCACTCCTTTCTCAAACACACATATATGGAACAAACTATTTTGAAGCTCTTTCAAGCTCAATAGTTACTTCATCACCATTAAAGTTTCTAAGTGTTAATTCTTCAGCCTCTGAAGCAATATTGCTTTTTTTCAGGCTTAGGGTAAACGTTACGGGCTCAAGACTTGATTTTCCACAGTACATTTTTGTTGAACGTACAATCAAGTCAGCTCCACAGCTCGTAGCATAGTTTTTTGTAAGTCTATCATTACGACATAGACCGTCTACATCTAGTGCAAGCCCATGAGAGTTACAATCATCAAGTAACATTGTTACATAAAGATTGTCGCCATCTGCGAAAGCACTAAAAGAGGCGGCATTAATTGAAGCCGTTATCAGAAGTGTTGCTAATAAAGTTAAAATTTTCATATCGATTTACTCCGTTTTGTTTTCTGAAGACTTTATGCCACGACCTGTGGCAGTTATCAACTCTGAGTACGTGAAAACGTGGCAAACCCTCTGCCACGGGTAAAAAGGTAATAGAGAGCAATTATCTGAAATTATTAACTTTATTAGAGTGATTAGCCGATAAACTTATGAAATCATTTAGGAATATGAATCGAGAAAAATTATTGTGAATAATAAGTTAGCTAAAGAACATTCATTTGGCCTTGATAAAAAACTGCAAGATTTAATCTTTAAAAAAATGTTACTGGCCACATGGATTATTATTACTCTTTATATTTTTGTTTATCTTTATTTTAAAGCGTGGCTTGCTTTTTCAATGGTATTGATTGGGACAACGATCCTCTCACCACTTAGTTATTACTTATACTTTAAAGGAAAAAAAGATTTAGCAAAATTATTATTAATAGTTTCTTGTGGCTTTTATATTCTTGTTTCTGATTTAAGTTTAAAACAATTAGTGATCGTTGAATTGTACTATATCCCTGCAGCGATTATTCCTCTTTTATTATTTAATCTCGAAAAGAAAAAAAAGATTGTCACTTTTTCACTTCTTTTTCTTTTTTCTCTTTGGTTATTTTCTAAAATAGTTGGTTATCAGTTTTTACCTGAGAACTTTGTCGTTGAAACGAATATGACAAATTTTTTAAAATATTTTAACTTTGTTGGTGCTTTAGGTATCTCATTAGTTTTTGTAAATATTTTTGTTCGGACGATTACATTTTTATCAAAGAATATTAAACAGCAGTTCGACCAATCTCAAGATGCCATTATGACATTGGAGCCACCGACATGGGGTTTTACATCGTGTAACCTCTCTACGTTAAAGCTCTTTAATGTTAAATCAGAAGAGGAGTATATCAAACTAGGGCCTTGGAGTATTTCTCCAGAGTTTCAACCGGATGGAATTTCTTCAGCAGAAAAAGCCAAAAAGATGATTAGCTTAGCTATGGAGACGGGATACAATTATTTCGAGTGGATGCATACCACTGTTGATGGCAAGGAAATACCTTGTACTGTTCTTCTTAGTCGTATCGATACTGAAGGAAGTTCGTACTTGCAGGCGGTAGTAAGAGACAATTCCGAGGAGAAGAGACTTCAGAGTAAACTTGTCGAATCTAACGAATATCTTGATCTCGCTTTAGAAGGTGCCAAGCTTGGAGTTTGGGATTGGATTTTAGAAAGTAATATTGTGACTTACGATAAAAGGTGGGCCGAAATTCTAGGGCTTAGCTTTAGTGAACTTGTCATGGATATCTCAACTTGGGAATCGAGAGTACATCCAGATGACTTAGATAATTGTTATAAACAAATTGAACGTTATAGAAGAGGTGAAATATCTTCATATGAAAATATTTATCGAATGAAACACAAAAGCGGTAAATGGCTTCATATTTTAAGTAGAGGACGTTTTTCAGAATACGATGAAAAAGGAAACCCTGTTCGTTTTACGGGAACTCACCTCGATATTAGTGAGCTTGAGAGTGTGAAACAAAAATTATCACTTCTCTATGAAAACAGCCCTTTTGGATTTGCCTTTTGTGACATGGATGGAAATCTACTTGATGTAAATAAAAAATATGAGGAAATCACAGGCTATCCATTCGATGAGTTAAAAAAATTATCTTATTGGGATATCACTCCTAAGAAATATGAAAAAGAAGAAGCAGAGCAACTTAAGTCGTTAGAAAAATATGGAAAGTATGGTCCCTATAAAAAAGAATATATTAAAAAAGATGGAACACATATTCCTGTAGAGTTAAATGGTTTTATCGTAAAAGAGATTGATGGAACAATTGGTATCTGGTCAATCATTGAAGACATCACCTTGAAAAAACAGCAGGAACAAGAAGTTGAAAAACAAAAACAAATTGCCTCTCATCACGCCAAGCTGGCTTCTATTGGGGAGTTGGCGGCAGGAGTTGGTCATGAGGTCAATAACCCCTTGGCGATTATAAATGGTTATGTCGCTACAATTGAAAACAAACTAAATAGACAAAAGTTAAATGAAGAGGAGTTGTCGGAATACCTCTCAAAAATAAATAGTGCTTCATATCGAATTTCAAATGTTATTCGAGGACTTAGAAACTTTTCAAGGTCTGATACAGATGAAATTGTAGAATTTTTTCCCGTCGAAGCCATTAAAGAATCTTTTAACTTGATCAATGAGATTTATTCAAGTGAAGGAATTCAAATATATTTAACCGTTAAAGCGCAAGAGAAAATTTCTGTTAGAGGTAATAGGGGAAAATTTCAACAGATATTAATGAATTTAATCTCGAATGCAAAAGATGCAACACAACTCAAAGATAAACGTATCATAGATATTTTGGCCTACGAGAATAAGAGTAAGTTTATCGTTGAAGTTAAAGACAATGGTGTTGGTATCGCAAAACATGTTTTAGATAAAATGTTTGATCCTTTTTTTACAACAAAGGAAGTTAATAGAGGAACAGGGATTGGAATGTCTCTGGTTCATAGTTTTGTAAAAGAAATGAAAGGTGAGATTATCGTAGACAGTAGAGAGGGACAGGGAACAACAATTAAAGTAGAAATACCGGCGGTACTTTCTAGTGAGGAAGTAATCGATGAGGTTGTTGAAACAAGTAATGATGAAGATCTCAGTGGAACAATTTTATTAGTCGATGATGAAGAAAGTATTTTGACATTATTTTCTGATATCTTAAAAGATATGGGTTTAAATGTTGTCGTTGCCTCTGATGGAAAAGAAGCGCTAGATTATTATGAAAAAGAACCAGAGCGTTTTGATGTAATTGTTTCTGATATGCAGATGCCTATTATGGATGGACCAACATTATTAAAAAGCTTGAGAGAAAATAAAGAAATAAAACAGCCAAAATTTATCTTTATTACTGGTGGAATTGATATTGATTTCGAAGAAAAATATAAAGACTTGATTAACCTAATAGATGGTCACCTCTATAAACCGTTTGATCTAAAAAAGATTTTTGATTTATTAAGAAAATGTTTAGATGAAATTTCGTAGAAATTTCTTAATTTCTTTTCTCGATCGCAACCGATAGAATTTTATATGAGAATATTGAGTCTCTTTAAACCTTTTTTCGTAACGTTTTATATTTCCACGATATGTTTTTAACATCCACCATACGATTGAGTCTTTTGAAAACAACATTTTAAGTGATTCTCTATTACCTGTTCCTTCCCAGCGTTCTTCTTGAGAGAGTATTCTTTTAAGCGCCCTTGAGACACTTTGATAGAGGTTGATAATAAAGGGGGGATTGATCCAGATGACAGTATCAGCATAAGGCCAAGTGAGATGATTCGTTCTATTATAATTTCCATCTACAATCCATTGCTCAGATGCCGTCGCATTTTTTAACTTTTCAAAAAGCTCATGGTCCGTTGACTCTTGCCAATTTGCTTTCCAATGAAGTTGATCAATTTGAATGTGAGGATAGTTCAATTTGTCAGCGAGCTGTTTAGAAAATGTCGATTTTCCACTGCCCGTTGTTCCCACGACGATAATTTTTTTGATGAGTGTCTCCACTAATGAGTCATATAAATGGTCGGGCCGACTGGAGCAATCCAACTATTCAAAATCATTTCGTTTTAAAAATGCTAGGTCACAAAAAGTCACTAGGAAGCTAATTTATCCGCAATAGACTGATCTTTTGATAAAACTTCCAGCAGTCTTGAGGCCGCACCATCAGGTGTTCGCTGTCCTTGTTCCCACGCTCTCACTGTCGCTGTTTTCACGTTGAGTAGGGAAGCAAAAACGGGCTGGCTCATTTCAAAAACTTCTAATCGCAATTTCTTGATCGCCGTTTTAGTCCATTTGGGAGCAGGCTTGGAAAGTTTTCTCATGGTTTGTTTTCCCTTGAGTTCACCTTTCTCAATGGCCACCGCTTCACCTAGACTTTTTAAAAGGCCATTGGCCATACGTTTCTTTGCCATCACTCTTCTCCTTTCAATGTTGCCACAAGAGCCTTGAAAACCTTTTTCTCTTTTGGCGTTAAATCCTCAGACTCATCTTTGCCATAGAGGTAGAGTAAATGGGTTATTTCTCTGTCGGGAATATCGAGATAAATGATCCTTAAACCACCTCGTTTTCCCTTTCCTCTCGATGAATCGGGCATCCGCATCTTTCTTAGGCCACCAGTTCCAGCAATGACTTTGCCGATACTAGGGCTTTCTAGGATAGCGTCTTGAATTGCCTTTAAGAGGCTTTTATCGCCCAAGACTTCTAGTTTCTGTGAAAATGTAGGAGTCTCTTTGAACAGCCTCTTCATAATACACAGTATTACATAATACTATGTATTAGTCAAGGTGCGTAAGAGTTTTAGCTTTTAACTAGGGGGATATCTTCACGGTTTTCGGCCCGCTCGGTAATTTCTTCTACTTGTTCGCTACTGAGGCTTTCTAACTTACTTTTAGCCGTCCATTTCTTTCGGTTGTCTGGGGCAGCGTATTCATATCCCCAATACTCTGTGGCCTTGATATAAGGTCGTCTTTAAATTCAAAGAATGAACTAGCAAAAGCTGTTTGCTCTGTATCGGCAGAAATGAAGGCAGTACAACTAACTATACTACCTTCCTCTAAGAGATGAAGTATTTCGGCAATATGATGACCAGGGTATTCTCTATTCATTTCAACAAAATTTTCAGCACCTAAAAAGACTTCCTTAGACTGAGGCCAAATGGCTTTGAAGTCTGGATGGAAAAGACTTTTGGACTCATCCCATTTCTGTTCAGAGAATAACCGCCAGAGTTTACGAATAGTTTCTTTTTGATCCATGCCAAAAAACTAGCTTTCTTGCCTTCTCAATTCAAGCACACTTGCGTTAAGAGTCTTGGGAAGGGAATAGCCGAGCTGATCTGTTGAGCCTTTAACATCGACACCTGCGAGCCGTAAATACTCGTCTGTTGTGCTTGTTTTGGAATGGCCACGATCGACATTACCTTTGGTAGCGAAACGCCTTGAGCCAGTAGATTGGTTATGAAGGTTGCCCGTAAGTCGTGAAACTTTACAGGCTCAAGACCAATCATTTCGCAAAATTCTCCTAAAACCTTGGCCTGATTTCCGTATTGCCACTCCTTTCTTCTCGGAAGAACCAAATCATCAAAAATGAGTGAGTCATCGTTTTTTCCGCCGAGATCTTCAGAGAACGGGCCGATATTTCTTAATTCCAAAAGTAAATTTGAAAGCTCTTTAGAAATTGGGCAGACCCTATTTTGATTAGATTTTGTAGAGTGGTAACCATCTTTTTTACTCCATGAAGATTTGATCGTAATGATTCCTGAAACTTCATCAATATCAGACCATCTTAGGGCGTAGAGTTCTCCGCTTCTCATTCCACTCAAAAGAGCAAAAGCCCAATGGAAATAAAAAGGATGATTTGAATCTTTACCTTCAAGGAGAAGCTTTTCAGCCTCTTTGGTATTCAATACTCTCTTTTTTGATGGAGCTACTTTTATTTTAATTCCACTAACAGGATTTCTCGGTATGCCTCCATCTTCAACGGCTGCCTGAAAAATCCTTCTTAGATTTCGGCAGATTCTCTTCTGGGTATGGGCCGTAACCTTTCCACGACTTGGCATAGTTTCAAAGATAAAGTCATAGATATCGTGTTTGGTAATGTTACGAATCTCTTTTTCTTCAAGGTCTGGAGTTAGCCACTTCTTTAAGTCACCATCATATTGCATTATAGTGCTGTTTTTATGAGTCGTCTTAATACAGTTTAAAAACTTTTGGCGATACTCTTTAAAGCTTAGATGGCCACAGTCTCCACTTAGCCGAGCTTCTTCTTCCATTCTTCGCTTAAAGGCTGCTTGTTCCGCTAATCTATAGGAACTAAATCGTTGTCCTTTTTGATCTGTACGGAATTTTGGTTGATGTCTTTTCCCCGTTTTGGGGTCTGTAATACTTAGTTGGACTTTATAATAAGTCTTACTTTTGTGTTTATAAGCTTTAATCATCATTGGTGATCTCCTTTGATTTGAGATACCAATAACTGGTCTAGCTTTTCTCGTCTGAATCTCAAGTTTCGTCCCAATTTTCCATCAACTGGTATTTGGCCTCGAGATACTTTTACTCTCAAGTTTTCTTCCGAAATACATAAATATTCGGCCGCTTGCTTAGAGTCTAACCATTCTTTTTGACTGTTAAAGATCTTGTCTTTCATATTTATCATCCTGTTCTTAAAAGTTAAACTTCTTGGCCAAGAACTTGGTCAGAATGACATGGATAATTTATTGCCAGTGGTACAGAAACATGAATTCTTAATTTATTTTGACAACTTTTGGTGCGCCGCTAACTGGGCCTATATTCATTGAACTAATGATATGGCCTTTGTAAAAACCAGCGACTCCAGCAGAATTGAAGGCGTTGATATCCCTTTTAAGGGTGCTTTTATAGAAATGTTCAGCAGATTCGTTAAACAAGTAAATATTGTCTTTGAAAAGGTGGTAGAGGTTAGGGGACTTTTTTTGATCTTTGGTTTCGTCTTCATCGAAGGTTTTTCTAAGTTTCTGTAGAAAAGAAGACTTTCCTGGGTGGCAGTCTATCCCTAGTAGAACAAGGATTTTTGAAGCAAATAACAGTCCTTGGCTTTTTGACTCAAAATAGTTTTGTGACTTTAGATTTCCAAGTGAAGAGCCGTTTCCGTAAAGAAGGTAATGACAAAATTGCAGGATATGATGTTTTAGCTTTTGAGGGATTCTACCTTTAGGCAGATCAAGCCCTAATTTGTTCCATTCTTTAGTCTTTTTCTTATCGAAGGACGTTTGTTCGCTTTCTTCTCTCCTCGTTTTGGGAGCGCTACTCATAATAATATGTGTTAATTGGTTTATGATTGTTGGAGCTGCTAGAGATCTAGGGGCTAATTCGCTGGGGATATTCTGATCTTCTTTTAAAAAAGTCTTAAGGTTATTGATAATGTCTTCGGGGGAAAATCCACCTAGCTCCTCCGCCTTATAGGCCGCATATAAATACTCATGAAAATTAATTTCATCAACAATATTTAAAATGCAGTTTTTGTAAATTTTCATGTTTTTGTACCACTGACTTTTAAAATTCTCGGTTAATTTCAAAGAAATTGTTCAAGAAGTTTCTGAAGCCTATCAGAGGAGGTCTTTATGAGAAAGCGCAACTTCAAACTTTTGGCGGCACTGGCCGAGAAAGGTTTAAGACAAATTTACTTGGTAAACTTATCAGTCGTTAGCAACGAGTCGAGAATGTCAAAGATCATCAATTATCGTGTTGTGCCAAATCGGGCCGAAGTCGAAAAACTTGAAAATATCCTCGGAAAGACTTCAGAGCAATTGGACTTAAATTACGACTTAGTCGTTCAACAAAAATAAGTAGTTAGGTCTACTTAAAATTTAGGAGGCAGTTATGGCAAGAGTTACTTGTTCTAGGTTATCTACGCCCTTTAAAGGAAGCATGGAAAATGAGTATTTTGAGATTAAGCGCTACGAATCCAATGATCTTGTGAAGAAGCGGGTTAAAGCATTGTTCTATATGAACAATATTTTCATTGGAAACTCGTATCGAAAAAAGAGGGTCAGGCAGCATTTTAAGGTTAAAAAGAATGAATCAAATGTATATCTTCAGACCTTGGAGGAGGCATACAATATCGTTAGGAAGCAACTTGACTCAAAATACCGTTTTGAAACTATTCAAACATTCCATGAACAGAGTTTGGCCAAGTTTTTAAACCTTAATCAAGTAAAAACAATTCGATCAATTTGGATAGGGAGAAGGAATATAGATCTGTATTTACCCGATTACGGCTTTGCTATCGAAGTAAATGGGCCAATTCATCATCAAGAAAGAAAAATGAAAAAGGATACCAGTCGAGATTTATTTTTTAATAATAATCAAATTCCAATTATGGAGATTGAAAATCAGGACATTAGAAAGAGAAAATATTTTCTATTATCCAATTTAAAATATGAGAAAAAACTCAATTTAAGAGAGCGGGAAAAACGGGCATTAAACATTTATGCCATAACCGTTGCGACGTATTGTGATTGGTCTTGGATCGAGAACTTCTTTGGATACAACCTTCGTGGACTTGATGAGATTTAACTTTTAAGGGGATTATTAAGGCCATGAAAGAGATAAAAAGAAACTTAACTGATAAAGAACGAGTTTTTATTCATGAGTATATGAAGGATCTCAATGCAGCAGCGGCCTGTCGAAGGACGGGCTACTCTGCTCAAAATTCGGATAAAATTGGTCATCAATTACTAGGTAAAACTAGAGTTCGTGAAGAAGTTGATAAACTTTTGGCAGAGAGACTGGATAAAAATAATATTGATGTTGATAGGGTATTGGATGAGTTGTCCCTTATTGCTTTTTCAAGAATTGATAAGATTTTGGAGAACATTCGTAATGAAGACTATGAGAGGCCTGAGATGGCCGCTGTTAAAAGGTTTAAATACAATAAGAGCGATTATCATCAACTCCTTGAAGTTGCTTTATTGGACAAAGTAAAAGCTCTTGAGCTTCTGGGGAGATATCTTGGGATGTTTGATCGCTCTAAAAATCATGTGCGGAGTGAGAGAGGCTTTTCTGAGAGATTAAATAAAAGGGTGAGGGAAGCATTACTGAAAAGAAGCAAGGCTGAGCGACTTTGAAGGTCGTCCAGAGCTAAGTTATGTCTTTTATTGAAATGATTTAAGCTTATACATGGTTTTAGAATGGTGGTCGATTACTTTAAATATACCATTATAGGGACCTTCTCCAATCCAAACGACACTTGAGCCTTGGTTGTAGTAATGGTCATACATAATTCTGATTGGAACCCAACTTGGCGGACTTTTTATTTTACAGGTCACGTAAGGGCGATTTTCGATATTCATTACTTCAAACTTTCCAATTCCATGATCTTCACACCAGTCAACAATATCGGCTGCAGAGTAAGAAGGGAAATAAGAATCGTCTGCTCTCCAGGATTCTACATATTCTCCCCATGTATACTCAACTTTTACCAAATGTGATAAGAAGTCTTCATCAATTTTGGTTACACTTTCTCGGATAATTTGGGGAGTATCTTCACCTATAGAACGATATTCATATTCGAGATAGTCTCCAAGAGTGATTGAATATATATTAAGGCTAAATAGAAAAAGTAGAAAACTGATAAGCTTCATAATAATTCCTTTGATTAGTTAATTTACTTTCAATTATAGGCTACGAGCTTTGAGAGAAATATATAGGAACACTTTTCCTTGCTTCGTATTGTCATTTGTTGACCTTTTTCTTTTTCTTTTTGTTAAGTGATTCTAAATGATCTTTAAGGGTAAAGGCTTTACGTTTTGACTTGTGAGGTTTTAATAGGAGATATTTCCATTTAATTTCTGAAATCCAATACTCTACTTTTCCATAGGGAATATCATATTGCTTGTCAAAAAAGATCCTCTCCATTTCGCAGTCGCTATAGGCTCCATGATCTCCAGGAACAACAAATCGTCTGGTTTTATGTCTTTTATCATCGTATACAAAACTATCAGAAGCGACTTTTTTCCCATTCCGATTGTATAGACTAAAGTGAATTTTATAGTTTGCGATTGATTTTCGATAAGCTTTCTTATCTTTCCATATTCTTTGGCTATAGCTACTTCCTGCCCATGAGATAACTGTATGCTGGCCTTTCGCTTGAACGGTTGATGAGGGGTCGCAATCAAATCCCATCTTTCTAAAGTTGAGATCCTGTATATCTTCAGTCTTTCCACGATATTTTTTTCCCGTAAGGTCAACAAAGGTGATATTGGCAAAAGTGGAAAGATTAACCAACATTGTTAAAGCAATAAATATTCTCATCATTTTATTCTCCTTAAGACGACTTCAAAGACGCCAGCGTTAATTTCATGTTCATAGTCTTGTATATTCTTTTGTTTCTCTTTGATTCCAAAGCAAAGGTAGTCGATGCTTACCTCAAGATAATCCGCAACTTTACGGACCTGTTTTAGGCTTCTCGGTTCCATTCCTGATAACCAGTTATGAAGGGTTTGAACTGGAACGCCTGACTTTTTGGAGAGTTGGGATACTGTGATTCCTTCCTCTTTGATGAGGTCACGTAAAACGGTTTTTAATTTCATATCTATATCTTCTTCCATAAACAAAATTTTCGTAATGCAGATTCCCACTCAAGATAGATAAATCCCTTGGGTGGGACTTTTTATTTCCGTGAGTGGGAATCTTGGTTCAAAAAACAATCAATAGATGGAAAGACTCGTTTAAAAAAAGGGTCACAAAAAAGGTCACATTTTGGTCACTCGGCGAGTAACGAACTGTAATTTTCTGTAATGTTGAAAAAAGAAAAGCTAGATAACTATTGGTATCTTGGTGTTAATAAAAATAAAAACTTAGTAAAACTTAATCGAAAAAGTAAAAATGATTTGAAGTTGAATGGTCGGGCCGACTGGATTTGAACCAGCGACCTTTCGCCCCCCAGACGAACGCGCTACCAAACTGCGCTACGGCCCGATAATCAAATGGATGATTAGGTGGGGAAATATACTTGCAATGGGGAGAATTGTCTATTAAGCAATTAGATTTCAGATGTTTATGTTTCTTTAGGTCTTATTTAATAGAAATAGCGCTATGGAATCTGTCAGGGTTTGCTTTGTAATAGTCTGGGTATTCCTTCTTTATAGATGCTATCCAGCGATCGGTTAAATCATCTAGGGCAGATCTTCTCATTTTAATACAGCTTGCTGAGAAATGGCCTAATTGATCCTTTTCACTTATTGAGTAATGAGTATTTGCTTTTAATTCAATCACGTTTGGATAATGGCAATCTTTTGGAAGCGACCAAATGTCTGAATGTGGAACTTTTTTAATTTCCTCGTTTCTTTCAAATTCGTCTCTTAGGCCATGGAATACAGGGGCAAGTGTTTGATTAACCCTGGTTGGATCAGTCAGCATGAAGCCGTAATAATTGGCTTCGTAATCAATTGATGAGGGAGAGCGATCTTTTTTTTCATTTAAAGAGCATGAGCTAGTAAAAATAAGAGTGAGTAATAGTGGATATAAAAAGTATTTCATAAGTCTTTTCTCTTTTAATAATATAGTACTTCGTTTATCGGTATTTTGATTGGATATATTTAGGACGCAAGATATGGAACCTTTTAAAAATGAGTTTTCATCACCTTTCATTAAAGATTTAGCAAGGTTGTATAATAAACACTTTAAGTCTTTTAATTCAAAAGGTTTTGAAAAAGCTGTTCTGGATAAAGATTGGGAAGATCGGGAACTAAAACAGCGAATGAGGCATATCACTCTTTGTACAAAGAAGTATTTTCCAGAAGATTATCTAGAGGGATTATATATTATTTTAAAGGTAGCGCCTGAGTTTTCAGGGTTAAAGGGAATGTTGTTTCCTGACTTTGTTGAAGTCTACGGTCTTGATAAAAAATATCGAAAGCAAAGCCTAAATGCTTTAAAGTCATTAACTCCTTATTTTAGTTCTGAGTTTGCGATCAGGCCTTTTTTAAAAGATGACCTAATGGGAACATTAAAAGTGATGGAAGTTTGGAGTCGAGATAAAAATGAGCACGTGAGAAGACTAGCTTCCGAAGGTTGTAGGCCTCGACTTCCCTGGGGACAAGCTCTGCCTGAATTAAAAAAAGACCCTAAGCCTTTGTGGACTATTTTAGAGAGCTTAAAAAATGATCCAAGTGAATATGTTCGAAAATCGGTTGCGAATAGCTTAAATGATATAACGAAGGATCATCCGGATTTGGT
The DNA here is from genome assembly GCA_030425045.1 of bacterium. Taxonomy (GTDB): domain Bacteria; phylum Bdellovibrionota; class Bacteriovoracia; order Bacteriovoracales; family Bacteriovoracaceae; genus JAUHVL01. Next base: position 303,924 of record JAUHVL010000001.1, read on the forward strand.
CTATAAAAATATTAAGGGTTGGGTTGGAAAGAGTCAGCACACAGATAAGCTGGTTAAGCATGCTCTTAGAACATTATTGAAAAGTGGTGATGCGCGGGTGATGAAGTTATTTGGTTATGGAGATCCTAGAAAGTTAAAAGTAGAAGAGTTTTCTTTAAAAAATAAACGTATCGCCATCGGTGAAAAATTGGAGTTCTCATTTCATTTAGCGATTAAAACACCAATGAAAGTAAGGCTTGAGTACGCTATTTATTTCTTATTAAAAAATAATCAATACGGTAAAAAGGTTTTTAAAATTTCAGAAAAAGAAGTTGAGAAGGGAGTTCTCTCAATGGAGAGGGCCCATAGTTTTAGGACTATTACCACCAGAACGTTTTATACAGGTGTGCATAAAGTTGCTCTTATTTTAAATGGTATTGAGCAAACCGCTCATGAGTTTAAACTTGTCGATAAAAAGCCTGATTGGTGGGTTTATATGATTCAGACAGATAAGGGAAAGCTGTATACCGGAATAACAACAGATCTAAAAAGACGATTTGAGGAGCACGCCTCTGGAAAAGGGGCGAAGTACCTCAGGGGTAAAAAGTTAAAAGAGATGGTCTTCACGGAAAAACATCGGTCGAGGTCATCCGCTACCAAAAGAGAGATTGCTATCAAAAAACTCTCAAAAGCAGAAAAGCTAAAACTATTTTCGTGATTGCTTGCCGCGTCAAGTTGTGTTTCCTACGAATCTTACACGTATATTCCGGTCTAGGTGTCAATAATCACAACGCACAAATTTCATGAAATGTTAAAGATCGTTGTACACATTGAGTGTGTTGTCATAAGCTTTATTTTGCAACAGGAGACAGGGCGAAAACCCGTCAGAAACGACAAAAGGAACTTTTGTGAAGCTGACTAAGCTAATTGTTCAAGGCTTTAAATCATTTAAAGACCGGACGACCATTCACTTCGATCAAGGTATTACAGGTATCGTAGGACCAAACGGTTGTGGAAAATCTAACATCGTTGACGCCCTTTTTTGGGTGATGGGTGAGCAGTCTGCTAAGCACTTGCGTGGTAACTCAATGAAAGACCTCATCTTCGCAGGTTCTTCTAAGCACGCCCCCGGATCTTTTGCTGAGGCAACTCTTGTTCTTGCAAACACTGAAGGAAAGCATATTCATATTGGTAATAAAGTTGCCAGTCCTTCTGAGATTCAACTAACGCGTAAATTATTTAGAAATGGTGAGACAGAATATCGTATTAACGGAAGTCCTTGCCGTTTAAAAGATATTCAAGAAGTTTTCATGGATACGGGAGCCGGGGCGAAAGCATACTCTATTATCGCTCAAGGTGAAATCAATCGTCTTGTTCAGGCCAAGCCTGTTGAAAGAAGAAATATGATTGAAGACGTCGCAGGAATTACAAAGTTCAAGTTACGTCGTCGTGAATCAGTAAGAAAAATAGAAGCGACTCAGTCTAACCTTGAAAGGTTAAGTGATCTAAAAAGCGAAGTGGGTAAAAACCTTGCTTCACTTAGAAAACAAGCTGAAAAGGCAGATCACGCTCGTAAGTTAAAAGAGAAAGTTCGCAAAAATGAGCTTGTCGTAACATCACATAAGGTTTTCGACTTCTTAAGACACCTCACTGAAGATCAAACAATTGTCTCTGAAAAAAGAGAGATCATCGAAAACGGTGGTGTTGAAAAAGAAGAGCTTGAAACTTCTTTAAAAGAAGAAAGAGTTCAAAGAAAAGAAATGAGCGCTGAAGTTGATGAACTTCAAAATCAGATAAATGAAATTTCTAAACAGTTAGCAGCTGAAGAAGAACGATACAATTTCTTAAAGAACTCTATTGGGGATAAGCAAAAACAAATTTCTCAAAGAGAAGAAGAACTAGAAGATCAAAACAGAGAGCTTGAAAATAGAAAGGTTAAACTTTCTGAGCTTAAAGAAAAAGAAGATGAATTACTTAAGCAAAAAGAAGAAGGCTTTGATTTTTCTGATCTTGAAGCTGAAGTAGAGTCTCTCTCTAGCCAAATTGCTGACAATAAAGAAAAGCTTTCGGATGAGGAGAGATCTTTCGAAGAGCTTAATGAAAAACTTAATGAACTAAACCAAACGAAATTTAGAAATAATTCCAAATTGGAAGAATTCTCTACTACCCTTCAGGATTTAACTAGTGAAATTGAGGTGTTGGAAGAGCAAGTTTCTGGTTTTTCTAAAACGATGGCCGATGAGCGTAATGAGGCGATTCGCTTAACTGAAGAGGCTGCTGAATTAGAAAATAGATGTGTTGAACTCAAAGAAAAGCTCGATGAGTTAAAGACCCTTCATAAAGAGAAAGAAGGTTCTGTTAGGGCACAAACGAAAGAACTTATTCAAACACAATCAAGACTAGAATCCCTGCAAGAAATTAAAAAGTCCTTAGAGGGAGCTAGAGAGGGAACAAATGAATTTTTAAACCAAGAAGAAGGGGAGAATTTCTCACTTCTTGGTAACCTTATTCAATGTGAGGATAAATTCACAAAATCTGTCCAATTTGCATTACGTGATATGGTCAATTCTCTGGTGCCAAAAACAGACCTTGAAGGGTTAAAAAATTGGTTAAGAGAAAACTCTGAAATGGGAATTGATTTCATTTCACCTTTCGCTGAGGGTACAAATTTCAATGAATCTCGTGAGAGATTAGAGTTGAAAGGCTTTAAAATCGAAGCCTCTCTCGATGAAGTGATTGAGCTTCCGGAGGACTATAAACATTTAAAGAGTCTCTTCGGTGGCATTTTTGTTGTTGAATCATTGAGCCAAGAGCTTATCGAAAAGCTTGAGCCGTCAATGCGCTTTAGAGCGATGGTGAGTCTTGATGGTAAAGATACCGTAAGAAATATTGATTCAGGCTTACAATACTATAGAGAAAGTGAAACCACTGAATCTATGGGAATGGTCGAAAGAAATAACTTGATTGCCGAGTTAGAAATTAAAGTAACAGAGTTACAAAACACTCTTGATTCAGATGAGTCAGAATTGACGACGATGGAAGAGCAACTGGCCACCATGGCAACAGAGTATGAAGATGCTCGCAATATGCTAGGGGAAAGAAAAGCTGAGGCTGCTGCTAAAAATTCAGCTCTCGAGTCAAAAACAGCCTCAATGGAGTCTGGTAATAGTCGTCTTGAAATCTTGAAAAACCGTAAAAAAGATATCTCTCAAAAGAAATTCGATCTTATTGAGGATGAAGATAAGCTTTCAAAAGAATTAGAGGAAATTGCGACTCAAGCAGAAGAGAGAAAGGAAAGAGTTCAGTTTATTAAAGATCAAAATGATGAACTAAGTCCAATCTTTGAAGAAAAGAGAAGTACTTTGTTTGAAAAACAAGCGGCAGCTTCGTCTTTTGAGCAAGGACTACAAAATACTCAAGAACAAATTGAAGATCTCAAATCTCAACTAGAAAGAATTATTTCTACCATTGAGAAAAATACAGACACCATTGAAGACGTAAAAGTAGAAATTGAAGAGATTGAAGCGACAGTTAAAGAGCTTGCTGATAGTAACTTTGAATTAAAAGATAAAATTGAAACAGAAAAAGCAGGCCTCAAAGAAAAGAAAACTGCCGTGGCCGCCTTACAAAAAGAAATGTCTGCCAGGGAAGATCGTATTAAAAAACTTGTTCAGGAAATCAATCAAGCAGAAAAGAAAGTTGTTGAGCTTGAAGCCAAGAGAGAACAGTATCTCGATGAAGAAGAGTTTATTGTTAGAGACGTTTTTGAAAAGTATCGTGTCGATCTTCGTAAAACAATTGGCGAGTTCCTAGATTATAAAGAAGAAAATTACGCAATCTTAAAAGATACAGACTCTATGTATGACATGGAAGAAGGTGAAACAACGGTTAGAGTTGAAGCTGAGCCTTATGAGTTTAATAGACGTTATGGTCAAGACCTTAAAGATTGTGAGTTTAGATTTAAGCAAACAAAACATGAGCTCAAGAGACTTGGGGAAATTAATTGGCAAGCAATTGAAGATTACGAAAGACAAAAGCTGCGTTTTGACTTCCTTGAAGTTCAAGAAGAAGAACTTAAAAAGTCTCTAGAAGACCTTGATACGGCAATTAATCATATTGATGTTAAGTCTAAAGAGCGTTTTAAGATCGCTTTCGAAGAAGTGAATATGCGTTTTGAAAAAGTATTCCCTTTGATCTTTGGTGGTGGTTCTGCTCAGCTTAAAATTGTTGGTGATGTTAATGATCCAGACTGCGGGATTGAGATTATTGCTCAACCTCCTGGCAAGAAGATGCAAAATATTAACCTTATGTCTGGTGGGGAAAAAGCTCTAACAGCATTAAGTTTAATTTTCTCGATCTTTCTTGTTAAGCCGGCTCCATTTTGTTTACTGGATGAAGTCGATGCACCACTAGATGATGCCAACGTCGGTCGATTTAATGAGTTACTTCGTGAAATGAGCTCTGAATCTCAATTCATTCTGATTACTCACAATAAGAAAACGATGGAATTGAATGACACGCTTTACGGGGTTACGATGCAAGAACCTGGTGTTTCGAAAGCGGTAAGTGTCCAATTACACTAAGATTTACCCCGAAGCGAATACGGGGTAAAATCATTTCATGAAAAATTTAATAGTATTAATAGCGTATGGTTTTTCTCTAGGTGTTTGTGCGAACTTTTTTGTTCCCAATTTTAAAGCAACCTATGTTCAAGAGTATAAAAGTGAATTGAAAGGTAAGCTGATTAAAACGAAAGGGACAATCGCGTACTCATACCCATCGAAAATTAAATTTGAACAAGAATCTCCTGATAAACTTCTTTATATTAGTAACCCTTCACAGTCTTGGTTGTACACACCACCCCTTTTTGATGACATGGAAGGAGATTTAATTGTTGATCCTACGGGAAAAAACTATCCCTATGCTAAATTATTTGATGTCCTAAAGTCAGGGTTAAAAGATAATAGTTACTATAAAGTGATCGTAAAAGATAAGGTGAAAAAACTGTATCAGTTTGTATACTCCAAAGACATGCAAAAGAAACTTGGAGTAACAGAGACGTTAGTGAAATTTAGAAAGCAGTTAAACCTTAAAGATATTGCACTTTTAGAACTGGTCTATAGTGATGGCAAAAAGGTTAAACTTACTTTTGAAAAAGTTGATACCAAAATAAAATTTCCAAAAGATTATTTTTATTTCAAACAGAAAAAGAAGAATTAATCCTCTTTGAGTTCAGAAGTCCAAAAGAATTCCGGAGAAATGGTTTTATCAAATCCGAGAAGTCTTTTATAAATGACATAATTTCTAAAAACCATTTTTACATAATTACGGGTTTCTTTATAAGGAATCATTTCAATAAACTCTAGTGGGTCTTTGCGGTAGCGTTTCTTCAGCCACTTGCGGACAACGCTAGAGCCTGCATTATAGCTGGCCACAAAAGCGATAAAGTTATTATCGTGAGACTCTCTTAATTCGTTGAGAAGATATGAGCCAAGAGTAAGGTTTATAGAAACATCGTAAAGGTCATTATGATCTTTAAAGTCAGTAGATGTTTTGCGAGCGATTTCTCGAGCTTTTTCTGGAATTAGTTGAAGTAAGCCGAAGGCATCAGCGTGTGATCTTGCATATTGATTAAAAGCAGACTCTTGTCTCGCTATTGAGTAGGCAAGGGCTGGATCAACATCATATTTTGTTGTGAACTTTTGAAATTCATATTGAAAAGGAGTTGGGAAAATATATTGAATAGCTTCGTCTTTAATTTTTTTTCTTTTATCGGTTGAGAGTGAAAAATATTTTCTTATTCCTTCGATATACCAACCCGCTAATTGGTAATAAGGAAGGTGCTGAATAATTTGTTTATCTTTTTTGAAGGACTTCTGCTTCTCACGTAAATACTCTTTTGAAAGTTCCGTTTCTTCTAAAACCATAAGCCATCTGAATGTTGTATCCTCAATATCATCGATCATTCTGCTTGTGGGCGTTATTGGGGTAAACTTTTTTCCAAGTTTTAAGTATGTGAGAATTTGGTAATAATCAAAAGACTCTTCTTCATCCATGTCTTGCCAAATGTCTTTTGATTTACTGACTTCACCAAATTTTTCATAAGCCTTGCCCAACCAAAAACGAATCTTATTTTTAAATGAGCCGTCTTCTAGATTATCGATCGCATCTTCAAAAGCCTTGATTGAACCAGCATAATCTTCCTTGAGATACTTATTCCATCCTCTAGACCAAGTGATCTTTTCAAGTAGATCTTGTGGGAGATTTTTCTTGGTGCTGGCCGTATCTAAATGAGAAAGAGCTGTGACATAGTCTTTTTTCTCTAGGTACATAGCCGCAATTATCCAGTGGGCCTGGGCTTGGAGTTGATCGTCGAGATCTTTTTCTTTAAGAAGAGAGTCGAGGACAATTCGTCCTTTTTCCATTTCATCAATAGTCCAGACTGCACGTGAATATTTTAATTGTGTTTTAAAATATTCCTGACGAGCGATCTTTCCGTGGTTTTTGTTAGAAGATTCTTTTTTCAACCAATTAATCATTTCTAATGTTTGATTGACGTACTCTCTTCTTTTTCTTTGTTGTTTAAAGGAGAGTCTGTAGCGATTATAGGCCATCACTTTATATTCAAAACTCATCTCTTCACTATTGATCACTCGTCGATAAAACGATCTGGCCATTGAAAATTCACGATGACGTTCGAAATCTCTTCCCGCATGAAATATATCTTCACCTTCAACATAAGGTCTCAGTCTTGGAGAGTACTCGTAAAGAAGACTTTTACTTTCCTCGATAGTTTTTTCGTTTTTTGATTTTTCTGCAAGAGAAACAGCTTGCTTTAAAAAACTTTCTTTCGTGACTCTTGATTTTTGATACTTTGCTAGTGTTGCTGAAAATAAACTTGCCAGGTCATAGAGTTCCAACTCCTCTGAAAATTTTAAAAAGTGTTCTGAGTAAAACTTTTCTAAATAGGAAGGGAGTTTGTCTTGATTTTCAATCCAGTAATTTTTAAAACTACGAATTTCGGTATTACAGTTGACGAGAGTTTTAATTTTCACCAACTGCTGTAAGGGGAAGTCCTCAATTGTTCCAAGTCTTTTAAAAAGAGGGCAGGCCAATTCACTTTGCCCTTTCGTTTCATACCTTTTTCCAAGAAGATACATATTGGCCCAAAACTGTGGTTGATGTTCACTATCTTGCTCTAGTAACTTTCCTTGCTCGACAAGTTCTTTCAGCTCACCAATTTCTTTAATAGAGGGGGCATTAATATTTTTACCAGTTGAACAGGAGTAACCAAAGATTAGCCCAACCAGCATGAGTTTGGTTATTGAGCTAAGTTCAGCATATTTCATTTTATCTTTAAGAAATTTCATTTAGATCAGTTTATAGTTTGGGGCATATGCCTTCAAGTACTTGAAATCACATACTTGAGTAGTTTGGACGGTAAATAGTTCATAACCCTTTGAAACTTTGTAGCTTTTATCATAATTAGAAGCATGCAAATTTTCGAAAATAAAACTGTCTACTTTACCAGTTTGGGTTGTTCTAAAAACCTTGTTGATTCTCAAGTGATGCTTGGACATCTTGGTTTAAATGGTTACCGCTTTGCTGAGGGGCCTTCTGATGCTGAAGTAATCGTTGTTAACACCTGTTCATTTATTGAGGCCGCAAAAGTTGAATCAATCGATACTATTTTAGAGTTGGCTGACTATAAAGAAAAAGGTGTTTGTAAGGCCCTGGTTGTAGCGGGTTGTATGGCGCAACGATATAGCCAGTCCTTAGAAGAAGAGTTACCTGAAGTTGATCTTATAATTGGTACCGGTGAATACCCCAAGATTGCTACTTTATTGAGAACTTTTGAGGAAGGAAACCTTGATAAAAAATCTCATGTTGAAATCCCAAAGTTTATTCATACTGAGTTTGATCCCCGTATAAATACATCTCCAGGTTATATGGCCTGGTTGAAAATCTCTGAAGGTTGTAATCGTAATTGTACGTTCTGTATTATTCCAACTCTAAGAGGAAGACTGCGGTCGAGATCAGTTGACTCATTGGTTAGTGAATCTCAAAACCTCTGCCGTGATGGAGTGAGAGAGTTAAATTTAATTTCACAAGATTTATCTGACTACGGTGTTGATCTTGATGAAGATAATAATCTTTATCAATTACTTGATCAGTTAAGCGATGTTGCGGGAGCTGATTGGATTAGATTATTTTATTTTTATCCGGATGAGTTATCTGATGAAATTATCAAACTCATCGCCGAGAAAAAGAATATTTGTTCTTATTTAGATATGCCTGTTCAACATTTTTCGGATGCTGTTTTAAAGCGTATGAACCGAAAAATTACTGGGGAAGAAATTCTTGAGAGAGTTGAAAAACTTCGAGAAATTAATCCAGGGATCGTTTTAAGAACATCAATAATTGTCGGTTTCCCAGGTGAAACTGAAGAAGACTTTGAAAAGCTACTCGCTGGTGTCCAAAAGGCGAGGTTCAATCACCTCGGTATTTTTAGATATAGTGATGAGGAGCAGACTCCCGCTTATCGTTTAAATAATAAAGTTCCACAAGAAGTTATTGAAGAGCGTTTTGATCGGTTACATGAAGTTCAAAGTGAAATCGCTAGAGAGTTAAATGAAGAATTTCTAGGTAAAACTGTGGAAGTCCTCATTGAAGGTGAGCATGAAGAAACAAACCTTCTTATAAAGGGACGTCATCAAGGTCAAGCTCCAGATATCGATGGTAACGTTTTAATTAACGATACTGATGGTAAAGCACTAAGTGTTGGCGATATCGTCAAAGTCAAAGTAAACGAAGTACTCGGTTATGATTTAATCGGTGAACTCGTATCAAGTGAAGATTAAGCTAGAAAACTTGCTGAGCATAATAATCAGAGTATAGAATAATAATATTATTTTAATTATTGTTGGAGTCTGGTTTGAAAAAAGTTTTAGGTTTAACCATCTTATTATCTCTCTTTACAACGAATACTTATGCTCTAGATATTAATGAGCTCAAAACTAAACTACGTCCTTATGTTGAAAGATACTTAGGTGATCAAACGGCCAATAAGCTTTTTGGTGAGAAAAAGAGCTCGATCACATTACCTTCAATTCCAAAAGTTGAAGAGAATGCGAAGTCGATAGCAGACCTCGATGTAAAAGATCCAAATCAAAATGTTATTCCTAAAGATAAAAGACAAAAGTTTAATTACGCTTATGTTAAAGAAGTTTTTGAAGCAGTTAGAAAAGCTGAACCTAACGAAAACGATCTCGTTAAATGGATAAACGTTATGGATCAAGGAGCAACACACGAAGGTGTTTATAGAGCGTTAGTATTAGATTCTGTTTATAAAGGAATGGAAAACTATCAAAATGATATTACAAACCCCGTTAAAAAATTTGTTGTGGCTTATTATGATAAGTTTCTCGCACTCGGTGTTGAGGAGGAAAGTCTTTCATCAGTAAATTTTTATTATATGAAGCGTGAAACAGTTGAGAAAACTCTTGAGGTCGCCGATGCATTCATCATAAGAGATAAAAGTGACTTATACAGATGGTATGCCATTTTCTCTTCTCAGTTGGCAAAAGAATATCCTGATGCTTTTTCAAATAAATTGCGAAGAAATCAAAATGACCAAATCCATTTTGACTGGGCTTCTAAAGTTTCATTTCAGTTAATAAAAGCAGAAATCATCGTTAAGATTCACAAAATCTTTAATTATCTGATGCCTTAAAATAATCACTCGGAGTATAAATTTCTTCTAGATCCATAAGAGTCATAAATAAGCGATCGACTCCTAATGCAATTCCCGCACAGTTCGGCAATTTTTTTTGAACGTCAAAAAAGCGGTGGGGTGCAGGAAGTTTGTATTGATAATGTTGCTGTTTTACGGAGTCTTCTTTTTCAAAGCGCTTCTTTAAAGTATTTAAATCGGTTAACTCGTTAAAACAGTTAGCAAGCTCAACACCACCCAAATAGACTTCAAAGCGTTCACATACAGTTTCATTTTTTAAAGTAGAGAGTGCTGCCAGAGGAGCAGGGTATTCATAGAGAATGAGAGCGGGATATCTTTTTAATTTTGGTTCAATATGATTGAGAAAAATTAAGAAAAACAAATCATCCCAACTAAGATTAATATCTGTGAGTAATGAGTTATCAAATGAAGATATCTTTTCAAAAAGTTTGTCTCGATCAAGAAATTGGCTAATTTTAAAATCACAGAATTCTAGAAAAATTTCATCAACAGTTTTTCTAATAAATGGTGGAGCAGTTCTATTAAAGTTTTTAAAACAAGATGAGATGAGCTCTTCTGTATCATCCATAATTTTTTCATATCTTTCATTCGTGCGATACCACTCAAGCATAAGAAATTGAGGAAGGTGAGTGGAAGATACGGGCTCATCACGATGACAATGAGTTAGAGTAAATATTTTTTCGTGTCCAAGAGCTAACATCTCTTTCATGAAAAATTCAGGGGAAGTGTGAAGATAAAAGCCGGTATCTCTTTTTTCTTTTGCCTTTTGAATTTTAAAAGGATGAAGATGAGCCTCAAGACCTGGATGAGGAACCATAGGGGGAGCCGGCAAGTCGAGAAAGTTCTTCTTTCCAAAAAACTGCCTTATTGTGGCGATAAGTTCAAAATAACTTTTTGATAATTGATAGCTTTTCTTCGAGAAATCCATATCTTGCCATATCACGTCAGGCTTAACATGACACGAGAATTTAGTGTATGCTCCTTTTTCTTATCGAGGAGTTGATAAATGATTGAGTTAATTCAGCAAATATATAGTGTTTTAGGTGTCGCAATAGAAGCTAACTCTGGTGATGCCATGGGGATTGCTTCAGTTCTCTTAATATTGCTGGCAAGTGCTTCAAAGTTTTTCTCAAAAGATGACTCAAAATCAGAACCTAGAATCGAAAGAGCAGCGGAAGAGGTAAAACCAGCTGTTGAAAAATCAGCTCCTATACCTGAGGAAAAAGAAGAACCCGAAGTTGCCACTGAGCCAAAAATTTCTTGGAATGAAAGGCTGAAAAAAGGCCTTGGTCGCTCACGTGATCAAGTCTGGGGCAAAATTGGTGGATTGTTTACGGGAAATCCGTTAACTGATGATCAGGTCGAAGAGTTAGAAGAGCTTCTCTACGGAGCTGATCTTGGTCCAAAAACGACAATGGAATTAATGGATCAATTACAAGCTAAGTTGAAGAGTGATTCGTTTTCTGCAGAAGATTTTAAAACTTTTCTCAGTGGATTTATCAAAGAGCAAATGGACGATGTTCAGCAAAATATAGACACCGAATTATTTGATTTTCCAGAGGGGGGCTTTGGAAAAACGAAAGTTATCATGATTGTGGGTGTAAATGGTGCGGGGAAAACAACGACAATTGGAAAACTTGCCACCAAGCTGACTGCCCAAGGCGCAAAGGTTGTCGTAGGGGCCTGTGATACTTTTAGGGCCGCTGCTGTTGACCAGCTACAAGTATGGTGTGACCGAGCAAATGCAACCATGATTAGAGCAAAAGAGGGGGCCAACCCCAGTGGTGTTGGTTACGAAGCCCTTCAAACGGCTTTAAATGAAAAAGCAGATTATTGCCTACTCGATACGGCTGGCCGGCTTCATACCAAGCAGAACTTGATGGAAGAATTAACCAAAAGTAAAAACGTGCTAAAGAAGCTCGACCCAGAAACTCCTGATCATGTTTTATTAGTTATCGATGCCATTACCGGACAAAACGCACTTCGTCAGGCAAAAGAGTTTAATCAGGCATTAGGTTTAAGTGGATTAATTTTCACAAAATGTGATGGTTCTTCAAAAGCGGGAAGCGCAGTGTCTATCGTCAAAGAGCTGCAAGTTCCTATCACTTATATCGGAGTGGGCGAGTCAGTTGAAGATCTCGATAAATTCAATTTGGATGCCTATTTAAACGCTCTTCTGGAAGCTTCGCCACAATAAAATGTGGACGTAAACCCGAATATCGACTAATCTAACATTATATGGATAGTAATTGTAATGCACTTGATTATGACATATTAGGCTATAAAGTTAAGCTCCAGCCTAACGCAGAGGGAGCTGTTTCTCCAGACGAAGTTGTAGAGCATGTAAGAACAGAAGCTCTAAGTCTGAGAGAGAAAATGCCTAGTCTGGCCGCCGGTGAGGCAATATTATTGGTCGCTTTAAGACTAACTCAAGAGAAGATGGAGTTAGAAAGAGAATATCGCAAAGAGATTGATCAGTTTCGCGCCAATGCAGACGATGTATTAAAGTATATCGACGAAGTATCACCGACAGCATAAGCATTACAACGTTTTGATTAAGGTTGTAGAGAATAATGATAAATAAGGGAGACTTAAGAGCGAAAATTAAAATGCTCTTTGAAGACATCACTCCCGAAGAAAAAACTCTAAAAAGCAAAAATCTATTTAAGAACCTAGATAAATTTTTGCAACAGCTCGCTTCTCAAGACTCAACTATCCCTGAAGATTTTTTAATTGGTGTTTTTGCGCCGATGCATGATGAGGCTCAGTGGATGTTTAACCACGATGAATATTCAAATCTTACAGCGTTTCCAACAGTGGAAAACGGTTTTATGACATTTAAAAAATCAGCTTATGGTGATTTAGAAGAAAGTCGTGACTTTGGTGTAGTTATGAAGTCACCAAAAAAAGACGCGAAAACAGTGAACCCACATGCACTCGTGATTCCTGGTCGGGCCTTTACCAAAAATGGTGAGAGGCTGGGGCGTGGAAAAGGTTATTACGATAAATACCTCGCAAGCTATTCTGGAAAAAAAATTGGACTGTGTTTTGAAGAGCAAATCTTGGATGAGATTCCTACAGAGAAACACGATATCAATATGGATATTATAATAACTGATAAAAATATTTATGGTGAATTAACGCCGTAGGGGGAAGAGATGGATTTAACAATTATCTTTGCATCATTATTTTTCCTTCTGATTGGAGCTGGGCTCGGATTCTTGTTTAGACATAGATCAGCTATGACCGAGTTAAAAGAACGTCAGGAAAAAGGTGATGAGATTATTAAAAAAGCGAAAGATCATGCAAGTGATATTAAATATCGTGCAAGAAAAGAAGCTAAAGAAGAAGCTCAAGAAGAAAAAGATCGTATAGAAGCTGAAATTAAAAAACGTGAGAAGAAACTTCGTGAGAAAGAAAATGACGTTAAAGAATCAGAAGAGGAATTAGAAAAGCTCGAAAGAGAAAATGAAAAAAGAGCAAGTAAGCTTGAAGAAAAAAATAAAGAGATGGAAAAGCGTCTTGAGAAAGTAGACCAAGAGGCTTTACGTTACAAAGAAAAGCAGGAAAGTTACGCCAATAAATTAACAGAAGTCGCTGCTATGACTCAAGATCAGGCTAAGTCTGAGCTTCTTGAGATTATGGAAGAAGAAGCACGTGTTGATTTTGCGAAAATGGCAAAAAGAATTGAAGAAGAAGCAAAAGAAAATGCTGAAGCAGAAGCTAAAAAAGTAATTGCAACTTCTATTCAAAGATTTGCTGGTGAGTATGTTGCAGAAAAAACAATCGCTACAGTTGATCTTCCAAGTGATGACATTAAGGGAAGATTAATTGGTCGTGAAGGGCGAAACATTAGGGCCTTTGAGCAGATATGTGGTGTCGATCTTATTATCGATGATACTCCTGAAATGGTTGTGATTTCTTCTTTTAATGTTATTAGAAGAGAGATCGCGAGAAGAACAATTGAAAAACTCATTGCTGATGGACGTGTTCATCCTGCAAGAATTGAAGAGTTTCATGATAAAGCTAAATCTGAAATGGACAAAGAGTGTTTAGAACTCGGTCAAAAAGCTCAGATGGAAATTGGTGTTCATGGTATTCACCCTGAAGTTTTAAAACTTGTCGGTGCTCTTAACTGGAGAACATCATACACTCAAAATCAATACCAGCATGCCATGGAAGCCGCCATGATCGGTGGAACGATTGCAGGTGAACTTGGTTATAATGTGAAACAAGCAAGAAGAGCTTGTTTATTACATGATATTGGAAAAGTGATTGATGCCTCTGCTGAGGGATCACATGCTGTTATCGGTGCTGATTTCGCCAAGAGATACGGAGAGGCACCAGATATCGTTCACGGAATTCGTGCCCACCATGATGACGAAAAACCAGAATCGGTTCTTGCTCATATTGTTGCGGCAGCGGATGCGCTCTCTGGAGCGAGACCAGGTGCCAGAAAAGCAATGATGGAGTCTTATGTATCAAGACTTACTGATATCGAAGAAATCGTAAATTCTTTTGAAGGTGTTTCGAGATCTTATGCTCTATCTGGTGGTAGAGAAGTAAGAGTATTCGTTGAAAATGATCGTATTGACGATGAAAAAACAGTTCTTCTTTCGAGAGATATTTCTAAAAGAATTGAACAAGAAATGTCTTACCCCGGAACAATTAAGATTACCGTACTAAGAGAAACGAAAGCCGTTGGTGTTGCTAGATAAATGAAATTAAAATTAAACTTTTATATAATGCAGGTATTTTCCTGCATTATTTTTTTTAGCTCCTGTACTCATCGTTCTGATTACTATCAAAAAGACGTGAATGACTTTCTAACTATTAGAAAGGAAAATCTAGATAAATGTGAGCAAGTTAAAGAAGGTATTAAAAAAGTTCAGCAGGATCGATATCGTTCGGTAAAAAGTTTAGATAAGAATGCTATTAAACAAATGAACTATAGATATACATTGCTGCCTCTGGAAGTTGACCTCTCCTATATTTTCTATCGTTACTGCAAAAGTGTTAAAAGGTTTAATCGGAGAAAATTCGTTAATACACATAATGAAGCGCTCCGGAAAATTAAAAAAAGTTGTATAAAAACTGATGAGTATCTACTTGAAGTAGTAAGAGTTATTATTAATTCTGATGATAAAAAAGTTGTTGAAAAATTTAAAAAAGAATTAGTTAACGTTACTAATATGAGTATGAGTGTTGGCTATTTTGACAATATTATAATTGCCTATAATGAGCTTGCTCAAAGAGATATTATTGATGCTAAAAAATTTTATGATTTAGAAAAAAAATATCGAGATCTTATTGAATATGTAGGATCTTCTGAGTTTGAGAAAAGAATTTTTAAATCACTTGGATATAATAAAAAAGCATATTCAACATACTTATTTTGTAACTCTGCAGTTAAACAAAACCCTAATTTTATTGAAAGTGAACTTGAAATTATTAAAAAAAGTTTAGTTGATCTAATGTTATTATAATTTTTCTTAAAATTTTGCCGAGCATGAAAGATCAATATTCTCGAAAATCATTTCACCGTTTATAAGAAGTGAGTTCTGATTTTTTTCAACAGGATTATAAGGCTTATAAGATAAGTTGATATGCTTACCATTAAAGACTGTTAACCCATCCTCAATTTTAAGTTCACCCCAACCCGATTGGTATTTACTCGATTTGCTCTGTCTAAAATCGATATGTGCTTCTTCTACTTCGACTCCTGAATTAGTCTCTACGACATCACGTGAGCTAGCTGAAATGAGAATTTCCATATCATTTGGACCATGGCATCTCAGGTGAAATGCACTTGCGTTGATTGAAATAAAAGCCATAAGAACGATAAGTTTTTTCATAAGTAACCTATTTGTATAAATTAATCTTATGAAGATTATAGACGGCCAAGGCTAGAGATTGGCCGTTTTTGAAATAATTTCTGTGGGTGTATAAACTTTGATCAGTCAGGTTTAGAGGCTATTTTCGACTCTTGCCCTTTTTAAACGACTGATTTTTCTTTGGTAGTATTGATCTGCGATTTCACCATTTGATTGAGAGTAGTCTACAATGGCCTCAAAATAGTCAGCTTCGGCTTCACTCATTTTTAAGTTTTCAATGATTTTGATCGCTTGTCTTTTTGTAAATGTTCTCGTTCTATTGAGCAGAAACGTTAACGTAGAATTACTACTAAATCCCATTGATTGTGCCCAGGCCCTCAGTGAGTAGGAGGGGTTTTGAGCTTTTTTCTGTTCCCAGATATCAATTAAGTACTGGTGAGGGCAACTGTAATCAAATACAGTTATCTTCTTTGCGTTCATTTTTTATTCCCTTTGCGTGTTCCGTACGTTCTAACATACGTTAGGGAGTGAATAAAATCTTTAGGCTGATAAATCGATCGAAAAGTGAATCGTATGAAGATTCTACCTGCTTTTTATTAAACGCACCTTGCGGTGCGTCTATGGTGAGGCTTATTTAAAAGTAAAGCGAGCAACGACAGGGTCGTGGTCAGATAAACGGCCCATATAATCAGAGTTTATGTGAGGAACCTCGGTCTCGGGGTTCATATTCATTAACTGATTGCCTACAAAAATATAGTCGAGTGCTTGTGAGTTACCGTTGTGGTTGGTGGTATAACGGTCATTTTCATCCATGAGATCCATTAGATTATGAAGTCTATTGGCCGACTTTAGGATCTGCATGGGAACTTCATCTGGTAATGAATTGAAGTCTCCAAGAGCGATGACTTTAGCGTCGGAATGATTTTGAATCTCACCAACAAATTGGTTAACTAACCTGGAAAGTTCACCTCTTTCTTCTTCTGAGCCGTAAACGACAGGTTGGATTGCTGACCAGTGGCTCGTATCTCCAAGTTTTGAATTAAAGTGGTTTCCAATCATGATGACTTTTTCACCTTTAAAGGTAAATTCAGCCACAAGAGATCCACGAGTTCCAAGAAAGTTATCATTTGTTGGATACACTCTACTTGGATTATCTTGAAGTTGACCGTTCACGATTCTAGCGGGGGTTCTTGGACCAGCATTTCCTCTTCTTTCAAAACCGACACGATCTTTATTGTAGATCATGACAACTCTGATGTTTCCACCTGGCTGCCCACCTTCTGTGTGAGGGACGGGGTCAATATTGATTGATCCGTATTCGGCTCCACAGTCTAGCTCTTTTAAAAAGGTAGCAATTGTTTTATCAGCGGCGGAACCTCCGGCAAAATCAAGTCCATTATTATCTTGGATTTCAACAAGGTTGACGATGTCAGGGCACTGAAGATTAAAACGAACAGACTCTGCCATCATTCTAATTCTTCTGGGTTGATTAGCGGCTAAGTTTTCTAGGTTGTAAGTTGCAACTGTTAGTTTGTCTTCTTCTGCTACAAGTGTTGTTTGTGGCTTGTTTCTTAAGCTTCTGATACCAGCGGTTTCTCCCTTGAGTTCGCCTTCTATCGTTTCTTGTATTTCAGGAAGAACGAGAACAAATTCACCATCACCAAAAAGGTTTTTATCGTAAGTCATAACACCTGTAACAGGGCCTTCGAAATAGGTTCCAACATTATAAAGTCTATTGGTCGCGAAATCGCTATAGGTTAGGTGGTTCGCTACAATTTGAATAATTTCTGGGTTGTAATCTTGTGAGACTTCATCAGCGATGATGCCTTTTACTTTACTTAGTCTTCTTTCGTCACTGGTATTTAAACCATTGGGAATAGTGTAAAGGTTTAGGTAACCTCTTTGGTTTCTATTTTCTTCTTTAATCTCGACGTCTTCTTTACCACCTCTAAAACCTGCAATACGAGGGTTTTCATATGAAACTCTCATGCCCTCTAGTGACTCCCAAAAGTCGATACCGTCTGCAAGGTTTAAAGCGGGTTTAAAGTTGAGGTCACCAACATAAGTTGAAACATGGTGATCAGGAATCTTAACTCCGTTATCTCCAAGTAAAATAGGTGCTGGTAATGGATTATTTCTACTTAGAGGAACAACTCTTGAAACTTCTTGAATTGAAGTTCTCGTCAATTGGGTTCCCGTCATTTCTTCATAGACCACACCTTCTACGAGAACTTCGTCTCCAAGGTTGAGGCCAGGGTAATTATTATTTCTCAGATAAACATGAATACCGTTTGAAGTTGTCGGGTTGTTATCATCTGATTTTGATTGAATATAAAAGTCATAACCGAGGGGATACCAAGTTCTACGTCCTTTCGCTGTCACGATACCTTTTGTTATTACTTTTTTACCCCAAAGAGGTGAGCGGTGAGTAGGTCCTTGAATTTCGTAAATTTCTTTTTGACCAACAGAGGCGTCACTTGTTGTTTTATAAAATGCTCTCGGTCTATTAAAATCTGGAAATGCTTTTGCTGTTTCTAAATAGCGACGAACACTGTCTCTTGCCGAAATGATTCGACCATCAACTTTAAATGAAAAGCTTAACCCGTTTCCAAAACGATAACTTGGGAAAGTATTTCCTGAGAAATACATATAATTTGAAATTGCGACTCTATAATAACGATCTTCTTCGTATTTTAAGTTCCAGTCACCTTCGATATGGCTAGACATAACAATGCCGCCTTTGGCTTCAATTTGGTATCGAATACCAGCAACTTGAAAATCGGCCATATTAGAGAGGAGAGAACGATCAATGATGAGGTCTCTAATATCTTTACCTTTCATCGTTCCCACTAAGAACTGATCTTTTGTGTCTCTTGGAAAATGATTAACGATACTATTAATATTTCCGGGACCTTTGACGTCAGCTGCAAGGATGTTGAGCTCACCACTTTTAAGAAGCTCTGTTGGGTAGAGGACAACTTCTAAATTGTGGGTTTCCTGAATAGCTGTAGCGACAAGGTTACCAATCGTCGTAGAAGAAGAAACTGTTCCCTCAGCATTAACTTGAAGTTTGTCATCATTTGATAAAATAATACCACTGTCGTGATCTTTTCTTTGTAGATCTCGAGAACAACTCGAAATAACAAGTAAAAGGATGAATAGAGTACTAAATTTTTTCATCTATCCTCCTATTCAGTAATATTTTTTAGCCAGACGTTATAGATTTGCCATGTTGGAAAAACATCACTTTCTTTGTCTGTGCTGTATTCAAAAGCAACACGTACTTTTTTATCTTTATACTTAGAATCAAGTTTTAACCACTCCGTTGTTACGACATCCCATTTCCAGTTAGGAAGAGTTGTAAATGGTACAACTTCCCAGTCGAGTTCAAGAGCATTTTTTCCTTCTTCGTCGAGGGCGATCATTAATCTCATAAGGCTTTTTTCTTGAGCCGCTGGAGGGTAGAAGTTCCCCGTTTGAGTTATGGAGACCGCTGGAGATTCATGTCCAGTCAAATCAATTGCTGGAGAGTAAAGAAGTTGTGTTCCCTGAGACTTTGTAGAAAAGCCTGAGATTTCAAAAAAAGCGGTTCCGTTATGCTCACCTGATTTGAATTCAATAGGGTCACCTTCTCTCGTTACCTGATTAAATTCGCCGATCCCCGTTTCAAATCGGTGAAGGAAAATAGAGTCGGTATCAACAGGTGCTACCTTTTCAGCGAAAACATTTCTTGGGTCAGTACAATTTACAGGAGATGTACTGCTTCCAAAAATTTCAAAGTAGTTGAGTTGCCAGCTTAAATAATGTCTTCCGTGTTTATTTTCATTGAAGTCAAAATAAAATCCGATGGTCGCAACTTTTCCTTCATATTGCTTAAGGCTTATTTTACTAGAGTCAACGGTATGGAAATCCTGACCAGAAGGAATGCCTTCGGAGTCAAAAAGATTTAAGTTGTCCCATCCACTGTCATCTGATGTAGGAATAAGGGGTTGGCCACCATCGTACGAGCTTGAACCGAAAAGAAAAAATGTTTCTCTAAGCATTTCATTTGGTTGAAACTTGCTGAGCTTGGTATTTTTATTAATAGTAAGAGAGTGATTAAACATAACAGAAGGATTTCTTACGTTAGTAAAGTCACAAGTGGTAAGCATCCATGATCCATTTACGTCACGTCCTGAAGCGATATAAACACTATCACCATCGACGGGATTGATTGTGTTGGTTCTAATATCCCATCTCGAAATAAGAGGCTTTCTTTCGCTTGATAACGAGTTGTACTGAATATTAAAGTTGGCGAGAGTTGAAACGGTTTGCTCTTGATTGCCAACCATAACGTCTTCAATTCCTTTGTCAGCAAAACTATCCCAAAAGAGTGACCACGTTAAAAGACCATCACCAACGTCATCCGTTGAGAAAGCTGAAAGTTCATTAACGGTTACGGTATTATTAGCGATTTGAGCGTTAGTATAACCAGCGAGTAGGTATCTCGCTTCATCAAAGAAAGAGTCGAGACGGTCACGATCATTTTCTAAAATTTGAATTTGATCAGAGTTAATCATTTGTAGCGAGCTGGTGAGGGTAATGAGAGCACTTTTGTCGTTAGGATTTCTCTCAAGATTAATGATAGCTCCTTTCATCCTTTGGATATGAACAATAAGTCTCGCCTTATCATCTGGAGAAGAGTTTCTCATTAATTGGCCTTCTTCGATACTTAGTTCAAGTTCGTTGGCCTTCGTGATTATTGCTTTTGTTTGTGGTGAAACGTTATCGTTGACAAGAGTTAGCTTATCTCTTGAGCAAGATGCCATTAGCAATAATAAGAGTGTTGTTAGTGTGATTATGCCTTTCATTCGATGTCTCTCCTCAATACTTCTTTATGGGGTAAATGGGTTTACGCCCTCAAAGTTGTATTTGACGAATAGGGTAATTAAATAATCTGTTTTACTAAATGTAGCTAAGTTTCTGTCTTGTAATGAACTGGTGTAATCAGCGAACACATGATTTTCTGCCATCATATATTCAAACTCTGGTTGAACAGTAAACTTTCCATAACGAAGGAAACTTCCTAGTCCGACTCTTGTTAATCCACCATGTGATTTTTCTTCATCAGCATCTCTTAAGATATGAGCTGATTCATTTTCTCTGTGGTAAACCATATGTTTTGTTTGAAAACGAAATAAACCGTAAAGAAGTGTGATATCATCTATTTCAAAACCTGCTCTGGTTGCTATACCGTAACCCGCTTTTCCAACCCAGTCTTGAGTGTCGCCATTGTATGTTGAGTAGACAGGTTGAAAACCAGGACTTGTTGTTTGCTCAAACCAACCAGATGTTCTTGATAGTCTCCATGGTCTAGAACCCGCTCTGGTATAAGTCACTTCACCTTCGAGAAAGACGGGACCTTGCCTTTTAATACCGTAGATTGAACCAGCGCTTTCAAGTAGAGATCCAGTTTCTTCTGCTTCTGTATGTCCTACATATTTAAATTCGATTCTTGCATGCTTAGGGTTTCTATACTCGAAACCAATTTGATAACCGAAGTCTTGTTTTCTTTTCCATCTCGTCACAAAACGTTGATTTGAGTCAGTGAGGTCAAAATCACTATCTGTTGGGTATAGATAGCTGGCAACACCACCACCAAAGTAGAAATTAAACTTATCAGAAAGTTTTGTGTCAATGATGATACCGGGAATAGTTTTTTGTGTGATGGTTGCTGTGTTTTGAAGATAGTTAATTGTATCAGGAGCTTGAATTCCTTCGATGCTATAAATTCTTGTTACATCCCAAGTAGAAAATTCTTTTCCGACTTCACCATTAAAATTAAAAGGAAAGAAATGTAGGGAAAGAGAATCATTCATGTCCCATTTGATATAAGAATCTTCACTATCAGTATCGATCCCAAGAGATGTTGAACCATCTGAGTTATCACTTGAATTTATTTCTAAGTCTAAGGCCATCAATACACTTTCATGTCTGTGAGAAGCCCTGATTTCAAAAAGTGATGTTTTATTGTCGACACTGTTTTCTTCTGGGTCAGTCTCGAATCTAAATCTAGCAAATGTATTTTCGTTATATTGATATCTTAAAGCGGCATCCAATTCGACTTCTTCACCGAGTTGGGTTTTTTGGTTTTGTGAGTAAGCGCGATCTTCGTAATCAAGATACTCTAAAAAAAAGCTGCTTTTCTTTTCCTTTGCAACAACAACTTCTGAACATGAATAAATAGCAAAAAGTGCAAGTAGTAGTGGTTTTTTCATCAATAGAACTCTTCTTTAATATAAGTGATAATTTAAGTCGCTTATTTATAGCTTCGATGAGTAAGGGGGTCAAACCACTAGGTAGAGCTTATAGACATTACACTCTAGTAATTTCAGTGCTTTGGAGACTAAAATAAGAATTATAAATGTTAAAGTTCTGTTGGCCAGAATTTGTAAGAAAGCCATAGAATATTTATTGAGAGGAGTGACTGAATATGCCGAGAAAAGTCGCATTCATTACGGGAAGTTCGTCAGGCTTGGGTACTGAGATTTGCCAATATTTGTTAGAAGAGGGTTTTCATGTTTACGGAGCGAGCCGACGGGAAACTCCTATAAACGACGAGCTTTTTTTCGACTTGGAAGTTGATATAACGAATGAAGGCTCTGTCGCAAAAGCTTTTGATCAGGTTGAGTCTGAAGTCGAAGGCATTGATCTTTTAATCAATAATGCTGCCGTTATGAATATTACTCCCTTTGCTGAACAATCGAGTGAAGATTTTATGCTTCACCTCTCGACAAATGTTTTGGGTGCTTTTCATATTTTAAAATATGCTTATCCTCTTCTCATTGAAGATAAGTCTCATATTGTAACGATTTCCTCTATTGGTGGAAAAAAAGGCTTCCCAGAAGCATCTGCTTATTGTGCTTCAAAGTTCGCTCTTGAAGGAATGATTCAGTCACTTCGCCAAGAATGGAAAGAACATGGGTTTCGCTTTACAACGTTAAATCCCGGAGCTGTTGATACCCCTCTTTGGGAGGGAATTAGCGATGATTTTGAAACGTCAAAAATGCTCGATCCCGTTGATTTTATTCACGTGTTTGATATGGTGATCAACTCACCATCGAATATGCAGTTTCCAGAAATTTCGTTTCTTCATAAAGAAGGAAGTGTTGATTGAGTATTAAAAAATATTATCTCTTGGGATTAACGCCGATATTCTTGCTGACAATAGCCTTGCTCTTTATGGGGATTGGTTATCTCAACACAACGATATTTTTACTAGGCTTTATTTTTCCCTATTCAGTTTTCACTCCAGGATTAAGAGATAAAGTTGAGCGGAATCATTACCGCTTTAGTTTTTTAAGGTTCGCCTTGGTCATTTTTGATTTTGCTTATGATCTTATTCCTCAATATAAGGATGCACTCGCTGGATTAATTTATCCTGTCATCTTTAGCCTATTTTTAACGCTGTTAACGCTTGAAGTTAATATTCATTTTGCCTTAGCCGGATGGGCCTGCTGGATTCTTTTTCATAAATATGTTTTTGGACGTTCTCAAGTCGCCTCAAATACAGACACAAGTATCTGAAACTACTAATTTTTTATGTTCTGTCATTAGATTACATTAAATTGCCACCTCTTTTCTTAGTATGGTACTGAAGGTCTTGCGTCATATTTGATTAGAGGAAGGTAGAGACATATGAAGCTAATTTATACCCTTATTATAGGCCTTATTTTTATTACTTCTTGTTCGAAAGAAAATGGAACTTACGAAGAGCCTCAAGAGCCCTTAAGAAGATTAGAACTTTTAGAAGTCCCACCTATTACTGCTGAAAAAGAAATTAAAGTTGATCAGATGGTTGATGGAAGTGCTGGAACTTTTAGACTTACTGATCATCAGGTTTATATCAAAGGTTTTGGTAAAGTGACTTATACCGATGCTTTTGGAAAGTCTGTCGAAGAGAATGCTTGGGGATCAGCTCTTGTTCCTTATACATTTAACCATAAATCAAATATTGTTCACGGTTTTGATTTCGTTAACGTACAAGAAAAGAAAAGCTTTTTTACCAATAACGATCTCGTCGTTTTATCTTCTTATCATGAAGTTCCCGTTTATTTTGATAGAACAGAAGGTTTATTTAAAAACGTTGTTCACTTTGAAGTTCAGTTAAATGGAGCTAAAGATCAGCTGACAGTTCAGCCATCATTTATTCGTGAGAAAAGTGGTAGCTTCATGGTTAAGCAAATCTACAATGATCCAACAGTGATCAGTGTTGATTACAGATATTACAAAGTTAACGATTCTACCTTTCAAAAACGTTCAACGATGATTAGAGATCAGCAGGGTGTTGTAGTTGAAACGGTACATATCTCAACTTATGAATTAGTAAACGAAGATCATATCCCATTTGACCTTTTGGCCCAAAGTTTTGCTGAACAAGAAGTGGGACCATTTTTTGTAAATAATAAAAAGTTTAAACTTGATTATGATTTTTATAATCAAGCCGTTGTTTATTTCTCAACTCATATTGATGGAGTGGAGTTATTTAAAACTTTTAAAGAAGCGATGTTATTTGCCAATAGTGCTGATGGACTTGCCGAAGAAGGTGAGGAAGCTTTTCTCTTTGCTGAGAAAGTTATTTCAAAAGAAAATCATGCAAAATTTCTTTCAGATTATATGATGATGTTTAACGAAGGTTTAAATGTTTTTGGTATGACAATGGAAGAAGCAAAAGCCTACGTAAACAAAGAATTATCACTTTAAGTATTTTTCTAAATTCGTATAAAACTCTGAAAGCTGATGAGATCTCATCAGCTTTTTTTTGATTTCATCTCCGTTTTCAAAGTCATCAAATAGATAACGCGAAAGTGCTTTGAACCTTTTTAAGAGATACTCATCTGTATAATCATATTCCTGATAAACTTGATGAAGTTTTTTAAAGTATTCTTTGAGCATATCTTCGCGACGGCACTTTTCTTGTCTTTCTTTTGCGAGCCATGGTGTTTTCATGGCCCCTCTCCCACACATCACAGCGTAACAATTGGTATAGTTAAGAATTTCTTCGTAGTCGGCCAAAGACCAAACATCACCGTTACCAATAATTGGGACACGCGATATTTCAGCGGCTTTTTTGATATGCTCCCACGTGGCTTTTCCCTTGTAGAGCATATCTCTCGTACGACCATGAATTGTTATGGCATCAACCCCTTCATCGTTACCAAGCTTGATGATGTCTTCAAAGAGAAGGTCATCTCTAAAACCGAGTCTAATTTTTATTGTAAAAAGACCGTTATAGTTTTTTCGAATTGTACTGAGGACAGTTTTTAATTGAGATAATTCACTCAGAAGAAATGCTCCACCACCGTGAGAGTTTACTTTTTTAGAGGGACAGCCAAGGTTGAGATCTAAATGTTCAAAACCAAGATCCTGAAAAGCTTCGAGATGGTATTCGGTTTGAGCTTTAACCGTCGTTAAAATTTGCAGGGCCGTTTTCTTTTTTAGCTCGGGGTTATGAAAGATGCGCTCACCATAGTGATGAATAATTTTCTTTTTAGAGTAGTGTCCTTCTGTCGGGATTCTAAGAAAATCAGTGCAGAAATAATCCCATTGCGGATAGAGCTCACCTACGGCCAGGCGATAAGGTGTATCGGTTATCCCCTCCATCGGTGCAAAGAGGAGTGCGCCTTGAGGGATTATTTCACTGAATTGCGTCATGAGTACTTAAATAGCAAAGAAAATCTAATTAATCTATGGTAGAGAGTGATATGCAAAATTTAACCACTGTCCCTGTTTCCGTGTGCTTTATTGTCGATCAAATCGATGATGTTGGTTACTCGTTGTGGCTACAAAAAAGAGACGATACAGATGAATCTCTCAATCAAAAGTGGGAAGCTCCCGGTGGTAAGTGGGAAGCTGACGAGACACCCCTTGATGCTTGTATTAGAGAAGTAAAAGAAGAGACGGGAGTTGATCTTTCTCATCCCGTTTTTTTTAAAGATTATTTCTGGGAAAATGGAGACAAACTTATTTCGCTTCATACGTTTCTTGCAACAAATGCGAAGATGAATGAAAAAGGAAAATGGTTTCAGGTACGTTTTGATAATCCGTTGAAGGAGCTGGAAAATAATATCCCTCCTATTAATCATCAAATAATTGAAGAGATGAGTAAATATATAAAACTTTATAAAGAGACTATATGGGAAGCATAACTTCTATTGCAGAATTTTTTCTTTTATCTGTTGCCTTTGGAGTGGGTCTTTTTTCTTTTCTTGCTGATAGTAAAGAAACAGGGGCAGGTTTTTTAAAATTGGTTTCTTCTATTGGCTTTACTTGTATTGGCCTGGCTCTTGCTCTTCATTTAAGTGAAGAGTCTCCTTCTAAACCGATGGCCGCACTTTATATTGTTGCCTTTCTTTCTTTTCTTGCGATTTATTTTTTCCATGGTGAAAAGAAGAGCCTTGTCATGTGGTTACTTTATGGAAGTCAAAATATTGCCTGCGCACTTGTCCTTTATTTTTTTATGTCGTTTAAAACGATTCCCTATTTTTTTGCCGCAACATCAGTGGCATTACTTGGGGTGATCACCTATTTAATGGTGATGGGGCATTGGTATCTTGTAACACCCAAGCTTAGTGTCAGGCCTCTCGATATCGGTATTAAAATTTGCTGGGTTGTTCTTGTCTTAAAAATTTTGTGGAGTACAACGAACTCCTTTGAAAATGCCCATTACTTTTCTGCGGGAACGACGAAAGCGGGAGGTTATGCCTTTAATTGGATGATGCTTCTTATGCGCTACCTCTGGGGTTATGTCGTCATTGGTGTGATGAGCTTTTACACTTGGAGGCTTATTAAAATCAGATCCACTCAAAGCGCAACCGGCATACTCTACGCTATGACCTTTTTTGTGTTTGTGGGTGAATTAATTTCAATCTATTTACATTTTACCTATGGGCTGTTTATATGAGCGTCATGGAAGTTACCTTTACATGCCCGGAATGTGGCTCTGCTATTTCTGTTATGCCTGACCAGTCTGCGACTGTAGCCGAGTGTAAAATTTGCCAACATAAACTGCCGGTGAAATTTAACGAGCAACATGAGAAAGGGGAGTTGGTTGATTGTCCTTGTTGTTCTCGTAAGGACTTCTATAAGCAAAAAGACTTTAACCGTAAGATTGGGGTGATGCTTTTTGTAGTTGCCGCTATTTTATCAATCTGGACCTATGGTATTAGTTTTATTGTGCTTTATCTCTTTGATTTGCTGCTGTTTAAGAAGCTCGGAGAGGTGGCCATTTGTTATAAATGCCAAACGGTCTTTAGAAAGGTTGCCAATATCGCTAATCTTCCTGGCTTTGACCACGAGATGAACGACCGGATTGTGTACGCAGATCACGATTTTGGTGGAAAACCACTGGAGCACTAAGTCGTTGAAATCTTATAATATAGACAAAAAATTAATACAGAGTTACAATAAAATTCTTAGTATTTCTCTCGTGCATTCCGATGAGGCGGTATCGAAAGAATTTTTAACTCAACTGGAGTATGACCTATAGAGCCTCCGCAGATTAATGATTGTTTTAATTTGAAACAATCACCCTTACAAAAAAATACTTTTTTTCTTAAGCCGGACTACGCAACATGGAAATGATGTACGGAGCTAGTGTTTGGGAAATTTTGGCCCTTGTGGTTTGTTTTCTGGGATCGGGATTTTTTTCTGGTTCGGAAGCTGTGCTGATGTCTCTAGGAATTGATCGAGCAAAACAGCTCATCGAAGAAGGAGGAGTGAAGTCCAAGGCCATGTCTTTTATGATTGAAAGACCCAACGAACTTTTGGCCACCATCTTAGTGGGAAATAATATCGCCAATATTTTAGCTGCGTCTTTAATGACAGCGATTACGTCAAGGGCCTATGATTCTGATGCCATTGGAGTAGCAACTGGTATTACCACTATCTTTATTTTAATTTTTGGTGAAATTATTCCTAAGACGTTTGCTCGAACTCATGCTGAAAAACTTAGTGTCTTCATTATTTATATTTTAAGAGCGAAATTTTATATTCTTTATCCCGTTATTAAGTCTATGGTCTGGTTAATTAAGTTAGTACTAGGTGAAAATGCAGAACTTAATGGCAGACTTGTTACTCGTAATGATATCGAATATATGATCAATAGAGCGGAACAAGATAAGAGTATGGACTCTAAACAGCTTGATCTTCTCAACTCTATTTTAGAATTTCCTACCATTAAAGTTAAAGATATTATGATTCCTCGTTTGGAAGTTAAGTACATTCAAAACAATTGTACTTATAAAGAACTCTTAACTGTGATCGATGACGACCATTATAGTCGTTACCCCGTGTGTGATGGTGAGCTTGATAATTGTGTTGGTTTTCTTCACGTGAAAGATCTTGCTTTCTTAAGACGGGCCCAAAGAGATAATTTTCAAATTGCAGAAATTCTAAAAGAGCCATTTTTTGTTTACGAGCATATGAAGATTCAAGCCGTCTTTGATTATATGAATAGAAAAAAGGTTCACCTAGCGCTTGTTAAAGATGAGAACGGACTTGTTGTTGGGATTGTAACTCTTGAAGATATTATCGAAGAAATTGTCGGTGAGATTCAAGACGAGCATGATGAAGAAGAAGTTCTCTCTGAAGAAGAAGCAAAAAAGATTGAAGCTGAGGGGATTCTCATTGAAGGAAGTCTCTCTCTAAGAGAGCTCTATGGCGATTATGACATCAAGATTCCACTGAATGATAACTATTCGACCGTGGCTGGTTTTATTCTTGATATGCTTGGAAATAAGTTTCCTGAAAATGGTCAAATGATTGTGTGGGAAGGCTTTTCGTTTGAGCTAGCAGCTGTAGAAGATCACGAGATCAAAGAAGTCCGTATTAAAAATATCAACGGGGAAACTCATATAATTGCTAAACGTGATGAATCGGAAGATGAAAAAGAAGAACGAACGGGCATTTTACAGAAGATAGAGTCTTAAAGTCAGTTATCCTGCGTAATTAATCTCAATTAAATTTATGCTATGATTTTCTTGCAAGAAGCAAGAGGTAATACATGGAAGTAGGGTTTGATCCAATTGGATACAAGCATGCCGTAGCAGAGAAAATCTACAAAAAGCATTCTAATCGTCATCATTTTTTAAATTTAAGCGTCGATTATCACGGGGTGAACGTTAAATTTCACTTAGAAGATAAGAAACTTCAAAATATTATTGAAACAGGATTACCTCAGCAATGGTTTCATTCATTAAGTGGAGACTTTGATCTCGAAATCTATTGGTATAATGCTGAAAATTGGGTTTCTGATACTGAAATTTTTGAAGAGGATCCAAATCCAGATTATCGCTTTGGAACAATAGAAGATCACTTAGTTGTTTATCAAAGAGATATGGTGGCGACACATTTAGGTCATGGCCGTTGGATTGTGTGTAGCAACCCTGTCATTTATGATGGTGTGACGAATTTCTTTCGCTTGATCATTCCCGGTTATTTATTAGAAAAAGATTGTCTCGTTCTCCATAGTAATTGTGTTTTGGGTAAAGATGATAACGCCCATGTTTTTCTAGGAGAGTCTGGTGCTGGAAAATCGACAACGGCATCTATGGCCGAAGATCGTTTAGTTGTTGGCGATGATATTAACATTTATAAGGTCACAGAAAACGGTATCTTTGCTCAAAGTTCCTTTCTTGGAGGAAACCGAAAATATAAAGCGCCCTACGAAAATCAGTATAAAGTTTCAGATTTTTACTGGTTATATCAAGATAGTCACACTTGGTTTCGAACAATTGATAAAGCGACCTTTGCCAAGAGAATGATGATGAGTGTGATTTTATGGACGGGAAACCCTGACATCCTTACTCCCGATCAGAGAGTTTTCTCACTCGTCATGAAAATGGCAGCTCAAACGAGTTTTTTCAATATGGGATTTAATAAAGCAAATAATAATTTTTATAACGCTATTGAAACAGGATTTGGATATGAAAGAAATGAATCGCGTGCCTGAAAAAAGTAAAGGTATTTCCTGGCAGGACTTTGGAACAGGAATGATTGTTCTCAACCCTAATAAAGAAAAAGTACACCAATTAAATGGTGTGGCCATGGATATTTTTGAGTTGATTGATGGAGAAAAGTCACTTTTAGAAATCAAAGAAAAAATGATGGATATTTATGACGTCGAAGAAGAAAGGCTGCTCATTGATTTGGACTCTTTTTTAAAACAAGCAAAAGAATGGGAAATAATTCATTAAATGGAATTAATTCATCAATTTCGAAATGAGCGACTTGAAAAGTATCGCCCTTTTAAAGGAACGATTGAGCTAACTTATCGTTGCAATGAGCGCTGTTCTCATTGTTATCTTGATAACTTTCAAGACGATGAAACGAAAACATTAAATTTCAAACAATGGCAGCACGTTTTACGTGAACTTAAATCTGGTGGCGTTCTCTATCTCGATTTTATTGGTGGAGAGCCCATGCTTCATCCTTATTTTTGGGAAATTTTAGAAGAAGCAGTTGAGCTAGGTTTCTATACGGGAATAATCACCAATGGTTTAAAACTTGATGAAAAGGCCGTCGATCGATTAGATGATCTCGGTGTCTCAAATGTAACATTGAGTTTATATTCATTAAATGCTGCTATTCACGATCATATGACCAACGTAAAAGGCTCTCATCAAAAAATAATGAAGGCCATTGAGTACTTAGCAGACTATCGAGTAAACTTCTCTCTCAATTGTTTATTAACAAAACATAATATTGAATCATATTTTGAATTAGAAGATTGGGCCAAAGCAAATAATTATCGTATTCAACCTGATCCTTTTATTACCGCTAAAACGAATGGCGATAATGCTCCGTTAAAAGAAAGAGCGAGCTTTGAACAGCTTCATAGTTTTTATAAAGAGCAAGCAAGGCGAGAAAAGTGGCAGCATTTTCAGCGCCATGAAAACTTAGAAGATGAAGTCTGTGGGGCGGGTAAGTTAAAATGTGCAGTTGATCGTTATGGCGATCTTTTAACCTGTTTAGAAATTAGAGATTCGCTAGGATCTCTTTTGAAATCTTCTTTTGAAGAGCTTTGGGGAAGTAAAAAAGCAAATTATTGGCGTCATCTGAAAAATAAAGATTTAAAAAATTTCTCATGTTCTTCGGGGTTTTCCTGTGATCATTGTCCGGGAGCTGCCAGGCAAGAAAGTGGAGATGAATTATTAGTAAGCCAGTATGCCAAAAATATTCAATTAGCAAAAAATAGGGTTTTAGAAAACTTAAGGAAAGTTGTATGAGTGAAGAAGTAAAAACAAAAAAGATCTATTTCTCTCCAGAAATAGAGACCGACGATATGTTACTTTTTGGCCAAGGTGGAGGTGGTGGTGCCTCCTGCGATGGAACTACAGGCGGGGGTAAAAAGGGAACAACAGTGGCTCCTGATAGCTGTAGTTCGAAGAAATTAAAAACATGAAAACATTCACTCTCGATGGGAATAGCATGGCTCCCGTTTTAAAATCCGGGGATCAGCTCATGATTAATTGGGAGTGTGATGATTATTCACTTGGGGATATTGCGGCGTTTTTAGAAGCCGATAAGTCGATAAGTATTCATCGAATCATTCATAAAGACCCTTTGGTGGCCAAGGGGGATCGCAATAGAATCATAGATCAAAGACAACAAAGTATTCACGGTAAAGTTATCGGTTTTTATCGAGACGAAAAAGCTACCATCTGGGGAGAGAGAGGTCAGCTTTTTAAAAAAGTTTTTGCTTATCTTTCCAAACAAAGTATTCTTGAATATGAAACTTATATTCATTTGGCAAAAAGATATTTTTTTCTAAAACTCATCATTTTGTTAAATACGATTGAAAAAGTTTTAGGAGGATTCTTTTATCGCAACACTACCCGAATCAATTCAAAATGCCATCGGTAAAGAATATATTCTAGAGAAGTTTAAAGAAGAGCAGCATATTACTCATTATGGAGTTCTTGCAAGTTCGCTTTTTGATGTTCAAGATGAATTTGAGCAATCACGAAAATTTAGGGCCTATAAAGATTTGGTTTTTAAAGAGAGGCTTAAAAAGATAGATGTTCACTTTAGGCAGCATCAGGTGCGAGCGGTTTTACTTAAAGGTCTTTCGCTAGCGGAGAGATATTATCCCAATCCTCAAATGAGATCATTTGGTGATTTGGATTTGCTTGTTAGCCAAAAAGACTTTCAAAAAGCAGAACAAGTTTTACAAGAGATGGGTGGAAAAAGAGACTCTGGTGATATTAAGTGGGATGGCAATCGTTTTAAATCTGTCTGGCTTTTCGATTGTACCCATGTTGAACTTCACGGAAGCCTTCTCTATGACAGAGAGTTTGATCCTTTTGAAGGGCATACCAGAAGGTGCACCATCGATGGCATTCTTTGGGTAGAAGAGCTTTCTGCTGAAATTAATTTTGTCTATTTATGTGGTCATCATGCTTTTCAGCATCTTTTTGATGAGTTGTATTGGCTGATGGACTTAGACCTTCTTATCAGAAAAGAAAATTTGAATTGGAGGCATGTCAAAAAAATTGCCAAAGATTTGAAATTGAGAAAAGCTGTTTATGCTTCAACTTATATTTTGAAAAAACAATTTAAGACTCCACTTCCAAAAAACATGATCAAAAGATCAATGACCAATTATTTGATCGGACGTTTTGTAAATCCAGAGAATATTCTTTCTTATGCTCATAAACCACCAAGTTTTTATTATCTTTTTTTAAAGGCAATCTTGAGAGATCGTGTTACGGAAATTATCAGTTATTCATTTAAAAGATTATTTCAAAAAAAGCTTGGGAATGTCGGATAAATAATTATCTTGTAGAGAATGAGTACTCATTAGCGCACAAGCATCATTTTTTATAATCCAATCTTGAATATACTTAAATATCTGAGGTCTGGTTTCTTGATCTATGGGGCCTAGGAATTCATCGAGTAAAAGAAGTTTGGGAGAGAGAAGTAGTGATCTTACTAGTGAAAATTTCTTTTTATTTCCCGTTGAAAGCTCTTGAAATGGTTTTTCAAACATAGCCGTTAAATTCAAATCAGAACAGAGGGCCTTCGCTTTCTCGCTAGTGGAATTATTTTTAATCTTATGAAGACCTGCAAAGAAAATTAGGTTTTCTTTCATAGTAGCATTGGGAAAGAAGTCATGCTCTGATGCAGGAGAGAGTGAAAGCTTTCCCTCTACAGAGAACGTGCCTTTATCCTGAGTAATTAACCCGGCTATGATTCTCATTAAGGTGGATTTGCCAGAACCATTTTCTCCTGCCAAAAGGAGAAGCTCTCCTTTGTTTAAAGAGAAAGTGATATCGTCAATAACCTTTTTCTGACCAAAGTGTTTGCCAAGCTGATTAACTTCAAGAATCATAGTTTCATTCTATCTCAGGAAAGTAGTGAGTGCTACAATTGTACTATGGAATCAGAATTTAAATTAAAAGAAAACTCTCTTTTGAAAATTCCCCTCCCGAGAGGAGATAGAGGGATACAAAAAATCAAACGGCATTTTTTACAATTCTTTAAAATTTTCTTTTCTCCAGACTACGCAAATTATAGCAAGATGTTTGAGCTGGGAAAGAGGAATTACGAATCAAACCATGGAGCTTCTTTTTGGAAAGAGATCGCAACTAATGGTCTTGAAACTTATGAAGAAGAAGCGCTAAGGTCTCTATCAAATGAATATCGTGAAGTCTTGGTTTATGGATGTGGAGCGGGAAGAGAGGCTTTTGGCATTGGAAAATTAGATAAAAATGTCGATGCCTATGACTACAGTCGCCCTTTAATTGATTTTGCAAAAAAGATGAATACTTTTCAAAATGTTCATTTCTACCATGAGCTACCTGATAAAAAATATGATGTGATTTTTGTGACGAATGTTCTCATGAATTTAATTCCTGGTAGTAAAAAAAGAGATGAGTTCTTACAAGAAATAAAAAAACGTTGTCATGAAAAAACGGAGTGTTTATTTTTTATCAATGAAGGGGTGATTACTTACAACTCACGTTTTTTTTGGCTTTCACTTCTTTTGAAAGTTAAATCCTATATGTTTTTAGGTCCATGGGAAAAGGGCGATATTGTATCCTCTTGGATGGCCAATAGAACACAGGACCCCACTCCTCTCTATTACCACTTTTTTACAGAAGTTGAGATTACTGAAGTCTTTAGAAAAAATGGCCTTAAAGCATCTAGAAAATGGGGTATTTTTTGGAAAGTTTGTTTAGATACCGAGTAAACTTCCTCTTTTTAAAACTTGTTTTTCCATTGTGAAGTAAAAATAAAATCCAAAGCAAAGACTAAATAAAGAAAAAGTACTTAAGATTATAAGTGAGTTAGAAATATTTGTCTGTTCAATAGGGGCTCCTATTCCATATCGAACTAATTTAAGAGCGTGAGTAAGAGGAATCATATGACATACTTTTTGTAACCATTCAGGAAAGACAGAGAGAGGAAAATAAACGCCAGTTAGAAGAGATGTTCCAATTGAAGTTAGATAAGTAACAAGATTAATTCTTTTATAACGAAGAATTGACCCAAGAGAAATAAGTGAGAGTCCAATAGAAAAAATGGCGAGTAAGACTAAGCTGATACTCAAGATTAGTAAGTTGCTGCTTTCAAAACTAAATGAAAAATCAAATAAAACCACACAAAGTAGAAGAGTTAGTATCGTAGTGATGAAATCTCTAAATATCATAGGAAATCCTGCTGCTAACAAAATTCGCCACTTATTTTTTTGACCCGCTAGTATTGGCTCTAAAACTCCTAGGTATTGAAAGTCTGTGAGCATACTGACTGAGGAGGTTGATATTGTTTGATAAAAGCGATTGAATAAAACTCCAATAAGAAGATAGGGAAAGTATTCGCCTTGAAATGTTTTGGTCGGCCCTAATGATTTAGAAAGGTAAAAGAATAGGGCAAGAGTCATAAATAGAGAGAGCATGTCACTTACAAGTCGAAACTTATATCTTTTAGCAATTGAGAGCTCTAATCTTAAAAAGGCCCAGATCATGCTTCTCTGTGGATAATGCCTAAAACGAGATGGCCATCTTGTTCTACTTTTGCTCGACAAGAAAGACGATATTGCCAAGGCTCTTGTTCACTTGGCGGTGTTACTTTTTGTGATTCAATGAGTGAGCTTACGGTATCGTTCTCAATTGTTCCCGCTTTTTTTAGTAATTCAGCGCCTTCAAGTATTAAAATGGCACAAGATCCACAGGAACCAGCGAGACAGCCTGCTGGGAGTTTAAAGCCTTGAGAATCAAGTTCATCAAAAATGGGTTTACCTAATTCAATATTTCCTTCAAAAACTTTCTCGTTTGTATTTTCATTTCCCTTACTTAGCTTGAATACTGACACGGTGGGCATACAGCTTTTATCCTTGTTTAACTATGTTGTTCCAGTCATTGTAACCCAAAACCAAAGAGATTAATGACTTTTTGCGTTATGGTTCAAATTCTTGGGAGAGAACATGATTAGTTTTGAAAAGCTTTATTCTGAAGGTCACGAAGAAGTTGTCTTTTTTAGTGATCCAACATGTAACCTCAAGGCCATCGTTGCTATTCACGATACAACGTTAGGTCCTGCACTAGGTGGAACAAGAATGTGGCCATACGCAAGTGAAGAAGAGGCCATCACTGACGTTTTGAGATTATCAAAAGGGATGACTTATAAAAATTCTGTGTCGGGGTTAAACCTTGGTGGTGGTAAGGCCGTTATCATCGGTGATCCGAAAAAAGATAAGTCGGAAGCTCTTTTTAGATCTTACGGAAGTTTTCTCGAAACTCTAAATGGTCGTTATATCACTGCAGAAGACGTCAATATTGGTGTCGAAGATATTGAACATATTTTTACTGAAACAAATAACGTCGTGGGTGTTGCTAAAACTCACGGTGGTTCTGGTAACCCGAGTCCTTATACGGCCCGCGGAGTTTTCCGTGGAATTGAAGCCAGCTTAACAAAAGTTTTTGGTGATCGTTCAGTAAAAGGAAAAGTTGTTGCTCTTCAAGGTGCAGGTTGTGTTGGAACTCACCTAGGTGAACTTCTTTATGAAGGCGGAGCAAAAGTTTATTTCACAGATATCAATGAAGAAAATATCGCAAGATTTAAAGAAGCCGTTCCTCATGCTGAACTTGTTGGTGTTGAAGAAATCTATGATGTTCCTTGTGATGTTTATGCTCCTTGTGCACTTGGAGCAACAGTAAATGACAACACAATTGATCGTTTAAAATGTAAAATTGTTGCTGGTGCCGCTAATAATCAACTTGCTGAAAAACGTCATGGCGATATCTTAAGAGAAAAAGGAATGTTATATGCTCCTGATTATCTCATCAATGCAGGTGGTGTAATGAACGTTTCAATTGAATTTGAAGGTTGGTCAGATGATAAGGCCACTCGAATGGTTGATACAATCTTTGATAAAACGATGGAAGTTTTTAAAATTTCAGAAGATCAAAATATTCCCGTTTATCGTGCCACAGATGTTCTTGCCGAAGCTCGCTTAGAAGCGATCAAGAAAATCCAAGGACGTTTTATGGGCGATATGAAGTCTCATCGTTTCCCTGGTAGAAAAAACCGTCGCGGATAAATACATTGCTTTTAGAAACGGCTAGATTGCTTATTCGGTCTTTTAAAAAAGAAGACTTCGATTTTCTATGCTTAATGATGAAAGACAAAGACGTCATGGCGACGACAGGCTTTCGCACAGAACAGCCAGATGAAAAAATTAAATCTTATTTAGAGAAATGGATTGTTGAGGGTGAGGATACTCTGGGTGTTTGGGCCATAGAGGAAAAGTCTGCGAGCACTTTAGTTGGTTGGATAATGCTTAAAAAAGTATTAAACGCTGATCCAGAACTTGGTTATATGATTCAGAAAAAAGATTGGGGAAAAGGTTACGCTACTGAAGCTTGCATCGCCATGATCGCTTATGGGAGATCACTTCAGTTAAATAGAATTGTTGCTTCTACCGACCCATCAAATAAATCTTCTATACGAGTTTTAGAAAAAGTAGGGATGACCCGAAAAGAAGCAATAAACGGTGAAATCACACAATTTGAGAAGGTCTTCAATGAAAAGAATTAATGGTGAAAACTTTGATCAGCTGGTTAATCAAGAGAAAGGACTTTTTGTGATTAAGTTTTTTTCTCCAACTTGTGGACCTTGTAAGACCATGGACCCGGTATTTAAAGCGCTCAATGAAAATAATTCTGATGTCAATGTGTACGAGATCGACACAATGGAAAGCCCTGAGCTGGCCGCCCATTTTGGAGTCAAAGGTGTTCCCTATGTTACCTTTTGTGAAAATAGAGAAGTGCTCTATAGCTTTACTGGGGTGACTCCATTAGCTGATTTGCAATTTGTTGTCGATAATATCAATGATGCCTATTTTCGAACTCATGGAGAGTTTCGAAAAGAGGAAGGCGCCCAAAGTAAAAAATTTGAAGTTTTTGTTTTACTTCTCATTCTTACGTTTGTTCTACTTTTTATTTTTCTTTAGGGAGAAAAGTTTTCAACGAGAGTACTCATTTGTTGATTCTTATAAGCTTCTTCAGAATTATGAATATGAAAGAAGTAGATTCTTCCATTAATAAGTCTACCGACAATTCGAATTTTTCCATGGCTTCTAATGAGTTTAATATCCCTAAAGTCTTTATGAATACTTGGAAGTCTTCGAAGTCCTGAACTATTTTTTATGGCAACATAAGACTTTTTTAAGGCCGTGAGAAATCTCGCTCCGAGCTTAGGGTCGTTATTGAAAAATTCGACAACAGAGCTGGTAAACTGCACGCTTTGGTAATCAACTCCCTCTAGCGTATAAGAATTACCGGGGACAAGTCTTTCCCAACGGTAATTGAGACCTTCAAAATTTGTTATCTCTTGAGGCTCAAGTCTTGAAACGGCTCTCTCAATTAACTGATCCAGCTGATACTCAATTCTTGCAAGCTCTCTTTCAAAAGCTTCAAGGTCGATATCAAAGTCGTCGATATTTTGTGCGGGAATTCTTCCCTCAAGCAGACTTAATTCGCTTATCAGTTCAGGTCGATAGGTTCTGGCATTAGCGATAGAGTCATAAAGAGTTAATCTTCTCGCATTAAGCTGATCGACTTTATTTACGTATTCTGAAAACCGAACTTCAATAATATCATCGACACGTGCTTCATGTCTGATTCGGCCTTGAATATTTAGTATATGAGTATCTGAAACTTTTTTATGATCGAAAATAGATCTAATAATATAATCATCGGCACCTTTGGCGTCTTTAAACGCATTGATTGTAATTAAAGCTAAGGTCGCTTTGAGATTGCGATTAGTATCACCTCGTTGAGACATTTTTTCTTTAACGGTGTTGAGAGCTTTTAAGTAGCGCTCTTTGAGCTCATCGCTTAAATCGAGTCCTTCAATCACTTCCAATACAAATGTGCTGTCTAATCTATTAAGAATGAAACTTGAACTAGCTCCAGAGATAGGAAGCTCTCTTGCGTCGGGAAAGATTCGAAATAATAATTTGGAATAAAGCCTTTCGTAGACTTCATTACCGGTAAATTCAGCATTTAAAACGGGTCTTAAAATTTCAGCTCGACTTCGATTGAGTAAGGTAAGCTCCCTTATTCTTTCACCAAGTTCATTTTTTTTAGTAACACCATAGAAACGTAATAATTGTTCATGGTCTGTGAAATCAACTTTATACCCTAAAGCCAGAGAATAAAACTTGCTAAGCCGATCGAGAACGGCAATGGTATTTTTTTTCGAAACTAAGTTGTTACTGAGAACGAGCTCCCTTAAGTTAAGTCTTGTCAGGTCTGGATCTCGCATGAGGGCATTGTAGGCTTGTAGAATTCTTCTGGCTTGTTCTGGATTATTAAGAACTTCATCATTGAGCAAAGCTTCTTCAAAGGGGAGCCAAAAACTAAAATGAGTCTTTCTTTGATTTTTATTGGAAATTTGCTTAAGAATTTTAAAGAGCTCACCGGTGTTTTTTAGTAAGCGAACTCTTTCTGGAGGTATATCATTATCAAAGGGGATGTCATCAAGCCTAAGGGCTGCTTCTTCAAGGCGTTTAATTTTTCTCTCTGTTGTGTCAGCAAACATTTTTTGAAGTGAGCTAACACAAGGGGGAGATGAATAAATCAATTGTCCCAATAATAAATATAAACTTAAAGCTTTGATCAACATTACCTAACTTATCGGAATATATATGTTTAGATTTAATTTTTGAGAAAAACTATAGGTTATAAACTGATGCCTTTAATTAGAGATAAGTTATCAATGTAAAGTTGTAACATTTATAAAGTTCCAAATACTTACAAAATATAAATTAAAACTTCCATGTTTTGCGATAACCAATATCGGGTCATCCTGCCCCGACCCTTCGGGCAAGTATTGGTCATCTCCTAATTAAAAACTATGGATGTTTAAAACTTGCCCACGAAGTGGGTGCGACCACGAAGGGAGCATTTTAAACGTCTAAAAACAGGGATGTTTTTATTGGGTTATCTAAAATAGTTTAAATTTTAATAATGAAACATATCCATTTAACTACATCAGTTTATATTGGTTAATTTTTTCTCTCTAATATACCGATATTATTAATGTGAAAAACTACGTTCTTTTATTTATATTCCTTTCAACAACCTTAGTTGTAGATCAACTGGCCACACCTTTAAGAAAACCGGCGAGTTTATTTTCTTTTCAAAAACTGAATTTGGATCGTGAAGAAGAAAAGTTAAGAGATTTGCTTACGAAGGTTTTTACTGAAGAAGTAAGCTATTCACAACTCGATGATCCTTCTCGAGAGCTTGTACACAAGGCCTTTGAGTCTTATTTTGATCCGGCATTTCGTGATCGAGATAGGTTAGTAACGATTTTTTTAGAAACGACAAACTTATTTGAAAAATTAGATAGTATGACCTTTATGGAAAGAAGAGCAGTACGTTCAATTCAAGAATCAATTACGATGATTAAAGACTTTGGTCCATTAATTTGGAGCAGTATGGGCTCTACTGAACAAATGGCAGAGGTTGCTTCAGCCTCTTTGAGAGACTCTGCTGCTTTAGCGAGTGGACGTGTCTCAATGGAGGGAGCGAGTGTAGCTTCGAGGCAGTTACTTGAAGGGCTAGCAGATATCGGAACTGTTGCACTTAGAAGAACTGCTCGACATTATGTGACCAGTTACTTTGATGAGCTTTTCTCAAATCCAGGAATGGCCATACCTGCTGATAATGCAAATATCGAAATATTCATAGATTTTATTCACACGATTGAAATGTATAAAATTGCAAAATCAGTTGATCAACTTTCCGACTTTGCCGATGCTTTTTTCATGAAGTTGGTGGCTGAGTTACCACTTGTTTCACGACAACTTGAAGGCCTCGCAAAAACTCCTGGCGGACTTTTTCTTCATATCGAATTAAAAAGTGCACTCTCTCTTTTTTTACAAGAAGTGGATGATCCTCAGACCTTATTAAATGATTTAGAGAAAGCACTTCCCGAAAATATAGATGACGTATTAAAAAGAGAAATAACTTTAACAATCTCTTCTTTAAAAAGCGGGGTACAAAAATCGAATCGTTTACTGAGAAATAATGCAAGTGAAGGTTTGATGAGAAAAGGACTTCGTTATGGTTTTTCTGGAATCATATCGACGGGAGATGAACTAAGTTTGGGACTTCACCTTTTTCGTCATTATGGAAATGAGCTCCTAACTCGTGAAAACGATAATTTTGCGTTGAGAGGATCGCGATTATTACTCAACACACTCGTCAATTCCACATCCTATACAGGAAGAGGAGCTGGCTTTTTGTTTGAGCAAACGTATCAATACATTGGGATGGCCGATCCTGATTTTAACTCAGCGATTAATGCGATTCGATCTGTCGGAACGACTGTTTCTGATGGAGCAAACTTGGTAAGAAGTGGAGTGGGAAGTATAACTTCAAGCTGTACTTCTGGTCTTCAAAGAATTTGGGGTCGGAAAAAATCTGATTAAATTATTTTTCTCAAGTAAAGCGGCAATTGATGCATTACTGAAATAAACACCACAAAAACTTATAATAGAAGATGATGAGAGCTAGCGCCTACCTCATATTAATCTTTTATCTTCTTCCAGCTACAAGTTGGGCCCTCATTGATTTTGAAGATGCTGTTTTTCCTGAGCTTGCGACTTCCGCAAGGGCCCTTGCTATGGGAAATGCTTATATTTGTAAAACTGATGATAGTGGATCTGCTTTTTATAATCCCGCAGGTTTTGGAACCACAAGGTATGGACGGTTTCATTTAAGTAACCTTCATCTTGAATTTAATAATGGTTGGAAAAATATGGCGACAGGAGGTTCCTTAACTGATGCCGCATCTGGATTTGGTAAAGGATTTTCTGTCGATGGAGTAAGA
The DNA here is from genome assembly GCA_030425045.1 of bacterium. Classification (GTDB taxonomy): domain Bacteria; phylum Bdellovibrionota; class Bacteriovoracia; order Bacteriovoracales; family Bacteriovoracaceae; genus JAUHVL01. Next base: position 344,874 of record JAUHVL010000001.1, read on the forward strand.
CAACTTCTCAATGAAGATCGAGGGAAGTTAAGTCATACAAGATTTCACCTCACTCCTAACTTTACCATGAGGTTTTTCTCTCTTGGTTATCTCTATTCAAAACAATTGCGAGCGACAATAGGCTCTGGACCGGATCCACTTTTTGAATTTGCTGAAAGACTTGATCATGGACCTTATGCTTCTATTACACTTTCATTTTTTGGTGGAATTTTTAAAATTGGCGGGACGGCAACTTATCTTATAAGAAAAGAAGTCATAGATGAAAGAGATCCTAATGCCACAGTAGAATTAGCAAACACAGACTATAAGCAGGGGAAAGCCACGATTTTTACAGGTGGAGCAAGATTAACCTTGCCATGGGCCGGGCTTCCAACATTTGCAGCGAAATTAAATAATGCAAGCTCTCAAGTATTCAGTGCTTCGGGAAGTTATGGTGGGGCTCCCGATAAAATGAAACAAAGTCTCGATGTGGGCTTTTCGTTAACTCCTCAAATTGGAAAAGTGACTCGCTTTCATATGGAGCTCAATTATAAAGATGCCACTATGGCCTATACGGGAACTTCAAGTACAAGAAGACTTGCCCTAGGAGCTGAGCTCGATATTAAAAGAGTTCTTTTTCTCAGATTTGGTTATGGGGACGGCTTTGGTTCTGCAGGCTTAGGGGTACGAAGTCGAAAAATTGAATTTGATCTTACAACTTACGCTATTGATACAACCAGTAATAGCTTTCGTGGTAAAGAAGACCGCCATTTTGTCTTTTCTCTCTCTTCTGGTTTCTAGTACTTAACGCTTCGTATCGTCACAATTTCCGATCTATTAGGTAGAGTTCTCCAGCATAAATAAGACTTGTAGTAAATTAAATTTATTTAAGGATGGTCATGTTGGAGAAAACTCAAAGAAGTACGAAATCTACCAGAGGAACTCAAAAGATAAAAAAATCGTTACCTAAGGCTTACGAAGAAAAAATCAAGTTGGCCCAGCGATATGGTTTAGATAAAGAAAAACTGACAGAGATGTTGAAAAACGTTTTTATGTCGAGAACTTTAGATGACACCGAAATTTCAATGAAGAAGCAATCAAAAGCATTCTTTCAAATTTCAGGTGCAGGCCACGAAGGAATCCTAACGGCAACGGCCCACGCTTTAAAGCCTAAGCATGATTGGTTCATTTGTTATTATCGTGATCGTGCCCTTTGTACCGGTCTAGGTGTTTCAGCTTACGAGATGCTTTGTCAGGCAAATGGAAACTTGGGTGATACTGCTTCAAAAGGTCGTCAAATGCCTGCCCACTGGGGACATATCGATTATAATATTGTTTCGAAATCTTCTTGTACGGGAACTCAGTTTTTACAAGCTGTTGGTCTCGCAGAAGCAGGTGAATACTTTGGGCAATTATCTAAAGATGAAATTGAAGTTCCTGAATTTAAAAATGATGAAATTATTTATGTTTCAACAGGTGATGGAACAACATCACAAGGTGAATTTTGGGAATCGATTACTACGGCATGTGTAAACAAACTTCCCGTACTCTATATGGTTGAAGATAATGGTTATGCTATTTCTGTTCCTGTAGAAGTTCAAACACCAGGTGGTTCGATCTCTAAGGCCCTTTCTGATTTTCCTGGATTAAAAATTTATACAACAGATGGAACATGTCCAATCGAATCGTTTGCCACAATGACTGAGGCTGCGAAGTATTTGAGAGCAGGTAACGGTCCTGTTCTTGTTCACGCCAAAGTGACAAGACCATATTCACACTCCATGTCTGATGATCAAACGATGTACCGTACGACGGAAGAGTTAGAACAAGAAAAGAAAATTGATGTCATCAATAGCTTTCCGAAGTTTTTAATTGAAAGTGGCATTATGTCTGAAAAAGAAGTTGAAACAGTGAGGACAGACATTGCAAAACATTGTCGTGAGGCTATGTTAAAAGCTATTGAAACTGAATGGCCTAAAAAGGAAGATGCTCTTAAGTATCTTTACTCTGAGGATGTCGATATTACTTCTGAAGATATGTTTTCAACTGAGCCTCAGTTCAGTGGAAAAGCTGATGTGCCTATGGCCGGTGCTATTAATAAAGTTTTAAAAGATGAATTCATTAAAAATCCTATGCTTCGTATGTTTGGAGAAGACGTTGCTGATTTTTCAGAACTAGAAAAATTAGATGATGCTTCTTTAAAAGGAAAAGGGGGAGTTTTTAAAATTACTTCAGGTGTTCAAAGAGCTTCTCGTCATGGACAAGTTTTTAACTCACCACTTGCTGAAGCTAATATTATTGGTCGTGCCGTTGGCCAAGCGATCAGAGGAATTAAACCTGTCGTTGAAATTCAGTTTTTCGATTATATCTGGACTGCTTTTATGCAGTTAAAAAATGAGATGGCGACGACTCGTTATCGTTCTGGTGGTGACTTTAGTTGTCCTATGGTTGTTCGTGTTCCCATCGGTGGATACTTAAGAGGTGGGGCCATGTATCACTCTCAAACCGGAGAGTCTTTTTACACTCATATTCCCGGTATTCGCGTGGCTTATCCTTCAAACGCCCTAGATGCTGCTGGCTTATTGAGAACAGCAATTAGAGCTGATGATCCTGTTATGTTTTTAGAGCATAAGCATCTTTACTATCAAGGTTATAACAGAACAGCGGATCCAGGTGACGAGTATATGATTCCTTTTGGAAAAGCTCGGATGGTTCAAGAAGGGACAGATGTAACAGTGGTTACCTGGGGTGCACTCGTTCAAAAATCAGTTGAAGCAGCTAAAAAGTTAGAAGCTGAAGGTTATTCAGTTGAAATTTTAGATCTTAGAACTCTCGCTCCCTTTGATATGGAAGCAATTAAAGAGTCTCTTGCTAAAACAAATAGAATCTTGATTGCTCATGAAGAAACGAAAACGTCAGGGTTTGCTGGAGAAATTGCCGCTCGTATTAATGAAGAGTGTTTTGAATCTTTAGATGCTCCTATTAAAAGGGTAACGGCAATGGATTCTCATGTTGCTTATTGTCCTGACTTAGAAGAGCAGATTCTTCCTCAAATTGATGATGTTTATAACGAATTAAAAAGTTTACTTACTTATTAATGAAGAGTTCTTTTTTATTTGAAACGACAGTTGGCTTTATTGCCATCATTTATCGAGAGAAAAAAGTTGTTGGTGTTCAATTTGCTGGGGCAGATCTTGTTTCAGCAAAAGTGGATATCGAGCAACGTTGGCAAAGCGAAGACGTGTTAAACCCAGCCTCTTGGGTAAAGTCTCTCTCAAAAAAAATTCAAAAACATTTATCAGGAAAGAAACAATCTTTTGAAGATGTCCCTCTTGATTTTGAAGGAATGACGACTTTTCGTAAAAAAGTTTATCAAAACACCATGAAGATAAAAGCCGGCCAAGTGATAACTTATGGTCAGCTAGCAAAAAAGTCAGGAAGCCCCGGAGCTGCTCGTGCTGTAGGAAGTGCTATGGCACGAAACCCTTTTTTAATCCTCATGCCTTGTCATCGAGTGGTTGGAAGTAACGGAAAAATGCATGGGTTTTCGGCGATTGGTGGAATAAAAACAAAAGAAAAACTACTTAGGATTGAAGGAGCAGTTTAATGGAATACCTACATAGTATGATTAGAGTATCAAATTTAGATGAAACATTAGATTTCTTCGTCAATAAATTAGGGCTGGTTGAAACCAGAAGATACGATAGTGAGCAAGGAAAATTTACCTTGGTTTTTTTGGCGGCCAAAGGTGATTTAGAAAATGCTAAAGAGAAAAAGTCTCCCCTCGTTGAGTTAACTTATAACTGGCCTGATGAAAATGGAAATGTTGAGGAGCTTGGAAACGCTCGTAACTTTGGTCATCTCGCTTATCGGGTCGAAAATATTTATGATGTTTGCCAAGACTTAATGGATAAAGGAGTCACGATTAACCGCCCTCCAAGAGATGGTTATATGGCCTTTATAAAAACACCAGACAATATTTCAATTGAGCTGTTACAAAAAGGTGAGGCGTTGGCCCCACAGGAGCCGTGGGCTTCAATGGAAAATCAGGGGCAGTGGTAGTTTAGAGTAAGTCGTAGTCGAATACTTCGCCTTCGTAGTCACCATTTTCGTCTTTTGTGATACAAACCCATACTTGATGAACGGCACTTCCCCAATTACTCGGTAGGCTGGCATAAGCAGAGACTTCCATTAAGCAGTGTTCAGTATTGTATTCGACAACTTTTAAGTTCCAAATATCGGTTGAAAAATCAATCGTATAAATTCTCGACCCTTCAATATCTTTATTAAAAGATTCGATTATAGTTTCTCTTACGGTTTGGTCTATTTTTGAAAATTCACCAGCAAACGAGAAAGAAGAGAAAAGTGATAACGTAAGTGCGATTAAAATATATTTCATAAAAATGTCCTTAATTTCAGTGATTCTTAATATAAAAAAATTAACTTGAATAGAGTTTTGGGTAATTTTTATAAACTGATGTACTTAAATGGATAAGTTTCATTTTTGAAATTAAAACTATTTTTGATAATCCTTTAAAAACGTCCCTGTTTTTAGACATTTAAAATGCTCCCGTCATGGTCGCACCCACTTCGTGGGCAAGTTTTAAACATCTTTTTTTTAAATAGGAGATGACCAATACTTGCCCGAAGGGTCGGGCATGGATGACCCGAT